>JAFUSC010000157.1 GCA_017467705.1 Prevotella sp. | reverse complement strand
TTCCCCTAAAAACCTTGGTCAAAAATGCCTGGAGCGAAAGATTTTGTAAATTTTGAAACTGATTTTGCAGATTTTGAAAGTCATCGTCAGGGCATTGAAGGCACCTAAATAAAATCTTGCTTTAGTGCGCAGTGATTTCCTCATACGTCACTTCGCGGCTCAGCATGGTGTTGCTCTTCATCAGGCGACAGGTCTCGGCAAACTTCCGGGCCTGCTCGCGTGTCCAGGGCTCATTTCTTGCCATAAACTCTTATGCGGCTTTCAGCAAGTCGAGCACGGAGTAAACGCGCGTCATGTTCTCAAAGGTGAAATACTGGTCGTCGAGCACCATCCACTTCTCGCGCTCCTTGACGGGCATCTGCTTGATGTCGGGGAAGAACGACACGGGCACGATAACCGTCCGTCCGTCGGTCAGGTGCACAACCATCTTTCCGCGATACGTCTTGAAATCCATGTCCTTGATTCCAACGTTAACGTCTTTCATTTTACACATAATCTGGTCCTCCTATTTCTTTTATTTCTCTATGTCAATTGATATGGTCTTCTCGCCGTTGAAGGCCTTAGGTACATGTTCGTTGATAAACTCCCAGTTGCGGTTGATGGCGGCGACAAGCATTTCGTTGTCCTTCGCAGATAGGGTCGACTCGGCAATCTCAACGCATTGCTGGCCGTTTGACTCTATCCAGATCTTTGCCAACGAGTGCTGGTGGCGCTTGCCCTTGTAGAATACATGAACATGCCGCCGATTATCATTGGCATCGATGGATATTGCCACCAGAATGAACATCCGTAGAAATGCTAATTGACCCATATTTCTTTCTTTGGTGCAAAATTACAAATTTAAATCGAAAATGAGCAAAATTCAGGATAAATATTAGGCTACTTTAGCGATTTTGTAGCTCAAAAATCTGCAATTCCGTTTCTCTTTGCTATTAAAAATGCAAAATCATGAGTTAGGCGGTACCTAACTTATATAAATACCGTTTTCTCTGAGATCACCGGAACGGTTCTTTGCTGGGCAAAGCGGCAGAGCCGGGCGCCGGTGAGCACTTTTTAAGGAAATAATTTTGAGATACGAGGAAATGTTATTAAATTTGCAGCGTAATCAAATGCTGACGCAAATGTTACGCGAAAGTCGCAAGAAGAGTTCCACCGGCATCTGTCAGGACTCTCTTATGGTCTAATTCGCAAAGTGAACTGAATGAACAGATTAAATGTGCGCACTGGAGTCCCTGTGGTTCTTTCCAACAAGGACTACAAACGGCTGGGAGACCCCCGACGCCCTGTTGCGCGGTGCCATACGTTTGTTGCGCGGCGCAATTCTGTCTGTTCTGCGGTACAAAATGCATGGTTCTGCGGTGCAATACTGTCTGTTTCCGACCGTCCACCTTGGGCTGCGCGATCGTCCACCTCCAACTGCGCGATCGCGCAGCTCGGGCTGGACGCTCCGGAAAAGGCGCCCCCGTACCGCGAAACAGTGCGTTCTGCTCCGCTGCAGCCTAAGTTCTGTACCTGTGTCATACCCCACCCCTGCCCCTCCCCTAAAAGGGAGGGGAGCGGCTGCCGCCGTCCTTATCCGTAGGCACTCCCCTCCCTTTTAGGGGAGGGGTGGGATGTAAATCATGCGGACGGCGATGGAGAATAAACAGATTTAAATATTTGGACAGAAATTTGGTTAATTCAGCATTAGTTCGTATTTTTGCACATGTAATCTCTTGCTGTCCTGTGTGGTGGGAGGTACGACAGAACGCAAAACTTAAAACAATGACGAATATGACACAGACAACAGATAAATCGCCTTGGTGCTCAGAAGCTCTGCGGAGGGCTTTGCAAACAACCGTTCCGGTTTTGCTGATTTTTATAATGACAGGGTGTTCTTCATACATGAAATTAGATAAGGACGCAAGCCATTATATTTATTATCAGCGGGAGCATTATACTTTTGTGTTAGACAAAGCTGAAGTTGTCGAGCATATCAAGAAAGAAGACAAGTGGCTTGGTGCTTCATATACAAAGCATGATATAGACGAAATAACACACCGGATTATAGCAATGGACAGCTTAGTTATCAAGGAGTATCCCATCGTTCCGCCTGTCTATGAAAACTATGAGGGAGACGTTGATATTCATGATTTGGTTGCCGATTGCATAAAGCCACTATTCAAAAAGAAAAGAGTTGTGGTTTACAACAATTACACCAAGCAATATGAGCAAGGATATTACTGGGAGGACAAACGATGGTTTATCGAACAAGCAGGTGAGGAACATGGTTCATTTACAGTCCGCTTATTGAAGAATGGCAATATAGTTTATAGTTTGTGGTAAATAATATAGACCAAAAGCAGTTCTTCAGCCTTTTCAACCATCCGGAATAAGGGCTTTGCAGATTGCCGTCCGTCGTTTTCGAGGTTCATAACGCGCATTTCTGCGGAGCGGAACGCACCGTTTCGCGGTACGAAACCATGCTTATCGAAACTTTTGGCCCGGGCCGAAAGGTCTTTTGCCTCCAGCCGAAAGATCTTTTGGCTGGAGGCAAAAGCTTGGGAATCGTGCTCGCTGTACCGCGGAACAGCGCGTTCTGCTCCCGGGAATAGCACGCTTAGCCCCGACTGACAGGGGAAATCTGCTACCCCGGCAACTGACCACCGCCGAACGGATGACTGTGACGGAAAGGGACAAAAAGAAAAACCGTCGGGCGCGATGCCTGACGGTTTCTTTCTCTCAATTTGTTCGTAAGTAACTGAATTACTTAACAACTGCGGTGTCAACCTTTGCAGTGTCCTGAGCAGCAGTGTCCTGAGCAGCAGTGTCAGCAACTTCAGTGCTGTCTGCATTGTTCTCAACCTTCTGACCCTTGTTGTCGCAAGAAGCGAACGAAATAGCTGCCATAGCAACGAACATCAATACTAATTTTTTCATTTTTCTTTGCTTTTTAAATCTGTAAAACAATCATTTGTTTATTAAAACGATGCAAAGGTAAGTATTTTTTCAATACGTTGTACTTTTTTTTCAAACTTTTTTTTGCCTGTTTTTGTAACTTTTTTGCAATCAGCTGTCAGTCAACAAATTACGAAATGTTAAAAATTCGTATAAAAATGACACTTATCTGAAAAACGGCAAAAAAGCGTGAATTTCTTTGTTGTTTGCTGATTTCGTCGTACCTTTGTAGGTGGATAAGAAATAACAGGTGAAAAATGATTGATACTTCCGCCTTTCAGGGCAAGACGGCTGTCTACTTCACGTTGGGCTGCAAGCTGAACTTCTCGGAGACGTCTACATTTGCGAAGATGTTGGCCGAGATGGGTGTGCGCACGGCTGAGAAGGGCGAGCCGGCTGACCTGTGCATCATCAACACGTGCTCGGTGACCGACGTGGCTGACCACAAGTGCCGTCAGGCCATTCACCGGCTGGTGCGTGAGAACCCTGCGGCGTTTGTCGTCGTCACGGGGTGCTACGCGCAGCTGGAGCCTCAGCAGGTCAGCGCGATAGAGGGGGTGGACCTGGTGCTGGGCTCCGACGAGAAGGCCCGGTTGGTGCAGTTCCTGTCAGAGGCGTTTGTGGGACGCGGCAGTGCCGCGTCGTACCGGACCGGAGAGGATAGTCCTGCGCCGCACTGGACGCAGAAGACGAAGGACATCCGCTCGTTTGCGCCGAGCTGCTCGCGCGGCAACCGCACGCGCTACTTCCTGAAGGTGCAGGACGGCTGCGACTACTTCTGCACCTATTGCACCATCCCCTATGCGCGTGGCTTCTCGCGTAACCCCACCATCGCGTCGCTGGTCGGTCAGGCACGTGAGGCCGCTGCCGAGGGCGGCAAGGAGATTGTGCTGACGGGCGTCAACATCGGCGACTTCGGCAAGACCACCGGTGAGCAGTTCCTTGACTTGGTGAAGGCGCTTGACGACGTGGAGGGCATCAGCCGTTACCGCATCAGCAGTCTGGAGCCCGACCCGCTCAGTGATGAGCTGATAGACTACTGTGCCCGCAGCCGCGCCTTCATGCCTCACTTCCACATACCGCTGCAGAGCGGCAGCGACACCGTGCTGCGACTGATGCACCGCCACTATGACACGGCGCTCTTCGCTGACAAGATACGCCACATCAAGCAGGTGATGCCTGATGCCTTCATCGGTGTTGACGTGATGGTGGGCTGTCGGGGCGAGACGCCCGAGTGCTTCGAGGAGACCTACAGCTTCTTGCAGGCGCTTGACGTCACCCAGCTGCACGTATTCCCCTACTCAGAACGTCCGGGCACGGCGGCGCTGCGGATTCCCTATGTGGTTGACGAGCCCGCGAAGAAGCAGCGCAGCCATCGGTTGCTCCAGCTGTCTGACGAGAAGACGCATGCCTTCTACGGGCACTACATCGGCACGGAGGCCGAGGTGCTCTTTGAGCGTGCCACGCGCGGCCGCGCCATGCACGGTTTTACGCGCAACTATATACGTGTGGAGCTGCCGGCGGCGCTGGCCAGCAATGACTACGACAACCAGCTGCTCAGCGTGCGGCTGGGCGGCTTTAACCACGGCCGCACGGCGTTGAAGGTGGAAGAGTTGAAAGGCTAATAAATAAAAGATGGATAAGGTAGCGATTGTCATACTCAACTGGAACGGCAAGGAGATGCTCAGGCAGTACATGCCGTCGGTGTTGCGTTACTCACGCGACGAGGCCGTCGTCTACGTGGCCGACAATGCCTCGACGGACGTGTCGCTCGAACTGCTGTGCACGCACTTCCCCGAGTGCCGCATCATTCAGCTTGACCGCAACTACGGCTTTGCCGAGGGCTACAACAAGGCCCTGCGGCAGGTTGAGGCTGACTATTACCTGCTGCTCAACAGCGACATTGAGGTGACCCACCACTGGCTCACGCCGCTCATAGAGTTCATGGACAGCCACCCCGACGTGGCCGCCTGTCAGCCCAAGCTGCTCTCCGTCGCAGACAAGGACCGCTTTGAATATGCCGGGGCGGGTGGGGGATACCTTGACCGCTATGGCTATCCCTTCTGTCGCGGACGGCTGTTCGACACGGTGGAACGCGACGACGGACAATACGACACGGTGGTCGACGTGCTGTGGGCTACGGGGGCTGCGCTGATGATCCGTTCGCGTGACTACTGGGAGGCAGGCGGGCTGGACGGCCGTTTCTTTGCCCACAACGAGGAGATTGACCTCTGCTGGCGGCTGTGCATCCGCGGGCGGCGCATCTGCTGCGTGCCTGATTCTCTAGTCTATCATGTCGGCGGCGGCACGTTGCCAAAGTCGAACCCCATGAAGACCTTTCTCAACTTCCGCAACAACCTGACCATGCTCTACAAGTGTCTGCCCGACGCCGAGCTGCGGCACGTCATGCGCTGGCGGTGAGTGCTCGACTATGTGGCAGCGTGGGAGATGCTGCTGCTGAAGCATAGCTGGGGCGATTTCTGCGCCGTCTACCGTGCGCGCCATGCGTTCCGCAAGTGGAAAAAGGACTTCACCGCTGACCGTGCCGCCATTCAAGCCTCGCGTCGGGTGGAGACCGTCAGCGGACAACGGGCGTTTTCGCTGCTGTGGCAGTATTACGTCAAGGGCCGCAAACGCTTCTCTGACCTGCCGTGGTGACAGAAGACGACACGAACGATATGCACCGTCGTGACTTTTTTGAAGTTTTATTTGGATATTCACGTCGTTTGCATTATCTTTGCAAAAGAATTTCTTAACATTAACTAAACAAATAACCGAATTATGAAAGAACTGAAAGGAACAAAGACCGAGCAGAACCTGCAAGAGGCATTTGCCGGTGAGTCAATGGCACGTAACAAGTATTCTTACTGGGCATCGAAGGCCAAGAAGGACGGCTACGTACAGATAGCCGCCATCTTCGAGGAGACCGCAGCCAACGAGAAGGAACACGCCAAGATGTGGTTTAAGCTTTTGGAGGGCGGTGCCATCAAGGACACGGCATCGAACCTGGAGGCAGCTGCCGGCGGTGAGAACTTCGAGTGGACCGACATGTATGCCCGCATGGCCCGCGAAGCCCGTGAAGAAGGTTTTGATGAGATTGCCGAGAAGTTTGAGGGCGTGGCAGCCATCGAGAAAGCGCACGAAGAGCGTTACCGCAAACTGCTGGACAATGTGAAGAAGGAGCGTGTGTTCTCAAAGGACGGCGACGTCATCTGGCAGTGCGCTAACTGCGGTCACATCGTCATCGGCAAGAAGGCGCCCGACGTGTGCCCCGTCTGTGACCATCCGCAGGCTTACTTCCAAGTGAAGGCTGAGAACTATTAAGCGGTCGCATGACTAAACAGGAACGATATGAACAACTGCTGCCGCAGATTGCGTCGCTCATTGAGGGCGAACGTGACGAGGTGGCAGTGATGAGCAACGTGGTAGCCGCCTTGCATGAGGCCATGGGCTTCTTCTGGACAGGGTTCTACCGCGTGAAGGATGACGTGCTGGTGGTCGGTCCGTTTCAGGGACCGACTGCCTGCTTTCGTATTGCGTATGGACGGGGTGTGTGCGGCACGGCGTGGAAGACGGGACAGACGCAGGTAGTACCCGACGTGGAACAATTCCCCGGCCACATTGCGTGCAGCTCGCTGTCGCGCAGTGAGATTGTGGTGCCGCTGTTCAATGCCGACGGCACCGTGCGTGCCGTGCTTGACATTGACTCCAAAGAACTCGCCACGTTCGATGAGACGGACCGGCACTATCTGGAGCAGCTGTGTAAGATGCTCTGAATCCTACACAGCTAATCTCAGTCTCCGCCACACCCAGCGGGGCACGCGGCGCCACAGGGCAGTGATCAGATGCCAGCGTGTGTCAATGACAGCCACGTGCTTCTGACCGTAGATGGCACGGACAATGGCCTGAGCTACCGGCTGAGGCTGCATGAGCAGCGGGTAACGGGGATTGTCGCCCAGCAGGTCTGTTGCTACGAAGCCGGGGCGGATGTCGGTGAAACGGATATTCAGTTTGCGGGCATTGGCCTGTTGTTCCAATGCCTGCAAGTAACAGTTCTGAAATGCTTTTGTTGCTGAATAAGCCGGTGCAGGGCCCAGTCCTTTCGTACCGGCAATGGACGTGATGGCTGCTATGTGGCCGCCGCCGTGTTCTGCGAAATAGCGGAACGCAGCGCCCACCATGCGCGTAAAGCCGACGCCGTTGGTCGTAACGGTGGCCAGCTCCTTCTCCTTTTCCAACTGCGGGTTCTGCCAACCGATTCCAGCCGCATGGAAATAAAGGTCCATGCCGCCCATTCGGTCGATGAGTGCCAACAGCTGTGCGTCGGCCTGCGGATCGTTGACGTCAATTGCCGCCGTCATGACGCGGTCAGGCCACTGCTGTTGCAACTCTCTTAATAAGTCAGAACGACGAGCGGCAACACCCAGTTGCCACCCGTCGTTCAGTAATATCTTAGCCACTTCAAGCCCAAGGCCCGATGAGGCTCCTATGATAACAGCACGCTTCATTGTATCTCCACCTTTAGCGGATTCATCACTTGACTGCGCAGATTGTCAGTGTGCCATATCCAGTTCATGAAGTTGCGACAATCGTACTTCGACCATGCCGAGCCCCAGTAATAAGTAACTTTCTCGCCAGGCTGCACCCCACGGCGCACCACCAGTGCATGGCCTGCAATGCCGTTGGCTCCGCCCTCGTTAGCAATGAACTGCGTCTGGACTTGGTCGTAGGGGAACACCACGCCTACGTAAATCTGGAAGTTCTGGCCGTTGGGGTTGTCCGTCGGGTCTGCATAGATGACAAAGTCCTTGTTGAGCAGCATTGAGGTGGTGTCTTCGTTGTGAATCACTACGCCCGAAGCGATGTCGAGGGGCTTCGTGGCACCTTCGTACCAGACCGTCTGGCGGTTGAAGTTGGAGCCTTTGTCGAGCGAGAGCAGGCGGTGCTCGGTCACTTGGTCGCCGTGATATTCCTTGGTCTCGTACGTGAGGGCGACGGTAAAGCGCAGCGGGCCGTTGTCTAATATCTCATAATCGACGTAGCTATAAGGGAAGACTATCTTGTCGCCATCCATCAGTGCCGGTGCGCCGCAGCCCAACGACGGTCCCACCTTGTAGCAGTCGAGTCCGTAGCCGTGGTCGAAGTGATAAGTGGTCAGCTCTTCCAGCGAGTCGGCAGCAGCCGTGTTGCCCGCCTTGCGCAGTGCCTGCACGGCAGCGTGGTTGCTCAGCTCCAGCTCGTAGCGCTGTTCCACGACGAGGTCGGGCGTGTTCTTCACCCACACATCGTTGCCGAAGGCACGCTCACCACTGCGTTGCAGCGCCGGACCATAAAGGCGATAGGCTGTGCGGTCGTTCTCCCAAGCGATGTCGTCGACACGTTCGGGGTACTGACGACCGTAGACCGCGTTCTTCACCGGGCGCGGCAGGCCGGGCACGATGGTGAAACGGGCCTCGCCATTCGGTCGAACGCTGGTGTCGATGAGTATTTTCCCGTCGTAAGTAATCTGGTAAGCCACTTCCTGCTTGAGCGCATTGATGACCTTGAACTGCCGGCCACCACTGATGCCGAGCTTGTCATATACGGTCTGGGCGTCGAGTTCAACGAGTTCCTGCCGCTGAAATACTGTGGTGTTGCTGACGCTGACGTTGACTTGCTGCGCCTGTGCAGGCTGCAAGGCCAACAGCCCCAGTGCGAATGATAAAACGAAAAGTCTTCTGTTCATTGTTGTCTTATGGTTTTAAGTGTTTGTTAAAGTGATTGACGGCCTGACGGAAGAGGTGCTGCCGCGTGTTGCCTCCGTAGATGCTGTGGTTGCGGTTGGTGTAGACGTTCATCTGGAAATCCTTGTCGGCCTGTATCAATGCCTCTGTGTATTCTGCCGTATTGCGGAAGTGCACGTTGTCGTCGGCCAGTCCGTGGCAAAGCAGCAAGGCGCCGTGCAGCTTCCCTGCCCGCGATATGGGGTTCTGGTCATATCCGCCGGCGTTCTCTTTCGGCGTGCGCATGTAGCGTTCCGTGTAGATGCTGTCGTAGTAACGCCAGCTGGTGGGCGGTGCAATGGCCACGCCTGCGGCAAAGGCCGGACGACCCTCTGACATGGACATCAGCGTGTTGAATCCGCCGTACGACCAACCCCAGATGCCAATGTGGTCTTTATCCACGTAAGGCTGCTGTCCCAGCCACAGCGCCGTCTCCACTTGGTCGCGGCTTTCCAACTGGCCCAAGTTCAGATAGGTGCATTTCTCGAAGTCAGCACCACGTCCGCCCGTTCCGCGGTTGTCAACGCAGACGCAGATGTAACCCTGTTGGCAAAGGTACTGCTCCATGAGTGCTCCCTGTCCGCACATGCCGATGTCCCACGCATTGCGCACCTGCTGATTGCCGGGCCCGCCATACTGATACATGATGACGGGATATTGCTTTGCAGCGTTGAAGTCGGCAGGCTTGATCATCCAGCCGTTCAGGGTGACGCCCTCACTCGTGGTCAGCGTGAATGTCTCGCGCGTACCTATATTATATAGGGCCAGCTTGTCGGCGACTGCCTTGTTGTCAATGAGCGTGACACGGGTCTTGCTTCCTTCGTTCAAGGTGACGACGGAAGGCGTGTTCAGGTCACTCCACGTGTTGATGAAATATTTGAAGTTGGTGGAGAACAGGGCTGTGTTCCATCCTGCACGTTTGGTCAGCTGTTCGGTCTTGCCGTTCTTGTGCGCCACGCACACCTGCTGGTCGAGCGGTCCGTTGATGTGGGCTGAGAAGAAGGCATCACCCGTCTTCTCGTCGTAGCCGTAGACGTCGCACACCTCGTAGTCGCCCTGCGTCAGCTGGCGCACCAGCTGTCCGCCCTGCGTGTAGAGATACAGGTGCATGAAGCCGCTGCGGTCGCTCGGCAGCAGTATGTTGTTGTCAGTGAACTGGATGTTCTCCAGCACCTCCTCCTTCACATACTTGGCCACCCGTTCCTCTATCAGCAGTTGGCTGACGGTGGATAGCGGGTTGACGGCGTAGAGCCTCAGGCAGTCCTGATGGCGGTTCATAGTCATCACGATGATTTTTGAAGCGTCGGTGGTTGACTTGATGCGTGGAATGTAGCCGTCAGCGTCGAGCGGCACTTGCAACGTGCGTGTCTGGCGGCTCTTGATGTCGAAGCTCATGACGCTGACCGTCGAGTTCTGTTCACCCGCAATGGGATATTTGTAGGCGTAGGCCCCAGGATATTCGGCAAAGTCAGTCAGTTCCGGTCGGCTGCCTTTATAGAGTGGGAAGGCAAACTCGCGCACCTCGCTTTCGTCGTAGCGAATCCAGCAGAGCTGCTTCGAGTCGGCGGTGAACACCATGCTCTGTGCCGTCGAGAACTCTTCTTCGTAGACCCAGTCGGGCACGCCGTTGATGATCTCGTTGCGCCTGCCGTCCTTCGTCACCTGACTCTCCGAGTTGTTATAGAGCAGCTTGACGAGGAAGATGTTGTTGTCACGCACGAAGGCAATGAGCTGTCCGTCGGGCGAGAAGAGCGGTGCCTGCTGCGGTCCGCCGTCGCTCAGCGGCTCCAGCGTCTGGTTCTGCACATCGTAGATGTAGAACACGGCGCGGAACGAGTGGCGGTAGATGTACTCCGTCTCGGTCTGAATCAGGATACGCCGCCCGTCGGGACTCATGATGTAGTCGTCGATGCCGTTGAACTTGGCGCCGCGTGCCGTGCTCAGGTCAAACAGCGTGGCCGTCTGTTGGCCGTCCTTGAATGAATACTGTTCGATGCGCCGTCCGTCGGCTGAAATGCGTGTGTAGCTCGTGCCGTCGGCAAAAGGCTCCACGGCGGCCATGCGCTCCGTGCGGAAAGTGCCTCGGGTGATGTCGAGCAGTGACAATGACTGCTGGGCTGACAGCTGCACAAGTGACAGTGACAGTGCAGCCAGTAAGATGGTGATGCGTTTCATGTTGTTTGGGGTAGTTACTGTTTAACAGGTGGATTCTCCGGCAGCACGACAATGCTTGTGTCAGCGCTTTCGAGCAGTTGCGGAATCGTCAGCTGGCGGTGCCGGTGCATGTACGTGTCAACTGACTTGACGGCGTCATTGGTGAACACGTCTTTCTTCAGCAGCTGGTTGACCACCCACTGAATCTTCACCATGTGGCGATGCCGGAAATCAGCTGTCTCGCCCGTGTCGGGGAATGGGAAAAGGCTGAGCAGATAGAAGCCGAGACAGTCGGGCACAATCATCGCGCGCACCATCTGGCGGCGCTGTGACTCGGTGTAGACCTGCTGATAGAGCGCATAGTCTTCACCCAGATACTTGTCCAGACAGATGCCCAGCGTGTTGCCTGAGACGACGATGCTCTCCTTCAGCGTGCCTATCTGTGCGTAGACCGTAGGCAGTTCCATGTCGGGCATCACGTCCTTCAGCTCCTCGAAGGCGTCGGTCAGCTCGTCGCTGATGTCGTCCATGTTGTCGTAGCTGCGCTCCACGTCGGCAATGACGGCACGCAGCACGGAGTCCTGATACAGGCTCAGGAACTTCGAATTGATGTCGGCATCGTTGACGTGGCCTATTTTTAACAAGTCCTCTATCAGCGTGCGCGTCTGTACGGGATATTGCGTGTTGAGCTGTTGCAGGGCAGCGCGGTCGCCCGTCGTCAGGTAAAGCGCCTGAATACGGTCATAACGCTCCACGTCAACCCGCAGCGACTTCTGTTCGTCGTTGGGTTTGAGCCGCCATTCGCACCCGATGCAGAGCAGCATGCAAATCACCAGTAGAGCGTATATTTTTCGCACGTTTGTGTATTAATTTTTGATAGCTGATGTTAAAAACGTCTGCAAATTTACTAAAAAATCTAATTAATTCCAAATTTTAACCTAAAAAAGTAAAAAATCAAGCTAATTTTTGTTTATCTTTGTCCAAATGTTGTACGATTAAACAAATCCGTCATGAAAAAACATCTGTTTTTGTTGTTGCTGTTCCTGTGCTGCTGTGTCGCAGTTTTCGGGCAGGCAGTCACCGCTGTAGTCATCCCTGTTGACGTTGCCAATCAGTCGGCGACGCCGCTGACGTCACACCCCGTTGTCATTCCCCTTTCGTCGTACCGTTGGCTCCGTTCAGCCCTTGTCATGCGCGACGGACAGGAAGTGCCGTACCAGTTAGACGACCTCGACGGTGACGGATACTTCGACGAACTCTGCTTCCTGACCGACCTGAAGCCCCACGAGCAGCTGCAGTTCAGCGTGGAGCTGTCATCCGTCGGTCAGCCCCACAGCTATGAGCCGCAGGTCTACGCCGAGATGCTGTTGTCAAACAAGAAGATCAAGGAAGAGAACAAGCAGGACCTCTACATCAGCAGCCTCACCGTCGACCGTGGCACCAATCCCTACTGGCAGCTGCACCATCACGGTCCGGCCTTCGAGAATCGTCTGGTGGGCTATCGCGTCTACTTCGACCATCGTCAGACGGTCGACATCTACGGTAAGTACCGCGAGGGGCTGGAGCTGCGCGACACGCAGTTCTATCCCGACAGCACGCAGAAGGCCTCAGGCTTCGGTGACGACGTGCTGTGGGTCGGTTCTACGCTGGGCCTTGGCACCCTGCGCGGCTGGGACGGCGAGCAGCCCGTCATGCTCGACGACGTGCAGCACCGCACGCTGCGCATCATTGCCCGTGGCCCCCTGCGCACCGTCATTGAGGTCGTTGACGAAGGTTGGAACGCCCCCTTAACCCTCCACCCTTCACCCTCCACCCTCAACCCTCCACCCACCACCCTCACCATGACCACCCGTTACACGCTCTACGCCGGCCGGCGCGACTGCATGGTGGACATCCGTTTCAGTTACCCTTCACCCACCGCCCTCGATCCTTTATCCTCGACCCTTAACTCACCCTCAGCCTTTCACCAATTCTGCACGGGTGTCATCAACGTCAAGAACTCCACCGAGTACACTGACCGCGAGGGACTGCGCGGCTGCTGGGGCACTGACTGGCCCGTTTCGGCTAAGGACTCCGTGGGGCACAAGCGTGAGACCGTGGGGCTCGGCATCTGTCTTCCGCGCCAGAACATTGTCAGCGAGCTGCCCGCCGACAAGCGCAACTATGCGTTTGTTGTCAGTGCGCCGACGGCTGAGCTGCACTACGCCGTCACGTTCTGCTCAGACAACGAGCAGCCGCAACCCGCTGCCGCCGACTCCTTTGGCAGCATCCACAGTGCCGAGGCATGGTTCACCTACCTGCAAGCGTGGAAACAGCGCCTCACCGCCGCAGTGAAGGTCAGTTTCTAACCATTGTGCGGGGCAGAACACACTGTTTCGCGGTACAGGGATACCTTTTCCGGATCGTCCACCTCCAGCTGCGCGATCGCGCAGCTGGAGGTGGACGATTGCGCAGCTTGGGCTGGACGGTCGGGGACTGGCGCTGTTGTACCGCGAAACCGTGCGTTCTGCTCCCGGAAACGGTGCGTTCTGTACTGGCAATTCAGCGCCGTACAGGTTGTGAACTAAATCTTATTGATGTCTACGTAGCCGTGCATGACGGCATAGATGGTGAGGGCACTGACGCTCTTCATGCCCAGCTTGTCCATGATGTTCTTGCGGTGGGTGATGACGGTGGACAGCCCGATGTTCAGGCGGTCGGCTATTTCTTTGTTGATGTAGCCCTGCACGATGAGCGACATCACCTCAATCTCGCGGTCGCTGAGCACCTTCTGTTGCAGCACCTGCGGCATGGGCGGCAGGTTGCGGCCCCCGCTGTGCGCGTACTGCTGCAACATGAGCAACTGGCGAATGAGCTGCTGCTCGGGCTGGTTGATGCAGAGTGAGTGGAATTCGCTGAGCGGTGACATGGTGTCGAGCGAGAGCGTAAGGACAATGGTCTTACGCCGGTGGTCGGTGAAGAACTGACGGTTGCTCAGCACAACGTCCATGGCCACGAAGTAGTGCACGTAGTTTTCCGGATGGTTGGCCTGCAACTCGGCAAACGAACCATAGGTGTCGACCGTCATGATGGGCATGACGGTCTGCAACACCTGCTTCAGTCCCAGCACGGCCAGGGTGTTGGCATCGATAATGGCGATGCGGGGTCTTCCTTTACTTTCCATAGGGGTCTGTTTGGCTCCCATATCGGTGGCTTAACGGATTTCGAACAGATTGAAGAACCCTGTCATCATAAAGACCTTCTTGATGTCTTCGTTGATGTTGGTGATGATGACCTTGCCGTTCTTGTTGGCTGCCTCCTTGCGGATGGTCAGGAACAGGCGCAGCCCCGAGCTGCTGATGTACTCCAGACCGCTGCAGTCAAGCGTGATTTCCTTGTCTGCGTTCTCCAGCAGTGGGGCAATCTCCTGCTGGGCAGTGACGGCAGTCGGCGTGTCGAGGCGACCGTTGATGGAGGCGTACATGCCTCCGTCCTTTTCTTGAATGTTGAAAATCATAATGTGGTATTCTTTTTCTTTTCGTTAATCGTTCTTGATTTCAAAGAGGCTGCTGAAGCCCGTCATCTGGAAAACCTTTTGGATTTCGGTGTTAAGGTTCTTCACGATGACCTTGCTGCCCACGGCGCCTGCGTGCTTGCGCAGGTTGAGCAGGAGGCGCAGGCCCGAACTGCTGATGTATTCCAGCTTGCTGCAATCGATGATGATGTCGTGGCCGGTGCAGTCGTACAGCGGCTCCAGATCCTTGCCCGTCTGCTCGGATGCAGCAGTGTCGAGACGTCCTTCAAGTGTGGCAATGAACTTGCCGTTTTCTTCACGAAATGTAGTTTTCATAAGCGCTATTGTTTTTTTGATTCTTAATTATATAATGGATAAACGAAGTTTACGATGAGCAGGTCGGCTGCCAGCAGCACCACGTGCATGAGCATACCGATCTTCATGAAGTCGGTGAACTTGAAACCGCCCGGACCGTAGATGAGCATGTGGGTGCTCGAACCGATGGGCGAGGCAAAGCTGATGGTCACCGCCAGCATCAGGGAGATGACGAAGGGCATGGGATTGCAACCCATGGCTACGGCAACGTGGTAGGCGATGGGGAAGAACACACCGCAGGCACCGACGTCGCTGATGATTTCGCTGAAGACGGAGGCCAGGATGCACAGCAGGGCCATGATGACGTACGGGTTGGGGGAGTCGCCCCACATGTTGAGCACGCCATTGGCCACGGTCTCGGCCACGCCGGTCTTGGTGATGGCCGTAGAGAACACCACCGTGGAGCCGAGAATGAGCAGCAGGTCCCACTCGATGTACTTCGTCACCTTGGTCATGCGGCAGCACTTCATGAGCAGCATGGCGCCTGCGGCCAGCATGGTGGTAGCCATCAGGGGCATCACGTGGGTGACGCTCAGCACGAACATGGCCAGCAGGATGACGGTAGCCACAATGGTCTTGGGACCTAACTGGGGCACGAAGTGGGAATCAAAGAAGGTCAGGCTGTCCTTGGTGAGCGACTCTATCTCGCGGTCGTCCTTGGGCGGACATTCGAGCAGCAGGGTGTCGCCGGCTTCAAGGGCTACCTCGCGCGGCTGACCGTCGATGCGTCGTCCCTGACGGGCTACGGCCACCAGCACCATGTCGGTACGGTGCTCAAAACCGTTGTCGCTCATGTGGGTGCCGATGAGGTCGCTGCCGAATCCTACGTATGCCGTGCGTAGCTTGCGGTCGGTGTCTATCTCGCTGATGTTGTAGACGTGGTGATCGGCTGCCACGAGTCCGTGCGTACGCTTCAGTTCCAGCATCTCGTTGATCTGGCCGGCGTAGATGAGACGGTCGCCGCCCAGAATGAACTCATCCTGAGGCACTGGCGTGATGATCTCCTTGTCGAAACGTACAATCTCGATGAGCGAGCCGCCCCGCACGTTGCGCAGCCCGGCTTCGTCAGCCGTCATGCCGACGGCAGGGTTGTCCGTCGGTACTAACAGTTCGACGGTGTAGTCGCTGGTCGATTCGAAAGAGGTCTCCGGCGATGGACGGGCAGGAATCATCTTGCGCAGCAACATGACCATGCCGATGCCTACGACGGTGCAGAACAGTCCCGGCACCAGCGGCGCAAAGAGGTTCATGCTCTCGCCCGTCTGTTCGGCGTAGAGTCCGGAGATAACGAGGTTTGATGAGTTGCCGATGAGCGTGCACGTTCCTCCCAAGGTGGCCGCATAGCTCAGGGGTATCAGCAACCGTGACGGTGCCGTACCCAGCTTGCGGGCCCAGATTTTGACCACGTCGATGAATAATGCCACCACGTTGACGGCATTGAGCAGGGCGCTGAGGCCGGCAATGGGAATCATGAGCTTCAGCAGGGCCTGTCGGTAGTTCTTGGGTGAGCCTAACACGTGCTTGGTCAGCCAGTAGAGCACGCCCGTCTGCATGAGACCGGCCATGACGACGAAGAACGCAGCATGCACCACGACGGGCTCGCTGCCGAAACCCGCCATGCCCTCGGCCTCGCTGACGATGCCGAAGATGAGCAGAACGGTCATGGCCCCCAGAAAGGCTACTACGGCAGGAATACGTGTGCGGGCCATGATGACGAAAATGCTCATCACGGTCAGGATGGTAATCCATGCGTTGAGTCCGAGGCCAAAGATGATGATCTGCTCCATGTCTTGTCCGTCTTATGCTTCGTGTTTTGCTTCAATATTCTTATAGAGCGTCAGCACATTGTGGCCGTTGACACGCTCGTAGTTGATGGTGTCCATGAGTTGGCGCACCAGATAGATGCCCAGTCCGCCGATGGGACGCTCCTCAGCACTGAGGGTGATGTCGGCGTCTTCCTTGACGGTGGGGTCGAAGGGCTTGCCAGCGTCCGTGATGACAAACTGCAGCTGCTTCTCGGTGGTGATGGCTTCGATGTGTACCAGCCCGTCGGCATCCTTCGGATAGGCGTAGAGAATGACGTTGGTCACGGCCTCTTCAAGGGCCAGGTTCAGACTCATGGTGAGCGAGGCGTCCAGACCGGCTTCCTCGCCGATGGTCTCGATGAACGGTGCGAGCCGGGTAATCTCATCTACTTGGTTGTGCAACGTGAGCTCCTGCCGGGTGATGATGGTCTGTTGCAGTTCTTTGTACCTGACGCATAGCATTGTAAGGTCGTCGCTTTGTTCAGCCCCGTCAGCATGTCTTGTGACGTCGTCATTCATGAGGGCTATCAGTTCTTGGGGTGAGCAGTTCGGAGCGTACCGTAGGGTTTCGGCAATCTGCTCGTCGCCATAAAGTGTGTGCTGTTTGTTTTCTGCCTCGCTCAGTCCGTCCGTGTAGAGGAAGATGCTGGCGCCGTTGGGCATCATGGTCTCCTGAGCCTGATATTTCCATGTGGCATCAATGCCGATGGGCAGGTTGGGCGTGACGTTCAGGAAGTGAACCTCGTCGCCGTTGATGGTCAAGGGCGCGTTGTGTCCTCCGTTGCAGTAACGCAGACGGCCGGTCGGCAGGTCGAGCACGCCAATGAAGAACGTCACGAAGAGCATGGCCTCGTTGTTGTCGGTGATGACCTCGTTCATGTGGCTCACAATGCGTGCCGGGTCACTCTCATGGGCCGACTCGGAACGGAACAGGGCACGTGTGACGGTCATGACCAGTGAGGCTGGAACGCCCTTGCCGCTGACGTCGCCGATGCAGAAGAACAGTTTTCCGTCGCGGATGTAGAAGTCGTACAGGTCGCCGCCCACCTCTTTGGCAGGTGTCAGCTGTGCAAAGATGTCGATGTCAGCGCGGTCAGGGAATGGCGGGAATGTCTTGGGCAACATGGACATCTGAATGTTGCGGGCAATGTGCAGTTCACGCTCGATGCTACCCTTCTGTTCGTTCACCAAGCGGGTCTCCTCAATCTGGCGGATGAGTGACTCCTGCATGGTCTTGAAGGATGTGTGCAGTTGCAGCATCTCGTCTTTCGACTTCACATGGGGCAGTATGGCGTTGAACTTTCCCTGCGCCACTTGGTCGGCGGCCTGGGCAAAACGGCTGATGGGCTTGGTGATGCTGCGGATGTTCAGGTAGCAGACAATGGACACAATGATGAGACCTAAGCCCATGATGACCAGAACAATAACGCCAAGCACCGTCCCGATGAAGGCGAATCTGGAAGTGGGAACAACAATAGCCATCGACCAGCCTGCACGCTCTATGGGAGCGTAGTAGATGAAGCAATCGTTGCTGGTGTCGATGGTCAGCTTGGAACTCATCTTGCCTGAAAGCATGTTGACGGCTATGGAATCGTCTTCTGCACCGGGCGTCTTCTTGGTGTACTCCAGAATCGTCTCCTTCATGATGAGGCTGGTGTCAGGATGGGCAATGAATGTTCCGTTGCGGCTGACAATAAAACTGTATGTGTTATCCCGATAGCTGTTGCCGTCATCCTCCTCGGTAATCAACGTAGTTATCCAGTTCAGGGCAATGTCGGCTGTCAGCACGGCGTAGGTTTCACCCTTCGTGTCCTTCAACGGCAGCGAGTAGGTAATCATGGGGATGCCGCCTCCACCTTCATCGACGTAGGGGTCGCTCCAATAGCCTTCTCCCTCCGCCACGGCTTTGGTGTACCACTCCATTTGGTGGTAGTTGTACGTGGCAGTGCCTAATTGCTTGGTCTTGATCAGAGAGTCCTGACGGTAGGCATACGGTGCGAACTGCGTTCCTTTCTGCGGATAGAAACCGGGACGGAAGGCCACTGCCGACCCGATGATGTTGGGATTGATGCGCAGGATGCGTTCCGTAATGTCGTACATCTTCTCGGGGCGGTCGGTGAACTCCTCTACCTCCGGGGCTGTGTTGGCCACTGCCGTCTCAATATTCTGAAGCGTATTATTTGCATTGTCATTAGCGGTGTCAAGATCCTGCATGTATAACAAAAAGCCTATTGTCGTTCCCGCCATCCATATAAAGCCGGCAATCAGCAGCGCGATGACAGAGAAGATGATCAGGATGGTGGCTGTCACACGCGACGTCAGACGGCGGGCTATGGAATGGGACAAACGGAACATATACGCTTCTTTTCTTCTTTAACGGTGCATTATGACAGGAAACCCAGCAGGGCACCGGCTGCCACGGCGGAGCCGATCACACCGGCCACGTTCGGGCCCATGGCGTGCATGAGCAGGAAGTTGTGGCGGTCGTACTCCAGTCCGAGGTTGTTGGAAATGCGCGCTGCCATGGGCACGGCTGACACGCCGGCATTACCAATCAGCGGATTGAGCTTCTTGTCGCCGGGCAAAAAGAGGTTCATGAACTTCACGAAGAGCACACCGCTCATGGTGGCTACGATGAAAGCGCAGGCACCGATGATGAAGATGAAGATGGTGTTGAGCGACAGAAACTCTGATGCCTGTGTGGAACAGCCGACAGTGAGTCCGAGCAGCATGACCACGATGTCGTTCAGTGCTGAGCCGGCAGTCTTGGCCAGACGGGTGGTCTTGCCGCTTTCCTTCAGCAGGTTGCCGAAGAAGAGCATGCCGAGCAGCGGCAGACCGCTGGGCACGATGAACGTGGTGAGCAGCAGGCCGATGATGGGGAACAGGATGCGCTCCGTCTGACTGACCTGACGGGCGGGCTTCATCTTGATGACGCGCTCTTTCTTGGTGGTCAGCAGTCGCATGAGGGGCGGCTGAATCAGCGGCACCAGTGCCATGTACGAGTAGGCACAGACGGCGATGGCTCCCATCAGGTTCGGCGAGAGCTTGCTGCTGAGGAAGATGGCCGTAGGGCCGTCAGCACCGCCGATGATGGCAATGCCGGCTGCCTGGTTCGGTTCAAAGCCTAAGGCCAAAGCCGTCATGTAGGCACCGAAGATGCCGAACTGTGCGGCTGCACCGATGAGCACCAGCTTCGGGTTGGCAATGAGTGCCGAGAAGTCGGTCATGGCACCAATGCCGAGGAAGACGAGTGGGGGATACCAGCCGAGGCGCACGCCCTGATAGAAGAAGTTGAGCACGGAGTTATCCTCGTAGAGTCCTATTTCAAGACCGGCATCACCACGGAAGGGAATGTTGCCGAGGATGATGCCCAGTCCGATGGGGACGAGCAGCAACGGCTCAAAGTCCTTCTTGATGGCCAGATAAATCAGCACGGCACCGACAACAATCATGATCAGATTGCCCGCCGAGGCATTGGCAAAACCTGTATAGGTAAGGAACTCGTTGAAGTTTTCTGCAATGAATTGCCACATATGTTTATTCTACGATTTTACGATTTGACAATTTACTTATTGATCGTTGTCCCGTCAGCCGATGGTCATCAGCACGGTGCCTTCCATGACGGTGTCGCCTTTGTTGACGTTGATGGCAGTGACGGTTCCTGCATATTCAGCCTCGATGTTGTTCTGCATCTTCATGGCCTCCAGCACGAGAATGGTCTCGCCGACATTGACCTTCTGTCCCACGGCGACGCAGACGTCGGTGACGGTGCCGGGCAGCGGAGCCTTGACTGCATTGCCGGTGCCTCCCTGTGAGGGTGCGGCGTTATTAGCTTGTGCCTTTGTTTCTGTTGCAGGACTGTCTTCGCCCTGCCCTGCGGGAATGGGTTGCGGAGTGGGTCTCTTTACGACACTCGGATGCTTGGCTGCGTTGATGGGTTGCTGCAACTCCACCTCAAAGGGGATGCCGTTGACATTTACTTTCGCAATGTTGCCTTCTACTTCTTCAATCTCTACTTCGTAGTCGACGCCTTGAACTTTATATTGATACTTATTCATATTGCTATTAACTTTGAACGTGATGAAATGTGGTTTCCCAAGAATATGTGATTATCTCATTTCCGGCCCGGTGGGAATACGTGGCGCGGTGTGTGTAGTGGGTACGATGGGGTCGTGGAACTGTGTCATCTTCGAGTATTCATCGTCCCAGCCCGTATCTTTCGGCTTGATGGTGATGACGCCTGACTCCACGTCGTGCACATTATCCTCGTACTGCTTGAGGGCCATGGCGATGACGGCCATGTAGACCTCTTTGTCAATACCTTTCGTCTTGAGACCTTCCTGCAGGATGACGCCCGTCTTGTGGCCCACCTCCATAGTCTTCTCCACGGTCTTGGTGATGGGCTTCATGGGCTGCTGGTGTGCCATCTTCTTGGCTGCCTCCTGATGCTTCATGATGGTGCCGAAGACGGTAAAGAACAGCCAGAGCAGTGCCAGACAGAAGAAGACGATGCCCATGGCCATCAGCGTCATGGCTATGCCGTGCGGGTCTTCGCGCTTGAAGAGTGCCGTCTTCGACTCGTTGGCCTTGATGAAGTTCTCAATGCCGGGGGTGACGGCGTCAGCTGCCTTTACTTGCCACTCGGCAGCGCCGTCGTTGCGGCGTGCATACGACTGGTCGGCGGCCAGCACGGGAACGGTGACAGAGTCAATCAGCTCGGTCGCGTTACCATTGTAAAGGCCGATCCATGTCGGTTTCTCGGGGTCAATCCTGACGGTCAGGTGCAGTGCGCCTTTGGCCGGATTGCTGTTACAGAAGAGCAACAGATGTTGACGTCCGTGCAGGCTCGTGCGCTCGTCGCCGCTGGGGATGGGGCTCATCCGCTTCATGCGTTCGGGGGCGCTCATGGGGCGAAGCACGGTGGTGTCCGTGGTGAGGAACATCCCACGAATGTTGTACGTGGAGTATGAGATGTTGGCCAGCTCTATCCACGCTTCGTGCATGCCGTATTCGTCCTGCAGGCTCTGGGTGTTCAGCGTCAGCACCTCGTTGATCTTGATGCTCTGCTCCATCTGAGCCTGCATCGTCGACGTCCCGAGGGTTAGCATGCCGCTGACCAGTAGTGCGAATTTAGTTATCTTCATTGTGTATTATTAAATAAGTATTTATTAATGATGAGTCTTTGTCTTCGTCAGCCGCAACACAGCAGCACGATGATCTGTGCGGTGAAGATGCGGAGGAACATGGACAGCGGGTAGACGGTGGAGTAGCCCACGGCAGGGGCTTCCTTCGAGCACACGCTGTGGGCATACGCCAGTGCGAGCGGGTCGGTGTAGGTACCGGCCAGCATACCCATGATGGTGAAGTAGTTGAACTTGAACTTCATGCGTGCCACGGTGCCAACAACCAAGATGGGGATGATGGTGATGAGGAAGCCCGTCAGCACGAACAGCAGTCCGTCACCCTGCACCACGGTGCTCCAGAATCCGGCTCCGGCCTTGATGCCGACGCTGGCCAGGAAGAGCACGAGGCCGATTTCGCGCAGCATCATGTTGGCTGACGTCGTGGTGTAGGTCACCAGCTTGATCTTGTAGCCGTAACGCCCGATGAGGATGGCTATGATGAGCGGTCCGCCGGCAATACCGAGCTTCAGTGGCACGGGCATGCCCGGCAGCGCCACGGGGATAGAGCCGAAGATGATACCCATGATGATGCCCACGAAGATGGTGGCGATGTTCGGCGCGTTCAGGCGACGGATGGAGTTACCCATCTTGTTGGCCACGCGCTCCACGGCATCCTCGGGACCGACCACCATGATGCGGTCGCCCACTTGCAGGGGCAGTCCCACGGAGGCAAAGAGGTCCATGCCGTGACGGGTGACGCGGGTGACGTTGACGCCGTGCATGCTTGAGAAGTGCATGCTGCCCAGCGTCTTGCCGTTGATCTTCGGGTTGGTGATGAGGATGCGCTTCGACACCAGCGGCTGGTCCTGCTGCTCAAAGTCAATGTCGAGCTTCGGACCGATGAAGGCCATGATGGCCTCCTGGTCGGCCTCGGCGCAGACAATCAACATCTGGTCGCCGATGTGGAACACCGTGTCGCGGTTAGGAATGGACAGCTCGCCTTCGTGCACCAGACGTGACACCACGAAGTCGCGGTTCAGGAAGTTTTGAACATGCAGCAGCGTCTTGCCTTCCAGGTATTTGTTGGTC
>JAFUSC010000156.1 GCA_017467705.1 Prevotella sp. | reverse complement strand
GTGTAGACAATAGCCCCAAAGGCACTACAGCATCAAGACCTACGGTACACTTGTCTACACTCCTATCACTCCCACACTCCTACACTCCCAAAAACTATAACAGAAATGTGCCTATCCACCCTTTCAGCTCCATGAGCATCTCGGCATGGTGGCGGAACGACGGGCGTATGCCCCAGCCGTGGTCGCCCGTGGCATAGACATGCAGCACGGCGGGCACGTTGTGTGCCTGTAGTGCCAAGTAATAGTTCACGCCGTTCCGAGGCTGCACCACGTGGTCGTCAGTGCTCAGCACGATGAACGCCGGCGGTGTGTCTGCCGTCACCTGCTTCTCATTGCTATACTGCTCTTCCAGCTGCAGCGTGGCATCAGCCCCTAACAGATAGTCGTGTGACCAGCGGTGCGTCACGGCCTTGTCCATGGAGATGACCGGATAGAACAGCACCTGAAAGTCGGGACGGTCAGCAGCGGCGGCATGGGTGGCGATGGTGGAAGCCAGATGTCCGCCAGCCGACGAACCCATGATGCCCACGCGCTGCGGGTCAATGTTCCACTCGGCAGCGTGCCGGCGCACCAGTCTGACTGCTTCCGTGGCGTCCTCAATGGGCACCTCCTTCACGCCGTGCGGCATGCGATATTTCACCACGACCACACTGAAGCCCCAGCCGTTCAGCACGGGAGCCCACTCCGTTCCCTCATGACCGATGGCCAGATGACTATAGCCGCCACCGGGCAGAATGACGACGCAGGGAGTCCCCCTGCCCTCTGCCGAAAGAGGAGACTTGAACACCATTACATACGCCGTATCCTGTGCGTCGCCGTTGGAGTGCGGAGCCCCCTGCGGCCACAGGTCGATTCGCTGTTGGGCTACGGCGGTCATGCCCACAGTCAGCATTGCCATCAATAACAGTTTCTTCATGTTCGTTTTATGTCTTAAGTTAATAGCCATTTTGCAAACTGCCGTTTCTCAACGTGAGCGCTCGGCTCTGCCGCTTTGCTTGCAAAGAACTGCCGATTCCCGATTTGGGAAACGGCGTTTCCCGATGCGAGAACTGCCGATTCTCGAATCGGGAATCGGCAGTTTACCTATACCTTATTATATATACGCGCGTGCGCGAGGGCGACGCTTTACACTTTCACTTGGTTGACGTGCAGCGCGGGAGTCTGTTCGCCACGGCCCACGATATTGATCATCTTGCGCAGGTCATTGTCCAGAATGTCGTTGACGAGTCCGCGCAGACGGGGGTAGGTCTTGCGTTTCGACCGCTCGTAACCGTCCAGCGCATAAGTCTCCTTCAGCGTGCCATGTTCCCATACTTCGATGTCCTCGCGGTTGCCGTTCTCCTTGTCTTCAAGCTTCATCTGCCAGCGGCCGTCGGCACGGCTCTCTTCGTCACTCGTGCCCTGAAGCACGGCTTCGCCGAAGTTGCCGCTGATGGCACCGCACACCTTGCCGTCGCTCACCGTCACGCGCAGCACGGTGCGCATGCCGTTGTAGAAAGCACTGTCGTGCCGTTCATACTCCATGATGCCGCTGATTTGTCCGCCGACATAGTCAGCAGTAATCGTCTTCTTGTATTCAGGACTGCTCATCTGGTAGACCCACTTCCCTTCCTTGCGGTTGTTCACGTATTGTCCGCGGGCCTGCACGTCGCGGTTGCCCAAAATGCCTTTATACTTAAACGGTCCCTCGAAGACACGCTCACCTTCAGCGGTCTCGGTAAACTGGAATGTTCCCTTGCCGTTGTGATAGGGGCCGCTGTATTGCTTCATGCCGTCTTGACTGCTGTTGTCACGACCGAAGAGTCTGCTGAAAAATCCACTCATAAAAAGTACTTAATGTGTCGGTTTAATCTATGTGGCTGCAAAGATACGAAGAAAAGTAGATTCCACCAAATTTCCAAGCAGTTTTCAGCATAAAGTCCACAATATCAGCGACTATTGTTCAATCGGCTGCAACAGTCGACGGTACTCATCAGGATTTTTCAGCAACCGTTCGGCCTCCAAGTATTGGGTGTCCGTGGGCAGCGAAGCCATGATGACGCCCTCCTGATAGTAGTAGGCCATGATGATGTCCTGCTCAATCAGTTCGCGCAGCACCTTGCTGTGGCGGTCAAGGTCCTGCGCCACGTTGTGCTTGAGCTTCGCCTTCAGCGCGTCAAACTCAGCACGCGCATCGTCGTAGTAGCCCTCAAACTTAGCTGCCTTCACCAAGTCGTCAAAGCGCTTCTCGCTGATCTGGTCGTAGGTGAAGCCGCTGGCAATGACGCGCTGCTTGAAATCCTCAAACTCAGCGTCGGTCAGGTGGAACTCCGTGGCGGGGGCTATGGTCGGGTGCTTCGCAATGTACTCTGTCACAAAGTCGAACATCACCTCGGTGCTGTCCACGCGGTCGATGTAGATGGCGATGTTGGGCAACGTGTCGGGCTTCACCTCAATGTCGGGCGTAATGCCGCCACCGTCACGCACCACGCGGCCATGCTGCGTGTGGAACACACTGGTCAGCGAGTCGGGCACGCGCTCCGTGTAGCCACCGCCCGAGTGCTTGTAGTTCAAAGCCTGGATGCAACGCCCCGACGGAATGTAGTAGCGCGACGTGGTGAGCTTCAGGTTGCCGTTGTAGGGCAGCTCAATGTTAGGCACCTGCACCAGACCCTTGCCGTAAGTGCGCGTACCGACGATGACGCCACGGTCAAGGTCCTGTAGCGAGCCGCTCGTAATCTCACTGGCCGAGGCAGTCTCGTCGTTGACCAGCACGACAATGGGCATCACCGTGTCAATGGGCTCCAGCCGCGTCGTGTACGAAGAGTTGGCGCGGTTCAGCTTGCCCTTCGTCTCAACGAGCAGCAAGCCCTTCGGCACCCACATGTTGATGATGTCTATGCACTCTGAGAGCGAGCCGCCACCATTGCCGCGCAGGTCAAGGATGAGCGACGTGGCGCCGCGCTGCTTGAGGTCAATGAACGCACGCCGCATCGACTTCGACGGCTCGCCGACAAAGGTGGAGAGCTTGATGTAGCCGATGCCGCCGTCACGCAGACCGTAATAGGGAATCTCGGGCAGATGGATGTTGCGGCGCGTAATCTTGAACTTCATCTCCTTGCCCGTCGAGGGACGCTTGATTTTAAGCATGAAGCTGGTACCGGCGTCGCCGCGCAGGTGCTCACTGACGTAGGCCGTCGTCTTGTCAAGCATCGTCGAGTCGTCAATGCTCAGGATGATGTCACCCTTCCGCAGCCCGGCTTCAGCAGCAGGCATCCCGGCGTACGGCTCGTCAATGACGACGTGCTTCAACCGCTGGTGATAACGTATGAGCGCACCGATGCCCGCATACTTACCCGTGAGCATCGACTTCAGGTCGCTCTTCTTGCTGGCCGGATAATACTCCGTGTAAGGATCCAGCGAGCGCAACATGGCATTGATGCCCGTGCCCACCAGCTCCTCCGCATTGAGCGTATCGACATACATCAGGTCAAGGTTGCGGTAAATAGCGTTGAAAATCTCCAACTGCTTGGCCACCTCAAAGTTATGCTTACTGTTGCTCTGCGTCACGTCGCTGTTTTGCGCCGCGGCATCAAGCGGTGAGATGAAAGAGAGCCCGAAAGATAAAAGGACCCCAACCATGAAAAGGCAAAAACGCAAAGCAGCTTTCGCCCGTCCCGAAGTTTCTTTGACGACAATTATTCCCATGTCTATGATGTTCTTGATTTATTTTATGACGTTCTTGATTTATTATTTATTC
>JAFUSC010000155.1 GCA_017467705.1 Prevotella sp. | reverse complement strand
CATTGTGAGGCTACTCGGCGAAAGACTAATGGTAACTTCACTTCCACCGCCACCTCCAGGAGGGGCAAAGCGCTGTCCCCATGATTCTGTACTAATGAAAATCAACAATGCGAGAATTGGAAGTAACTTTCTTTTCATTTTTGTTTTGAATTTAAATGTTAATAATATAATGATTTAATCTCGTTTTCTGTCGGAAAACAACACGCGCCACGAAGGCACTTCTGCGCCCCGTAGTGGGACACAAACGTGCCTTATGGTCTCCGGCGAACCTCGCGCCGTTTTCTTTAATCTTAAGCCATTTACGGCCTGGGGGGGGTAATTCCGCTACCACTCAAAGCCCCGCTGCCAAGCGTCAGGCAGCGCAGCGACATGGGGCAATATGTGAGGGTGAGCGAGGGCATGGGGGAAAAGTTATTCTAAAGTTGCCAGAAACTCTCCCGCCGTCATTACGGGAAGTTTCGAATGGGTAAAATCCTTGCCATTGCGGGTGATGATGGCATCGGCTTTGGCGCGGAGGGCAGTGTAATATTGCATGGCATCCTCGAAATCCTTGAACTGTGAAGCCAGCGAGTCATCAACAGTACGCTCGTTGGCGGTGGCGACACGTGAGAGCTGGCGGAAATTCGACAACAGATTGCGCACTCCTTCAGAGCCATGCTTGCGGAGAAGGAAAGATGCCGTGGAATAGGTCATCGGCGAGACAATGAGCTGCACCTGCCGATTGTATGCCATCGTGAAGAGACGCACGGCATCGTGACAATAAGGCTCGCGGCGCTCCAGAAGGTCGACGACGATGTTGGTATCAAGAAAGAGCTTGGTCATTTGTATTTCTCGTCCAAATATTGATAGTAGGCTTCACGGGCATTCAGGTCATCATCGTTCACAGCGTCGCCTGCTCCGAGGAGACTGAGCACGATGTCGGGCACAGGCTGTTCCGTTGCTGCCTGGCTGCGTCCGACAAAGCGAAGCAGGAAACTCTCAATGACGGCATTGAGGCTAAGACCTTGCTGCCGTGCATAGGCCTGCGCCTGCTGGTAGATGTCGTTGTTGATGGCTACTTCCATAACAAATACGTATTTTAGTTAAATTCCGCTGCAAAGTTACAATTTTTTTTTGTGATTTATCGTTCAATCACCCCCACCTTTTTAATAATATTAAGGCAAAAGCGGCGTTACAGCCCGCGGGCTTTCCAGATTTTATCCTTGGCGGCATTGATTTCCTGAAACTTCTTTTCAGCTGCGCGACGGATGTCCTCGCCCAGTGCTGCCACCTTGTCAGGATGGTGCTCCAACGCCAGACGGCGATAGGCTTTCTTCACCTCATCGTCAGTGGCTTTGGGCGAGACGCCCAGCACCTTATAGGCTTCCTCCAGCGAATCGCCGCCGAGGTTGAGCATGGAGTCCACTTCCTTTGCCTGCATGCGCAGCCACTGCGCCACGTCACGCAGGGCCGTGATTTCCGACTGCGGCACAGAGCCGTCGGCCTTGGCCACGATGACGAGGAAGTTGAGCAGTTGCAGACGCTGGCCGTAGTTCATGCCCATGGCCATCTCACCACAGCACTGGCGCACCGTGTTGCGGAACGTCGCCGTGCCTTGGTGCTTCTGTTCCTCGAAGAGGCGCAGCAGCACCTGCTCCCCCTCGCGGGCACCTTGGTCGCCGAAGTTCTGCCGCAGCATCTCGCGCACCACCTCCATCTCCGAGTGCATCACCTTGCCGTCGGCCTTGATGATGTAAGCCGTCAGCACAAGCAGCGAGAAGAGGAAGTTGCCGCGTGGGTTGGCGTTCTGCTGACGCTGTGCGCGTTGTGCACCGTATGCATGACGGGCATCCCCGTCATCCGTATAGCCGATACGCTGTTGCTGCTCGCCGAACTTGCTCGTCGCCATGTCGAACAGCGCACCCAACACAACACCAGCCAGCGCTCCCAGCGGACCGCCGTAGCTGAAACCAATCATGCCTCCTATCCAAGCTCCAAATGCCATAGCTCCTGTTTATTTACACATGCAGGCTGAGCACGAAGCGTGTGCCCTTGGTGTATTCGGGGTCAATATCAAGGTCGCCATTCATCTTCAGCGCCATCTGCCGGCAGATGGGCAGTCCCAGACCGTCGCCCTTCGTGAGGTCCTTGACCTCAAGGAACGCCTTGAACAGGTCTTCACGCTTCTCTTCAGGAATGGGCTCGCCGGTGTTGGTCACCAGGAACTGGTGCGAGTGGGCGCCGCGCTTCCTGAACTCCAGACTGATCTTGCCGCCGTCGGGCGTGTACTGCACGGCGTTGTTGAGCAGGTGCAGCAGGATGTGCGACACGTACTCCTTGTTGATCTTGGCTCCCATCTTCGGTGCGTTCACGGCCAGCGTAACGCCGCCGCTCACCTTACCGCGTATCTGGTCCATCAGTCCCTCACAGAAGGGCTGCATGGGCGTGTCCTCCATCTCAACGTCTTCACCGTCAGAGTTCTCCAATTCCGACAGCGTCTGCACGTGGCTGGCAAAGTCGAGCAGGGCCTTCACCTCAGGCTTGCTGCCGTCCAGTTTCTGCAGCGTGGGCTCCAACTGGGCCGCAATGTTGCTGATGAACTTCGCTTTCAGGGCGTTGTTGTCGTTGGCCAGCTTGATGGTCTTCTTCTGCTTGCGCGTCAAGACGATGTAACGCATCAGCACCATGGCGCCGAAGATGAGCGCTGCCGCCAATGCCACGGCCAGTATGCTCAGGCCGACGATGGCCACCTGACGCGCCGTCAGCGAGCTGTCCTTGTCGGCAATGACGGCCTCGTTGTCAGCTATCTGCTTCTTCAGCGCTCCCGTCTCACGGGCCAGCCGCAACGCACTGGCAGAGTCTTTCCACGCAATGTAGCTGCTGTACGACTGGGCCACCATGCTGGCGTTGTTGCTCCTGCGGCCGTTGGCAATCAGCGTCTGGTACACCTCGTCCACCTTGTCATACTCGCCGGAAGCCGTCAGCTTGTCGGCCATTTCCTTGAACACGGCGTTGCCTTGGGCGTTCTGGCCGAAGGTGTAATAATAGATGGCTTTATTGTAGAGCAGGTCGTTCTTCAGGTTCTCATCGCCCGATGCGCTGACGTGCGACTCCATGATGTTGAGCTGCTCCTGCGCGCTGGCATTGCGGTGCATCCTGATATACATCTGCATGCGCTCACGGGTGGTCAGATAGTGCATGGCCGACTTCTTGCTGGAAGGCTGCTGCGAGCTGATGATGGCCGAGTCAATGCGGCGCAGCAGTTCGAAAGCCTCTTTATAGAAGCTCTCCTTGTAGTAAAGGGCGACAGCCTTCACGCCACACTCGACGCCCTGCTGCAACTGCCCCTTGTTGACATAGTCATTAAAGGCATGGATATACAACGAACGGGCCGGAGCAACGGTTCCTTCCTTGTCAGCAGCCTCTGCACGCTGCTGAAAGTCACTCTTCTGCACTTCCTGTGCGCCGACGAGCACACAGCAGAAAAACAGACTGAAAAACAGAATAATCAGTTTCTTGTTCATGATCGGGTTTGTGTAATGATTCATTTTGAGGTGCAAATATAAGCATTTTCAGCAAAACAGCCAAACAAGTTCGGGAAAAATAGAGCAGATTTGACAATTATTCTCCCCCGTCACTGCTTGATCTCGATGTCCTGCCGCACGTTGTTGCGAATCTTCTGCAAGTAGGCGTGCATGCCGTCAGCATCCTTGTGGTCAATAATCTCCAGCAGTTCCTTCAGCTCCGTGCGTATCTGCGACACTTGGTCGTGGGTGTAGGGGTTGAAGAGAATCTCTTGCAGCAGGAAGTCATCCTCGTTGAGCACCCCCTTGGCAATGCGCATGTGGCGCTTGAAGGTGGTGCCCGGCGCGTCCTGATGCTTCATGACGGCGGCAAAGACAAAGGTGGAGACGAACGGAATCGACAACGAGTAGGCCACGGTCTTGTCGTGCTCCTCGAAGGTGTATTCGTAGATGTTCAGTCCCAGCTTCTGGTAGATGTCCTTGAAGAAGAGCCGCCCGATGAAGTCGCCCTCGTTGATGATGATGGCGTTCTCCTCAGAGAGCTGGTTGAGATTGGCAAACGTAGGGCCGAACATGGGGTGCGTCGAGGCGTAACGCATGCCCGTGGACTCGTAATACTCCTTGAGTCCCGTCTTCACTGACGAGATATCAGTAATGATACAGTCCTTCGGCAGATAGGGTATGACCTCGCGGAAGGCGGGAATGGTGTATTTCACCGTCACGGCATTGATGACAAGCTCCGGCACAAATGCCTTGATCTCATCCAGCTGCGTAAAACGCTGACAGTTGTAAGTGAAGCGCATGCGCTTCGGGTCTTTCTCAAAGACCGCCACTTCGTGGTCGAAACTGAGCATGTAGATGAAGTAACTTCCCATCTTACCTGCACCCATGATCAATATTTTCATAATTCAGAGCCCCCTTATTGGTTAATGATCTCTATCTGCTGTCTGACAGACTCTTCGTGAATGTTCTCGAACACCTTGGCAACGAACTCAGGAGCCATGCCGCAGAGGGCACCCTGTGCACCGCGCTTGTCCAGAATCTCATTGTAGCGCGAGGTCTGCAGCACGGTCATGTTGTGCTCTTTCTTGTACTGACCAATCTCGCGGCAGACGCGCATCCGCTTGGACAGCAGGTCCATCAGCTGATTGTCCAGCTCGTCAATCTGCTTACGCAGGGTGGTGATGCCCTCAGTGGTCACCTTCTCACTGCGGATGACCAGCAGCGAGAGAATGTAATCCAGCACGTCAGGTGTCACCTGCTGCTTGGCGTCGCTCCATGCCTTGTCCGGGTCGCAGTGGCTTTCCACCAGCAAACCTTCAAAACCGAGGTCCATAGCCTGCTGACAGAGCGGGGCAATGAGCTCGCGGCGTCCGCCGATGTGTGACGGGTCACAGATGATGGGCAGTTCGGGGATGCGGCGCTTCAGCTCAATGGGAATCTGCCACATGGGCAGGTTGCGGTAAATCTTCTTGTCATACGACGAGAAGCCGCGGTGCACGGCAGCCATGCGCTTCACGCCGGCCTGATTGATGCGCTCCATGGCACCAATCCACAGTTCCAAGTCGGGATTGACGGGGTTCTTCACGAACACGGGCACATCGACACCCTTCAGGGCATCGGCCAGTGCTTGCATGGCGAAGGGATTGGCCGACGTGCGGGCACCCACCCATAGGATGTCGATGCCATACTTCAGGGCCAGCTCCACGTGCTCAGGCGTGGCGACCTCAGTAGCTACGAGCATCCCCGTCTCCTGTTTGACGGTCTGCATCCACGGCAACGCCTTTTCACCGTTACCCTCGAAGCCACCGGGCTTCGTGCGCGGTTTCCAGATGCCTGCCCGGAAGTTATGACAGCCGAAGCTGGCCAGCTGCTTGGCGGTGTTTACCACTTGCTCCTCAGTCTCGGCACTGCAAGGGCCTGCAATGACGAAGGGGCGTTCATTGTCACTCGGTAATCGTAAAGGTTCTAATTCCAGTTCCATATTCTGCTCTATTCTAATTAATTAGTCTCTTTTCTTTTGTCTAAGGATTATTATTTTGTCTAAGGAGACAAGGAGAAGAGGAGACACTTCACTCTGTAGAGTTTACCTTAAATTGGTTATTGAATACAGGATATATATCATCACGCAAATAATCGGTATTGAAATTGATCACATAACCCATTTCACAATTCATTAAGCGTAGATAAGTATATAACTGCTTCTCAAAAAGTTTCTTATACTCCACGACAGATTTCAGTTCTAATATAAGTTTATTATCAATGATAAGGTCTAAACGCAAATTAGGGCAAATCAGCTCTCCCTTATAATAGACAGGTACTTCAACCTGATTACGCACTTCAAAACCTTTTGAACGCAACTCCTGAATAAGAGCAGCTTCATAAATACTCTCTAAAAGACCTGGGCCCAACTCCTTATACACCTCATAGACACAGCCCAAAACCTTGTATGTATATTCACGGTCCATTGAAAAAACTCCTTATCTCCTTGACTCCTTAGAATAATTATCACTCAGACGAACACATTTGACGAATCCTCTCCAGTGCCTCCTTGATTTTCTCTTCCTTGGCACAGAGGGAGATGCGGATGTAGCGTTTGCCGTTGGTGCCGAAGATGAAGCCGGGGGTGATGAAGACGCGGGCCTCGTGGAGCACGCGCTCCGTCAGGTCTTCCACGTCGGCATAGCTGTCGGGGATGCGTCCCCAGAGGAACATGCCCACCTGGTCCTTGTCGTAGCTGCATCCCAGCACGTCCATGATCTGCTCGGCATACTGACGGCGGCGGGCGTAGGTGTTGATGTTCGCCTCACGGTGCCACTCGTCGCTGTTGTCGTAGGCAGCGGCAGCCGCGAGCTGGATGCCACGGAACGTGCCGCTCTCGATGTTGCTCTGCACTTTCAGTACCCACGACATGAACTCGGCGTTGCCGGCACACATGCCCACACGCCAGCCGGGCATGTTGTGACTCTTCGACATCGAATTGAACTCGATGCAGCAGTCCTTGGCACCCGGCACCTGCAACAGTGAGATGGGATGATCGTTGAGAATGAAGCTATAGGGATTGTCGTTGACGACGACGATGTGGTGCTCACGGGCAAACGCCACCAGACGCTCGTAGGTCTCCATGCGGGCCCGTCCGCCCGTCGGCATGTTGGGATAGTTGGTCCAAAGGAGTTTGATTTTAGGAGCAAGGGGCAAGGAGCAAGGGGCAAGAGGATTGCCTGAGTCTTTAGAAGCACAAGAACTATTCTCTTGCTCCTTGCCCCTTGCACCTTGCCCCTTGACAATATCCTCCAGCTCGTCGAAGTCAGGTTGCCAGCCATTATCCTCACGTAGGTCGTAATTGACAATCTTGGCGCCCAGCAGCTTCGACAAGGACGTATAGGTGGGATAGCCGGGATTAGGCACCAGTACGGCGTCGCCGGGATTGACGAAGGCGAGCGTGACGTGCAGGATGCCTTCCTTCGAACCGATGAGCGGCAGCAGTTCAGACTTCGGGTCGAGGTCTACGTCATACCAACGCTTGTAGAAGCGTGCCATGGCCTCACGCAGCTCCGGCGTGCCCTGCGTCGGCTGGTAGCCGTGGGCATTGGGTTGGCGGGCCACCTCACACAGCTTTTCTATGGTCTGCTCTGAGGGAGGCATGTCAGGGCTGCCGATGGCCAGACTGATGATGTCCTTGCCCTCGGCATTGAGCTGCGCCACCTCCTTCAGCTTACGGCTGAAATAGTATTCCTGCACTAAACTAAGGCGGTCGGCGGGAAGACACCCACCCCAACCCCTCCCCAAGGGAGGGGCTTGAATACCCTTGCTATGGTCTTGACTCATATTCTTATTAATCTCATTCATATCTTCATTTCCTTAACTTTATCTTCATGATTAAAAACGTTTCTTTTCCTGCCTTTAGAACTATTCAAGCCCCTCCCCTCGGGAGGGGTTGGGGTGGGTTCTTGGGCTGTTTTTCAGTTCGTCTGCTTCCCGTCTTTATACTCTCCTAAGATTTTGAGGTCCTTGGTCAGCGGGATGATGGCATCTATCGACTGACGGTAGCGGGTCAGGTCGTCGTACATCACATCAACGTAAAAGAGGTATTCCCACTCGCGGCCAATGATGGGCAGTGATTGAATCTTCGTCAGGTTGATCTTGTAGAACGACAGGATGGCGAGCACGTGGCTCAAGCTACCTTCCTCGTGGGGCAACGAGAAGACGATGCTCGACTTGTTCGTGTCCGTCAACGGGCGCAGCAGGTCGGCCTTGTTGGGATTCGAGACCACCAGAAAGCGGGTGAAGTTATGCTTGTTGTCCTCAATGTGGTCTTCCAGCACCTTCAGTCCGTAGAGCCGTGCTGCCTCGGCGTGACAGATGGCTGCCCAGCCGTGCCGTCCCTCTTCGGCAATCATCTTCGCCGAACCTGCCGTGTCCTCTGCCTCCACGTTCTTCATCTGTGGATGCTGCGCCAGGAACTGCCGGCACTGCATCAGGGCCACGGGGTGTGAATGTACTTCCGTGATGGTGTCCCAGTCATCCTCGGGCAGACAACAGATGCAGTGCGAGATGTGCAGCTTGTGCTCTCCCACCACGGTGGTGCCTGAGTCGCGCAGCAGCTCGTAGTTATGCAGCAGTGATCCTGCAATAGTGTTTTCGATGGCCACCATGCCGATGGCCGTGGGGTCTTGATGCAGCTGAGTGAACACCTCTTCGAACGTCGAGCAGCATATCAGTTGTATCTGCTCACCCTCGAAGTACAGGTGTGCTGCGATGTCGTGGAACGACCCTATCAGTCCTTGTATTGCTATTCTCTTCATACTCTTTCATTATATTTTCCCGGGCATCTGCGTCTGTTCAGACCCCGATCCCCCTTACTAAGGGGGCTATGTTTAATAAAAACTCCGCTTTCACCTTTTTCAGTGAAGCGGAGCCTTATATCTTTCAACTTTCAATTTTCAACTTTACATACGGCCTTCCGCTTCACAGGTTCCTGCAAAGTAAAAATAAAAGCCGTAAAAGTAAGCTGCATTCTGCATCATTTGCTTTCTGTTTTTTGTTTATCGGCTGCAAAAGTAAAACATTTTCCTGAATTAAACAAACAATTTGTAAGAAAAATGTGATTTTTGTTTGTTTTTGTTTATTTTTTAGGAGATGATTTAGGAGTTACAGGAGTTACAGGAGTTGCAGGAGTTACAGACAATAGTTCTTTGCTGGGCAAAGCAGCAGAGCCGAGCGCTAAAGGCACCATCAAGCCCTACGGTATAATCAACTCCAATTTCAAGCGAAACACAAAGTCACAAAGGAACAAAGATATTATAGCCTGTTATTCCTTTAACGGAAGTACACAAAGAAGAGCTGCGGTCGCAGCTCTTTTCTCTGTGGACTTCCATTTCAAGAGATGACAAATAATTGGTTCTCTCTTCCTTTGTGTCTTTGTGTTCTATTAATTCAAACGAAATACAAAGAAACAAAGACATCACTTCCCCCCATAGAGTCGGAGGCTGTTCAGCACGACGCTGACGGAACTCATGGCCATGAGTGCGGCGGCCCACATGGGTGTAATCTGGAAGTCACAGATGCCGCGCAGGGCACCGGCGGCCAGCGGTATACATATTATATTATATATGAAAGCCCAGAACAGGTTTTGACGTATCATGCCCACCGTACGGCGCGAGAGCCTGATGGCCTCGGGGATGCGCCGCAGATCGTTGCCCATCAGCGTCAGCTGGGCCACGTCCATCGCCACATCGGTGCCGCCGCCCATGGCAATGCTGACATCGGCAGCCGCCAGCGCCTGCGAGTCATTGACGCCGTCGCCCACCATGGCCACAGTCTTCCCCTCGCGCTGCAAGCGTCTGACCAGATTCTCCTTGTCCTGTGGCATCACCCCACTCTGCCAGTGCTCAATACCAGCCTCGCGGGCCCAACGGCTCACCTTCTCTTCCTTGTCGCCGCTCATCATGTAGATGTCAATGCCCATCTGCCGCAGCTCGCTGATAACCTCACGGGCATGGGGACGCAGGGTTTCAGTCCAAGCCCCCTCCAAACCAGAGGGAGCCCCCTCCAAACCTCCCCGAGGGGAGGCTTTAGCTGCGCATGGAACATTTGTGTCCCCCTCGGGGGACGACAGGGGGGCTTCCTCGGGGGACGACAGGGGGGCTTCCATAGGGGCGGTTATCGTTCCTGTCTTGTCTACCACCATGGCGTTCACGCGGTGTATCAGTTCCAGCGCGGTGGCGTCCTTGATGAGGATGTTGTGCTGCGCGGCCTTGCCGATGCCGACCATCAGGGCCGTGGGCGTGGCCAGCCCCAGTGCACAGGGACAGGCAATGACCAGCACGCTGACTGCCGACAGGATGGCTTGTGAGAGTTCGGCGCCCAGCAGATACCACAGCAGGAACGTCAGCAGGGCGATGACTCCCACGGTGGGCACGAAGACCAGCGCCACCTTGTCGACGACGCGCTGCACGGGTGCCTTCGAGCCCTGCGCTTCCTGTACCATGCGGATCATGTTCGAGAGCACGGTGTCCTTACCCACCTGCGTAGCCTTGAACCTGATGACCGAATCCTTCACCATGGTTCCCGACAGCACCGGGTCGCCCGCCGTCTTCGCCACCAGCTCAGCTTCTCCCGTCATGGCACTTTCGTCGACACGGCCCTCACCGCTGACCACCACACCGTCAACGGGTATCTTCTCACCAGCCCTGACCTCGATGATGTCGCCCTGCTGCAAAGCAGAGAGGGGGACGGCAGCCCCCTCCAAACCTCCCCGAGGGGAGGCCCCCTCCAAACCTCCCCGAGGGGAGGCTTTAGCTGCGCCTTGGACATTAGTGTCCCCCTCGGGGGACGAAAGGGGGGCTTCCTCGGGGGACGACAGGGGGCCTACAACCCTCGCCGTTTTGGGCTGTAGCCCCATCAGTGAGCGGATGGCGGTGGCGGTGCTGTTCTTGGCGCGTTCCTCCAAGAGCCGGCCGGTCAGCACGAAGGTGATGATCATGATGGAGGCATCGAAGAACGTGTGCCCTCCGCCGACCTCACCCACGCTGGGGAGGAACGTGACGACGGTGCTATAGAGGAACGAGATGCCCGTGGACAGGGCGACCAGCGTGTCCATGTTGGCCGAGCGGTGCAACAGCTGCCGCCACGCACTGACATAGAACTGCCGACCGCAGTAGACGAGATTCAACAGGGCGATGATGAACATGGTCTGGTTGGCGATGTTCCGCGTCGGCAGCGTCGCCCCTTCAGCGGATGCATCGGGGAAGAGCCACCCCATGCTGATGGCCATGCACAGCACGGCAAACAGCCACGAGAGCAACACCTTGCGGCGCAGCTGCTCATAGCTTCGGCGCTCTATGGCCTCCACGTTGCGCTCCTCGTCGATCACCATGTCGTAGCCGGCCTTGCCGACGGCCTCCTTCAGCTGTGCTGCCGTCACCCGCGTCTCGTCAAAGTCGACCAGTGCCGTGCGTCCGGGCAGGCTCACGCTCACCTCGCGCACCCCCTCGACACCGGCCAGCGTACGCTCCACGCGGGCCGAACAGCCCGCACACATCATTCCTAATACAGCAAACGTCTTTTTCATTCTGACCGCGAAGGTAAGCAATAATTCGGAAACAGCCAAGAAAACAGCCGACAAATCGGTTGCCGCCACGCACTTCTTGACTGACAAAGCCATGCTCTTCGCCTGACAAATCCACACCTTTCATTTGACAAAAGGCTGAAAATAGTTTGTAATATAGTCTATTTTACAATGTAATATAGTCTATTTTACAACGTAATTTAATCTATTTTACAATGTAATATAGACTATATTACAAATCAATATAGCCTATATGACAAACCTGAACTGCCGTATTGTCAAGCGGTTAAGGGCGTTTTGCCAAGCGAAGAATGGCATCTCGGCAAGCAAAGAATGACACCTCGGCAAGCGAAGAATGGCACCTCGGCAAGCGGGAAGAGGACATTCAGTGACCGGACGTCTGAAAAAATTATCGTAAAAGCCTTGCATATATCAGATATTCTTCGTACATTTGCCCCCAGATAAATATAATTTAATCCCTAAAACTTAACAACTATGAACAAGAAGTTAATCATTGTGGCACTTTGCCTATTCTTCCTCAGCAGTGCCGACACGTATGCACAGGGCATTTTCGGACGCATCCGTGACCGTGTGAAGAACAAGATTGAAAACAAGATCGAAGAAACCGTCACCGACGCAGCCAACAGTGCAGTCGATGCAGCTACGGACGCCGTGCTGGGTACTGACGAGGCCGAGGAGACCGAAACACGCCGCAACAACGACACCGCAGCGCCCGATGCAGACAACGCTGCTGACGTGGAGGTGAACGCCGGTGCCGTGAAGAACGACTTTGTGCGTGGCGGAACCATCATGTTCGAGGACAACATGGCCGGTGAGCAGGTGGGTGAGTTCCCCTCGAAGTGGGACTTGGAGCGTGGTAACGCTGAGATAGCCATTGTCAACGGGCAGACTTGTATTGCTATGATGAGTGATGACAGTTGGCTGACTCCGCTCGTCAAGGGCGGCATCAAGAACTATCTGGGTGATGTGTTTACCGTGGAATACGACATGTTATATAAGAAGAATAACGGACAAGACAGTCATCCTCATGTAGAATTTGATGTTATGAACGAGAACGAACGTCGTGACAGAGAACTGTTTACCATAACTTATAATTTCTATTATGACAAAGTAAGCTTTGATTGCTCTTATGTTCGTCCGAATGAAGAAGGTTATTCCAATAAGGAAGGAAATGCCAGAGCCTACGAGGCTGCCATCACTAACGACGGCCGCTGGCATCACTATGCCCTGTCATTCAACAAACGTGCCATCAAGTTCTATATTGACGGAAAGCGCATTATCAACGTTCCTAATGCCAAGGCAGGTGCCGGCTGGCTGACATTGTTTGCAGGAGGAGGCTCCATCGAATTTCCTTTATATTTGCGCAACGTGGTGATTGCCAAGGGCGCCGTTGAGCTGTACGAGCGCAATGAGACCGACATGTCGGCTGTGGAGCGTTCCATCGCCGAGACGGGTAAGTTCGTCACCAACAACATCCTCTTCAAGACGGGCAAGGCTGACCTGCTGCCCGAGTCGATGACCGAGATTCAGAAGGTGGCCGACTACATGAAGAAGAACCCGAGCGTTCGCTTCGAGGTGCAGGGCCACACCGACAATCAGGGCACTGACGCCGTGAACGACCCGCTCAGCCAGAAGCGTGCCGAGGCCGTGGTGAAGGCATTGGAAGGCTTAGGCGTTGACGGTTTCAACCTGCGCGCCGTGGGTAAAGGCTCACACGAGCCCGTGGCCAGCAACAGCACCGACGAGGGCCGAGCCAAGAACCGCCGCGTGGAGTTCATCAAGAAGTAAGCTGACACACCCGCAACCCGCAAAGCCCCAAGCGGTGCGCTTCACATTCCCCGAAGCGCACCGCTTTTTCAAAGAAGGCCCATGAGCCCTATAAGCCTTATAAGCCCTATAAGGCCCATCAGTCGAAAAAAAGTCCCTGAACCTTTTGGCTACATGAAAAATTCTTCGTATCTTCGCGCCTAAATTAACAGGACACCACAAAAAAAAAGAAACAACACCATGCGACAAAAGATTGACTGCTTCATTGCGTGCAACCAACCGGCAGACGCCATGCCCACCATAGCCCAGTTGCGCGACAACAAGACCATACACAACATTTTCCTGCTGACGGCCGCAACCACGACGTCCAAGCAGGACACGCAGGAGACGGCACTCCCCAAGGACTGCCAGCTGCTGACGGTGCAGAACCTGACAAGCTCACAAACCATGCTGCGCATTGCCGAGAACGCCGCCGCCGACTACGTGCTGCTGCTGACCAAGGCCGTACCCATCGTGCTGGGCGCATCGGCACTGGAGCGCATGCTGCGCGTGGCCAGAGACTCCAACGCCGCCATGGTGTATTCGGACAGAAATGGTCACCCAACCATCGATTACCAACTGGGTTCGCTGCGCGATGATTTCGACTTCGGTTCCGTGCTGCTCATCAAGACGTCGCTGATGCACAAGTTTGCCACCACCGACACCGAGCGCGACTACAAATACGCCGGACTCTACGCCCTGCGCCTCTTCCTGAGCCGCGAGGGGACGCTGTTCCACCTGAACGAGGCGCTCTACACCGAACAGGAGACCGACCTGCGCGCATCGGGCGAGAAGCAGTTTGACTACGTCAACCCCGCCAACCGCGATGTGCAGATAGAGATGGAGCAGGCCGTGACAGCCCACTTGGAGCTCATCGGCGCCACCGTCGACACGCTGAACTACCGCGAGCCCGACTTCCAAGAACAGGACTTCCCCGTCGAGGCATCGGTCATCATCCCCGTCTACAACCGCGAGAAGACCATCCGCGACGCCGTGGAAAGCGCCCTCTCGCAGAAGACGACGTTCCCCTATAACGTCATCGTCATCGACAACCACTCAACCGACAGGACGGGGGAGATACTCAGGAGCCTCACCCGCACGGACCTCGGCATTGGCGGGTGCTGGAATATGGCCATCAATGATGACCGCTGCGGACGCTTCGCCGTGCAGTTAGACAGCGACGACCTCTACTCCAGCCCCAAGACGCTGCAGACCATCGTGGATGCGTTCCGCCGTCAGCATGCCGCCATGGTGGTGGGCAGCTACCGCATGTGCGACTTCGAGCTGAACACACTGCCGCCGGGACTCATCGCCCACAAGGAGTGGACCGACGAGAACGGCCCCAACAACGCCCTGCGCATCAACGGACTGGGTGCGCCGCGTGCCTTCTTCACGCCGCTGCTCCGGCAGATACAGTTCCCCAACACCAGCTACGGCGAGGACTACGCACTGGGCCTCATCTTCTCACGCCACTACCGCATCGGACGCATCTACAACGAACTATATCTCTGCCGCCGCTGGGGTGGCAACAGCGACGCAGCGCTGAGCATCGAGAAGATCAACGCCAACAACCTCTACAAGGACCGCCTGCGCACGCTGGAGGTCATGGCACGCCAGCAGCTGCGCCAAGGCAAGCTGGACACCACCGCCGACTCGTCGCTGCAACGTTTCTTCAACCGCCAACTGGAGAAGTGGGACGATGCCCGCCAGCGCTACCGCGAACTGACAAACGTGGAGACCCGCGAACTGACTGAGGAGAACATGACCATACAGGTGCAGTGGAACCCGGCCCGCATCGTGTCGACAGGTGCCAAGATGGACAGCAAGACGCTGGACGAGCGGCCCTGCTTCCTGTGCGAGCACAACCGGCCACAGCAGCAGATCAAGAAGGTCATCGGCAACTACGAGCTGCTGGTGAACCCCTACCCCATCCTGCCTACACACTACACCATCCCGGCAGTGGCTCACCAGCCTCAGCGCATCTTGGAACGCTACGGTGAGATACACCAGTTGCTGACAGACTATCCGGAGCTGATGGTGTTCTACAACGGTCCGCAGAGCGGCGCATCAGCCCCCGACCACGCCCACTTCCAAGCCGGCACCAACGGCATACTGCCCTTGCAGACGGCATGGCAACGGCTGGCACGCAACCTGACACCACTCACCACCCTCAACACCCAATCCTCCGCCCTCCACCCGCAACCTTCCACCGACGAAGGCATCTTCCACATAGAGGACTATCCCTGCACGGCCCTGCTCATACGCAGCCGCTCGGCAGAGACCGGCATCCGCCTGTTCAAGAAGCTCTACAAGGCCATGGAGAGCACCATGTCACATGAAGCATATAGGCCCTATGAGCCGTATAAGCCCTATAAGTCTTATGAGGCCCATGAGCCCCAGAAGTCCCCGGAGCCCATGATGAACATCATCGCCTGGCGGCAAGGTGACACTTACCTAAGCGTTGTCTTCCCCCGTGGCAAGCACCGCCCTGACTGCTACACAGCCGAGGGCGACGCACAGTACATCATCTCGCCCGGTGCACTCGACATGGGCGGACTCATGATTACACCGCGCGAAGAGGACTTCCGCCGCATCACCCCCGAGGTGGCGTTCGACATTCTGCGCGAGGTGTCCATCACACAAGGTGAGCTACAACACATCATGGAGCTGCTGCAACAGCAGCCCGCCTCGAAACCTCAGACCTCAAATCCCAAGCCTCAAATAGCCAAACAGCCCGAGGTCAGCGTGGGCATCGTCAGCGGACAGAAGATACACTTCGCGCTCAACAGCCCCTACACCGCCAAAGGCGAGACCATCGAGGGCGAGCAGACGGTGGAGTTTGCCGAGGGCGGCATCCTGTGGAACGGCAACCAGTACCGCGAACTGACCTTCACGCCACAGCAGGCAGACGCTTCGTTCTCACTCTACGACGTGACCATCGGCGTCAACTTCCACTGGGAGCGCAAGGAGACGCAGGTGTTTAACGGTACGCTGCGGCTCGTCGTCGAGGCCGACCAGATCACGGCCATCAACCAATTGCCCGTGGAGAAATATCTGGTCAGCGTCATCAGCAGCGAGATGAGCGCCACGAGCAGCATCGAACTGCTGAAGGCACACGCCGTCATCAGCCGTTCATGGCTGCTGGCACAGATGGAGAAGCGCAAGCAGCTGAACAACGGACAAAACAGTTTCTTCTCGTTCATCAAGAAAGACGATGAGCTGATACGCTGGTATGACCGTGAGGATCACCAGATTTTCGACGTCTGTGCTGACGACCACTGCCAGCGTTACCAAGGCATCACCAAGGCCAGCAACCGCTCGGTGGATGCTGCCGTGAAAGCCACGAAGGGCCAGATACTGATGTACGAAGACGAGATATGCGACGCCCGCTACGGCAAGTGCTGCGGTGGCATGACGGAGGAGTTCCAGTACTGCTGGGAGGACACGCGCAAGCCTTACCTGCTGGCCATCCCCGACAACCGTCTGGGCGGACGTGTCAGCGACCTGACGAAAGAGGAGAACGCCGAGCGCTGGATTCGCACGACGCCCGATGCGTTCTGTAACACGAAGGACAAGGAAATCCTGTCGCAGGTGCTCAACGACTACGATCAGGAGACGACCGAGTTCTACCGCTGGCACGTGGAGTACACAGCCGAGGAGCTGACGGCACTGGTCAACGAGAAGCTGAAAGATGACTTCGGCCTCATCACCGACCTCATTCCGTTAGAGCGCGGCAAGAGCGGCCGCATCTGGAAGCTGAAGATCGTGGGCACGAAAAAGACGTTCACCATCGGCAAGGAGCTGGAGATTCGCCGTGCACTGAGCGAGAGCCACCTTTACAGTTCGGCATTCGTCGTCGACAAGCAGGACGGCAAGTTCATCCTGACCGGTGCCGGCTGGGGCCACGGCGTAGGACTCTGCCAGATAGGTGCCGCCGTCATGAGCACACAAGGATATAATTACGATCAAATACTGCTGCACTATTACAGAGGTGCGGAGATTAAAAAGATTTATTAAGAGCCTTTTCCCCCTCCAAAGGAGGAGAGGGCTTTCACGGGGTTCAAATTAACTGATATACAATGAAAGAAGAAAAGAAGCAACAAGTTGGGAGTCCGTTAAGGCACTCCTCCCCTTTGGGGAGGTCGGGAGGGGCCAGCCCATGGAGCTGGATTCCTACGCTCTATTTTGCCGAGGCACTGCCTTACGTGGCCGTGATGACCATTGCCGTCATCATGTATAAGCGGCTGGGTATCTCCAATACCGACATTGCACTCTACACCGGCTGGCTCTACCTGCCGTGGGTCATCAAGCCGTTCTGGAGTCCGTTCGTCGACCTGTTCAAGACCAAACGCTGGTGGACGCTGGCCATGCAGTGGCTCATTGCCATTGCTTTCGCAGCACTGGCCTTTGCCATCCCCACGCCGTTCTTCTTCCAACTCACGTTGGCCGCGTTCTGGATTGTCGGCTTCACGTCAGCCACCCATGACATTGCTGCCGACGGTTTTTACATGCATGCGCTGGATGATCACCAACAATCATTCTACGTCGGCATCCGCAGCACGTTCTACCGCATTGCCACCGTCGCCGGACAAGGACTGCTGGTCATTCTGGCCGGTGTCATTGAGATGAACAGCGGATTGGAACCGGCACAGCTACAAGTCACGGCCTCGCCGCAACGCATCACCATTGCCGACATATCAGAAGCACAGGGCGTGGACCATTTTGAATTTGCAGCCGTCGAAGCCGACAGCACCGTGGCCCTGCTCGACTATGTGAAGCAGCAGAACGAGGCCAACGGTTTCGTGGAAGCAGAAATAGAGGAACAGACAACGGCAGCAGCAACAGCAGAAGAAGGAGCCTTCACGAAATGGATACGTGAGACCTTCGGCGAGGAACCCCGAAAAGCCGTAGCCCTGCAAAGCCGTCAACAGCTGGTAGGCATCAGGCTCACGCAGCCAAGAGCCAACGATGAGCCCATCATCCTGAACGTCTCATTCAAGAACGGCGACCAGAGCATCAAACTGGAACAGGCCAAGCTGTCAACCCGTTTTGAGTTCAATAAAGACAACTGGAACAAACAGGCGCTGATGCTTCTCACCGTCGACCCCAAGCTGAAGGAAGAAACCACCGCCACATTCGAAGGACTGTCGGGCAACATTCCGCTGGCATGGCTTGTGGTCTTCGTCGTACTGTCCGCCGTCTTCCTCTTAGCAGCCCTCTACCACCAGTACATGCTGCCACGCCCTGCCTCTGACCACGCCACGACAGACGTCAGCGCCAAGACCATCGTCAGGGAATTCCTGCACACCTTCAAGACCTTCTTCACCAAGCCGCAGGCACTGGTGGCCATTCTCTTCATGCTGCTCTATCGCTTGCCCGAGGCGCAGCTGGTGAAGATCATCAACCCCTTCATGCTCGACCCCATTGACAAGGGCGGCTTAGGACTGACCACGGGACAGGTGGGCGTCGTCTACGGCACCGTAGGCATCATCGGCCTCACCATCGGCGGCATCCTCGGAGGACTGGCAGCAGCTCGTGGCGGACTGAAACGCTGGCTGTGGCCCATGGTGGCAGCTATCACACTGCCTGATCTGGTGTATGTCTACCTAAGCTATGCACAACCCGAAAGCCTTGGCATCATCAACGGCTGCATCTTCATTGAGCAGTTCGGCTATGGCTTCGGCTTCACGGCTTACATGCTCTACCTGATTTACTTCTCGGAAGGCGAGCACAAGACCGCCCACTATGCCATCTGCACCGGCTTCATGGCACTGGGCATGATGCTGCCGGGCATGATGGCCGGCTGGTTACAGGAAGCCATCGGCTACCGCCACTTCTTCATCTGGACCATCATCTGCTGCGTCGCAACATTTCTGGTGTGCGCCTTTATCAAGATTGATCCGAACTTCGGAAAGAAGAAATGAAATATCACACAGTACCGACACGTTGGAGATGGGTGCCTTCGCTATACATGGCGAAGGGTGTCCCCTTCGTGGTGCTGACCGTCATCTCCCTGCTGCTGCTCAAGCGCAACGAGATGAGCAACGCTGCCATCAGCTTCTTCGCGGCATGGTTCTATCTCCCATGGCTACTGACGCCATGGATGAGCAGGCGCATGCATCACTCCGACATTCGCCGCTGGATCATCGGCTCACAACTGGCCATGACATTACTGCTGCTGGCCCTCTCACTGTGTCTGTCAAGTGCATCGTTGGTTCCGCTGATGGTCTGTTTGCTGCTGCTGTCATTCGTCTGCGCCACTCACGACACTGCCAGCCGGCTGCTGCTCGATGAATATTCCTATGCACGCGAAGCCACACGACGCATCGGGCGCCTGTCTTATTTCTTCTCACTGATTGTCGCACAGGGACTGCTCATCATGCTGGGCGGCAACATGGAAGTGCTGACACGCGACATCAGCTACTCATGGAGCATCGTGCTGTGCATGGCGACAGGGCTCATGCTCCTGCTCACCGGCTATCACTTCATACAACTGCCTAAACCCGAAGAGGAATCCCAAGGTCAGACCAGCACCATGCAGGACAAACAGACGGGAAAGTTCTGCGCTTTCTGTCTGCTGTATCTGCTGCCATACGGTCTCATCATCATGATGGCCACCCTCTTCCTCATTGACCTGCCCCACACGGGCGGCCTCGGACTATCGCCAGCCGAGTACGGTCTGGCCATGGGCACCGTAGGCATCATTGGCGCGTTCGTCGGAGGCAGCGTCGGACGAAGAGCCATACACGCCATAGGACTGAGGGCATGCATCTGGCTGATGACGGCTGCCATGACCGTGCCCAGCATCATCTACTGGGCGCTCAGCATCCATCAGGACAGCCAACTCTTCACCATCTGCCTGAGCATCCTGATAGCCCAGTTTGCTATCGGATTCGGCACTATGGCCTTTCGCGCGTACATTATATATATTATGAAAGCGTCGAGCGCACTGTGGATGGGCATTGCCATGAGTGCGTTGGCCGGTTTGCTGCCGGGGCTGGTTGCTGGTTGGCTGCAAGAGGCCGTCGGCTACCCGACGTTCTTCCTCATTGCCATTGGCTGTAGCCTGTCAGCCTTCATCGCCTCAGCCATCGTCTGGAAGAATATCCCTGCGGAAATAGGAAAACCCCTAACATGAAATAGGGAAAAAGGCATTGCGGAATCAAGAAAAAGCATTACCTTTGCAACAAGAAACAACAGTTATTCACTAAAAACATAACGATTATGAAGAAGATTTACACCCACATCGCAATGACACTCATGGCAGTGTTCACGATGGCAGCGTTGACCAGTTGCGAAAGCGACGAGCGTATAGCATACGACCTCAATGGTGAGTGGCAGGGCTACATGGGCGAAAGCTATTATGACTATTGGGGATATGAGAACTATGCGGAGTACTACACCGTCATGAGCTTCTATCGTCACGGCAGCAGCAGCTACACCTATGGAGCCACCACCGGCAGCGGTGAACAGATAGACTACATCAACGGCAACCGCTATCGTCCCATCTACCGTCGCTTCACGTGGGAAGTGGACTGGAACATCATCTACATCCGCTATGAAACCGGTGAGCGTGCCCACATTGCCAACTTTGACATCAACGGGCGTTACTTCACCGGCAAAATGAGATTCTACAACCGCTACGGAGAAGAAGTAGGTGAAGCTAATTTCGACTTCCGCAAAGCCACCGACTTCAACTGGAACCAGTACTACAACTGGTCACAGCAACCCAATGAGCTCGTCGGCGACAGCATTGTCGTTGAGAAATGAGGAATTAGAAATGAGGAATTAGAAATTATGATTACTACACAAGGGCAGATATGGCGTTTGTCAATAGCATGAAGCTATTTGCCTGACTAAGTTCAAGCCCTTGTGCAGTAATCATAATTTCTAATTCCTAATTACTCATTTCTAATTAAAACTTATATCCCCAGCCCTCCGCTGAAGCCTGCATCTACCGCCTTGCTCTGCAAAATACGCGAGTGAGGCGGTACGCCGTGTGTCAGCCAGATGTTACCACCGATGACCGAGTCGTGGCCGATGGTGATGCGTCCCAGCACCGAGGCATTGGAATAGATGGTCACATTGTCTTCAATAATCGGGTGACGGGGAATGTTGAGCATGTTTCCCTGCTCATCGTACTTAAAGCTCTTGGCACCCAACGTCACACCCTGATAGAGCGCTACATGGTTGCCGATGATGCTCGTCTCACCAATCACCACGCCCGTGCCGTGGTCAATGGAGAAATACTCACCGATCTTCGCTCCCGGGTGAATGTCTATACCCGTCTTGGAGTGTGCCTGCTCGGTGATGATGCGCGGAATGACGGGCACCTCCATCTGGTGCAACACATGGGCAATGCGATAGTGGGTCATGGCATTGAGTGAGGGATAACAGAAGATGACTTCACCGAAGTGCGTGGCAGCAGGGTCATTGTTGAACATAGCCTCCACGTCAGTATAGAGCAGACGCTTCACCTCTGGCAGCTGGTCAATGAAATCCAATGCCAACTCCTTAGCTTTCTCGTGTGCCTCGTCCTCACTCATGCAGCTACAGAACAACAGTCCTCGTGCAATCTGCTCACACAGCAGTTTATATAGTTCCTCCACGTTCACGCCAATATAATAGGAACGGATTTTCTCCTCCGTCTGGCGCTTGTAGAAATAGTCACTGAAGATAATGCTCTTGACCAGACTGACAATCTTCTTCACACACTCCACCGACGGCATCGGGGCTGTTCCCTCAGGCATCATACTGTCCTCACGTTCCGAATGTCGGGAGAGCACTTTCACATTGTGTTGCAACACATCATTTACGTTCTTTTCCATGTCTGTTGTTCTGTTTTTGCTTTGTTTAGGCGACAAAAGTACAAAAAAATCTCTAAACATTTTGACACATCGGGAAAAAGTTGTAACTTTATCGCCAAATTTTCAAAAATATGCAAGATTATCAGTATCATATCTTCTCTCCCTACCGTGTTTGCCCACTGGGAGCACACGTAGATCACCAGCACGGACTGGTGACGGGATTTGCCATTGACAAAGGTGTTGACCTTTGGTTCAATGTGCGGGAGGACGGTCAGGTCAACCTGACGTCACGGACCTTCGAGGGCGACGTGTCGTTCCATGTGAACACACCGTCGCAAGTCAAAGAACATCATTGGGGCGACTATGCCCGCGGTGCCAAGTATGCCCTGCGCAAGCGTTTTGAACTGAAGCGCGGCATCGACGGTGTCATACAGGGCTCACTGCCTGTGGGCGGTCTGTCCTCGTCGGCTGCTGTGCTTATCGCTTATGTCATGGCTTTTGCCAAGGCGAACGACATCACACTACAGCCGTTTGAAATCGTGAAGATTGCTTCTGAGGCCGAGCGCGAATACATCGGACTGAACAACGGTCTGCTCGATCAAGCCTGTATTGCATTAGGCAAGAAAGACGGTCTGCTGTTCCTCGACTGCGACTCCAACGAATGGCGCATCATCAAGAAGAATCCCGACATGCCGGAATTTGAGATCGGCATTTTCTTCTCCGGACTGACACGCTCGTTGGTCAACAGTGACTACAACCTCCGTGTGTATGAGTGCAAGACGGCTGCATGGAACATGCTGGCCTACACGGAACAGCCACTCAAGACGTTTGACAAGACTTTCCTGCGTGACATTCCCAAAGCGACGTTCGACAAGACGAAGATTGCCATGCCCGCTCGTTTTGCCCGCCGCGCAGAACATTTTTACTCTGAGTACCGCCGTGTGCGCCAAGGTGTCACGGCATGGGAGACGGGTAACCTCAAGTTGTTCGGCAAACTGTCGTTCGACTCCTGCGAGTCCAGCATACACAACTATGAATGTGGCTCGCCCGAACTAATTACCATCTACGAGATTATGCATAAGCTGCCGGGAGTCTGGGGAGGACGTTTCAGTGGTGCGGGCTTCAAAGGAGCATGTATCGCATTGGTGGACCCGGCCTATAAGGAAGAGATAGAGAAAGCACTGACCGAGAAATACCTGGAGCAGTTCCCTGAGTATGAGAAGACGTTTAAGGTGTTCTGGGTGAAGCCCGACAACGGAGCAAGATTTGTGTAAGGGTAAAAAGGTAAAAAAGCAAAAAGGTAAAAAAAGAAAAAGTGAAGAATATTGTGATTGCTGCTGGCTATGCCACGCGCTTAGGGGAACTGACCAAGAACTTTCCGAAGCCCCTACTGAAGATTGGCGAGAAGTCGATACTCGGGCGGATGCTTGATGACATCGACCAGATACCTGAGATAGACGAACATATCATTATCTCGAATCATCGGTTTGCACCGATATTCGAGAAATGGAAAAACGAAGAAGGCAGATGGAAGAAGCCCATCACCATTGTTGACGACGGAACGGAGACCAACGAGACACGACTGGGCGCCGTGTGCGACCTGCTGTTTGCCATGGACAAACTGAACATCGATGACGACCTGCTCGTCGTTGCTGCTGACAATCTCCTGTTCTTCTCGTTTCAGGAGTTCGTGGACTTCGCCAACGAGAAACAGACATCGTGCATCATGTGTCATGAGCAGCCGAGCATCGAGAAGCTGCAACGCACGGGAGTCATCGTCGTTGACGAGCAGATGAAGGTGCTGAACATGGAGGAGAAGCCCGAGGTGCCCAAGTCACACTGGGCCGTGCCTCCGTTCTACATTTACCTGAAGAAAGACCTCGACCTCGTGCGTCACTCCGTGGAGAACGGTTGCGGCAAGGATGCACCGGGCAATCTGGCCCATTACATGGTGGAGCATACCACGATGCACGCATGGCCCATGAGTGCAGGAAGATTTGACATTGGAAGTTTAGATACGTATTACCAAGCAATAGAAAAATATGGAAAAAATTAGTTTAAATAACAAGAGTATTTTTGTGACGGGTGCTGCCGGATTCATTGGCAGCAACCTCGTGAAGCGTTTGTTTAAGGACGTGAAGGGTGCCACCATCATCGGCATCGACAACATGAACGACTATTATGATGTCACGCTGAAAGAATGGCGACTCCAAGAACTGGACAACGCGACAAAGACGACAGACAACAAATGGGTGTTCATCAAAGGCGACATTGCCGACAAGAAAGCCATTGACGACATCTTCGCAGCGTATAAACCCTCTGTAGTGGTTAACCTCGCAGCACAGGCTGGTGTGCGCTACAGCATCACCAACCCTGACGCATACATTCAGAGCAACCTCATCGGGTTCTACAACATTCTGGAGGCTTGCCGCCATAACCCCGTGGAGCATCTTGTCTACGCCTCTTCGTCCAGCGTTTACGGTTCGAACAAGAAGGTGCCCTACTCTACCGACGACAAGGTGGACAATCCCGTCAGCCTCTATGCTGCCACGAAGAAGAGTAACGAGCTGATGGCTCATGCCTATTCGAAGCTTTACAACATCCCTTCTACGGGCTTGCGCTTCTTCACCGTCTATGGTCCTGCCGGACGTCCCGACATGGCGTACTTCGGTTTCACGAACAAGCTGGTCAAGGGCGACACCATTCAGATTTTCAACTTCGGCAACTGCATGCGCGACTTCACCTACGTCGATGACATCGTAGAGGGCGTAGTGCGCATCATGCAGGGTGCTCCCGAGAAGAAGCAGGGCGAGGACGGACTGCCTCTGCCACCATACGCTGTATATAATATAGGTAACAACTCCCCCGAGAACCTGCTGACGTTCGTCGACATTCTGCAACAGGAACTCATCCGCGCCCATGTGCTGCCCGAGGATTATGACTTCGAGGCTCACAAGAAGCTGGTGCCCATGCAGCCGGGCGACGTGCCTGTCACCTATGCTGACACCTCGGCACTGGAGCGTGACTTCGGCTATAAGCCCAGCACAACGCTGCGCGACGGTCTGCGTGCCTTTGCGGAGTGGTATGCGGAGTTCTATAAGGGTTGAAATTTGAGATTTGAGGTTTGAGATTTGAGATTTGAGGTT
>JAFUSC010000154.1 GCA_017467705.1 Prevotella sp. | reverse complement strand
TGAACATGAGCATGAGCACGAGGGGCACCATCACTCCCACACGGGGGAGACGGAGGGGGGCTCTCATCACCACCATCACCACGACGAAGGTGAGGCTGAGGAGTATGGCATTGGAACCTACGTCTACTATAACCGCCGTCCGTTCGACATCGGTCTGTTCGACGAGTTTGTTGCCCGCAAGTGGCCGAAGGGCATCATCAGGGCTAAGGGCATGTGCTATTTCCGCGATGAGCAGGAGGTCTGCTACGTCTTCGAGCAGGCAGGCCGTCAGGTCTCTTTGCGCAACGCTGGGCAGTGGTATGCCACCATGCCGCCCGCACAACTGGAGCAGTTCATGAAACAGAACCCGGGCCTGCGCCGCGATTGGGATGAGCAATACGGTGACCGCATGCAGAAGCTCGTCTTCATCGGCCAGCACCTCGACCACGAAACCATTAAAGCAGAACTGGACCGCTGCTTGGCGTAAAGACATCCGGCCAACAGAACGAAAAGAGAAAGTCCCTGATTAGCACTATGCCAATCAGGGACTTTCCTTATTCTATTTCTTGACTTATCTCTGAATCATAAGGCTTTTATCATTTATGGGGTTAAAATAGATGAGTCCGTATTCGTAGAACCGATTTCCATCAGAAATGCTGCTCTTCCCTTTCCCCAAATAAATAAGACAAGCGCCGTCGTCTATTACTGTTGCATTGTTAATAATGGTCCTGATGTCAGAGTTGCGCAACTTGTCCAAATCGCAACCACCGCCCCATCCGTCTGCTTCGATGGAGAGCGTCAGGTCTTCAACCAAGACTATTCGGTCAACCACGTAGTAGTTGTCAACCAACTTGCCTACCCAAATCTGCGGCAGAAAGTAGCTTCCCTGTATCTGTAAAAGGCAAAGTCCGGCGTACTTCCCATCTTTGAATATCTTGAACTCTGCATTGCGGCGGGTATTTCCGTTGCCGTCGGTCTGCGAAATGTCGTCCAACACGACGTTCTTGCACAGTTTCTTCTGCACATAACCTACATAGCCTATACGTTCTGCGGCTTCATAGCCCATCACACCACTATTGTAGAAAACATCCGAACCGGGCTCCAAATTCGTATACACCTGATACCACTCGCCCTGCTCACCGATGACAAGCATCTCACGTCCCTTCTCCAGCGTGCCCACTCGCCCGCTTTTCGCCTTCGCCTGTTTCCATAGCGTAGCCTTTTTAGCCGTCAGGCTCACCACTTTCTTCACATTGGGCATGCTGACCTCCATGTCAACTTGTGCCGAACTCTGCATAACCATACCAAGTACGGCCATCAGCAGCATCATGATTCTCTTCTTCATAAGCTATGTATTTGGGTTTTAAGTTATTTTGTCTTATACTTTATATATAACGTGCGTGCGAGGGAAAACTTCTCCTGCAGGAGCAGGGCCTTCCCGTTCCGAGGGGCAAAGGTAAAAAGAATTGTTGGGAATGACAAATTATAATGGAAGGTTTTTAGTCCTGTCTGGCGATTTTTTGTGCGTGCGTGATTGCTACCATATATATAGTAGCAATCACACACGCACAGAAAAAATGACGCCTGACAGCGCCGAATACAGACACTACCCGACCACCGTGAAGCGGGCGAACTTCAGCAACAGCTGCTTGACGCCAGTGTTGCGGAAGCGAACGGTGGCCTTCTGATTCTCGCCTGTCCCTTCAAGTTTGATGACCTCACCGATGCCGAAGCGCTGATGCTCAATGACGGCACCCTCGCGGAGGGAGGGTGAAGGGTTAAGGATGGAAGGTGGAGGGTTGAGGGTGGAGGATGATGTCTGAGAAACGGGCTTGAAGCGTCCTGACGGTGTAGGTGGAACGGCACGTGACGTGGGTGGAACGACACGTGACGTGGGTGGAACGACACGTGACGTGGGCGGAACGGCACGTGACGTGGGCGGAACGGCACGCGGCATGGGGTCAGCGCGGAACTGCGTTGCCACGGGACGGGCGTTCTGCACATAACGGCTGGCACCTGTCAGGGCATTGCCGTTGTAATCGAAATCCTTAGTGAAGGATGAGGGGTGAGGGGTGAGTGGAGAACGGTGAGTGTCACCTTCGACGCGCAACAAGTCAGGCGCGATGTCACGGATGAAGCGCGATGGTGTGTCAAACTCCATGCGACCGTAACGCCAACGGTTCTGCGCACAGGTCATGATACAACGACGCTCAGCACGTGTGATGGCGACGTAAAGCAGTCGGCGCTCCTCCTCCAAGTCGCGCAAAGAAGTGGTGCTCAGCGGCGAAGGGAAGATGTTTTCTTCCAGTCCGACAATAAACACCGTCGGGAACTCAAGGCCCTTGGCACTGTGAATGGTCATCAGCACCACACGGGGCTGCTGGTCGTCATCGTCGCTGTCAAGGTCGGTGAGCAGCGACACCTCCTGCAAGTAGTCAACCAACGAGACGGCATCACCCAGTCCCTCCTCGCGGCGCGTCTCCACAAAGTCCTGCATGCCGCTGACCAGTTCCTCAAGGTTCTCCTGCCGCGATATGTCGTCAGGCTCACGACCGCTATAGATGTCAGCCGTGATGCCACTCTCCTTGATGATGTCACGCCCCAGCTGATAAGCATCGTCGGTGGCTACACGCGCCATCCACCCCTCTACCAGCTGACGGAAGTTAACAATCTTACTGACCGTTGCTTTGCTGAGGGTGAGTGGTGAGGGGTGAGTGGTGAGTGGTGAAGGGTCTGTCAGTGCACAGATCACCGTCCAGAGGCTGACATGCTCCTGATTGGCGGCACCAATGATTTTCTCCAACGTGGTGTTGCCGATGCCCCGGGCCGGATAATTGATGATGCGGCGCAGCGCTTCCTCGTCGTCAGGGTTGGTGACAAGGCGCAAGTAGGCAATGACGTCCTTGATCTCCTTACGCTGGTAGAAGCTGAGTCCGCCGTAGATGCGGTAAGGGATGCCGGCCTTGCGCATGTATTCCTCGAAGGTTCGGCTCTGCGAATTGGTACGGTAGAGAATGGCGAAGTCGCTGAACTCACAACGGTCAGACTGCTTGAGACGCAGGATGTCGTTACACACAATCTGCGCCTCCTCACGGTCACTGTAAGCGTGCTTCAGGATTAACGGTTCCCCCTTGTCGCCCTTGCTGTAAACGTCTTTGGGAATCTGGCGCTCATTATGTTTGATCAGGCTGTTGGCTGCCTGCACAATGAGCTGCGTGGAACGGTAGTTCTGCTCCAGCTTGAAGAGCCGCACATCGTCGTACGCCTGCTGGAAGTTCAGGATGTTGTCAATGTTTGCGCCACGGAAGCTGTAGATGCTCTGCGCATCGTCGCCTACGACGCAGACCCGTTGGCGTTCGCGGGTCAGCTGCAACACAATGGCCTGCTGAGCGAAGTTAGTGTCCTGATACTCATCAACCAACACGTAGGCGTAACGCTCAGCATACTGCCGACGTATGTCCTCATGCTCACGGAAGAGCACATAGGTCTGCAACAGCAGATCATCGAAGTCCATGGCATTAGACTGACGACAACGCTCGGCATACCTTGCATAGATGTGACTGATGGCAGGCAGCTTGCGCTGGGCGTCGTCAGCAGCCCACGAACTGGTGGCATACTGACCGGGCAGCAACAGATGGTTCTTGGCCATGGAGATGCGGTCGGCCACCGAAGCCGGCTTGTACTGCTTATCGTCCAACTGCATCTCACGGATAATGTTCTTCACCAGTGAACGCGAGTCGCTCTGGTCGTAGATGGTGAAGTTGGAGTTATAGCCTATGTGCTCAGCCTCACGCCGAAGCATGTGCGAGAAGACGGAGTGAAAGGTACCCATGTGCAGGTAGCGTGCACGCTCCGATCCGACAAGACGGCCAATGCGCTCCTTCATTTCACGCGCCGCCTTGTTGGTGAACGTCAGCGCGAGGATGCGCCACGGCTCCAGCTGGTATTGCTCCAGCAGCCACGCAATCTTATAAGTAAGCACACGGGTCTTGCCCGAGCCCGCACCGGCAATCACCAGTTGCGCCCCGTCACAATACTCAACGGCCGCCCGCTGACTGTCGTTCAAGTCTTCTAATAACGACATAGCTATTTTAAATTAGAAATTAGTAATTAGGAATTAGAAATTATGATTACTTCTATAGGCAACAATGCAGAAGCGCACAGATCAACCCCTTGTGTGGTAATCATAATTTCTAATTCCTAATTACTAATTTCTCATTTCTAATTACTAATTTCTCATTTTTATTGAATTCCTCTTTCGCGCAGTTTCTGCTGCCACTGCCAGGCTGACTTCAGGGTGTCTTCGAGTGAGGTCTCGGCTTTCCATCCCAGCACGTTGTTGGCCTTGTCGGGGTTAGCCCACACCTTCTCAATGTCACCGGCACGACGCGGGGCATACTGCCAGTTGAGCTTCACGCCCGTGGCCTTCTCGAACGCATCAACAATCTCCTTGGTTGACACGCCACGACCTGTGCCGACATTGAACACTTCCAGCTGCTCGGAGTCCGTGTCAAGCACACGCTCCATGGCCTTGACGTGAGCCTTGGCAAGGTCCACGACATAGATATAGTCACGGATGCACGTGCCGTCGGGGGTGTTATAGTCGTTACCGAAGACGCTCAGCTTCTCGCGGATGCCGATGGCTGTCTGCGTGACATAGGGAATGAGGTTCATGGGCACACCGTTAGGCAGCTCACCGATGATGGCCGTGGGATGCGAGCCGATGGGATTGAAGTAACGCAGCAGGATGGCCTTGATGGGTGCACCGCTGTTGATGTCGTCGCGGATGATCTCCTCATTGATCTGCTTCGTGTTGCCGTAAGGACTCTCTGCCGGCTTGATGGGTGCGTTCTCCGTCACAGGCAGGTTCTCGGGGTCAGGCTGACCGTAGACCGTGCAGCTCGACGAGAAGATGATGCCCTTCACGCCGTGCTTAGGCATCAGCTCCAGCAGGTTGACCAGCGACACGATGTTGTTGCGGTAGTACATCAGCGGCTTCTCGACACTCTCGCCGACTGCCTTCGATGCAGCGAAGTGAATGATGCCCTCAATCTTGGGGTACTTCTCAAACACACGGTCCATGGCAGCGAGGTCGCAGCAGTCCACCTGCTCAAAGGCAGGGCGTATGCCTGTAATCTTCTCGATGCCGTCAACAACGTTGGCGTTTGAGTTGGAAAGGTTGTCTACTATAACTACTTCATAACCTGCGTTCTGCAGTTCGACGGTGGTGTGTGAGCCAATGAAGCCCGTACCTCCAGTAACTAAAATGGTTTGTTTCATATATATGCGTTTGTTTAATGTTTCATTGTTGGGCGTTTCCTTCAATCCTTACACGATGATTCTCGTCTTGCGGTAGTTCTCACGGAACTCCGAGGGGCTGCATCCCTTCTTCTTCTTAAAGATACGGTTGAAGTTACTCAGATTATTGAAGCCACAGGCGAAGCTGATTTCCGAGATGCTCTTGGACGTGTCCACCAACTGCCGGCTGGCGTAGCCCAGACGCTGGTCAATGATGTAGTCGGAAAGGTTACGCCCGGTGCGCAGCTTGAAGAAACGACTGAAGGCGCTGGAGCTCATGCCGGCAAGACTGGCCAGATCAGCCAGCCGCAGGTCTTCCTGATAGTGGGTGGAAATGTAGTTCTTGACCTTCAGCACACGGCGTGAGTCGCTCTGCACGTCCACCTTGGCATAGCTGCTTGAGGCCAGCGTGCGTGCTCCGTCACAACGTGACAGCTCGTACAGTATGGAGAGGAACTGCGTCACGGCATAGAATCCGTCCTTGACCTGACTCAGTCCGATCAGCAACGGATAAACGCGCATGATGGCAGCCATCGGGTAGCATAGCCCCTTGCGGGCCTGAAGCATCATGTCGCGGATGCTCAGGAACGGGTTACGATTCAGGAAGCCCGATTCGGACAGGTCAATGTCAAACTGGATGGTAATCTCATGAACGTCCTCGCTGTGACACTCATGCTGCTCCCATACGTGCTCCAAGTCGGCACTGGTGATGAGCACGAGGTCATATTCACCGATGACCTCGCTGGAATCGCCCACGATGCGACGCACACCGGGGGCATGCTCCACGAAGTTCAACTCGTACACCTCATGATTATGTATGGGGTAGTTAAACTCCTTCTTGTGACGGTCAGCAATGTAAAGCACATCACGACCATTCAACGGCGATATTTCGTGTATGACTTCCAAGGATAACTATGAATTATGAACTATAAACTATAAACTATGAACTATGAACTAAATCTTCAGTTCCCGCATGATTTCACTCATCTTCTGCAACGTGGAGATGCGTGTGGGCACCAGCGGCAGACGCAGCACGTTCTCGATGAAGCCCATCTCGTGAAGCATAGCCTTGACACCGGCGGGGTTGCCGTCGACGAAGAGCAGCGAGAAAAGGTCTGTGAAACGGTGGTGAATCTTGCGGGCAGCGTCGTACTCACCACGGAACTGCAAGCGTATCATCTTCGAGAACTCCTTGGGCAACGCATTGCCGATGACGCTGATGACGCCCACGGCGCCACAGCTGACCATGGGGAACGTCAACGAGTCGTCGCCTGAGATGACGTCAAAATCGCGGGGCTTGTTCTTGATGATCTCGTCCACCTGTTCCAAGTTGCCGCTGGCCTCCTTGATGGCCACAATGTTCTGGCAGTCGCGGGCCAGCCTGACGGTGGTCTCTGCCTTCAGATTCACACCCGTCCGCCCCGGCACATTATACAGCACGACGGGCAACGACGTAGCTGCCGCAATGGCCTTGAAGTGCTGGTAGAGCCCTTCCTGCGAAGGTTTGTTATAGTAGGGGCAGACACTCAGCACACCGTCAATGCCACGGAAGTCACCGGTCTGCAGTTCTTCCACGACTGCTGCGGTGTTATAGCCGCCGCAGCCCATGAGAATCGGAACCCGACCGTGAACCAGATCGACGACAGTGTCCTTGATCTTCAGCTTCTCTTCCTTGGTCAGGCAAGGCGTCTCGCCCGTCGTTGCCAGTATGCAGAAGAAGTCAGCTCCGTTATCCAGCTGGTAGCTTACCAGCCTGATGAGTGAAGGATAGTCCACTGCCCCATCCTGCGTGAAAGGCGTGATGAGCGCAATGCCTAATCCTTTGAATATGTTATGAACCATTGAATTCGTTGAGCGTTTAGTGCCTGAGCGTATTATTCAGACTTGAACAAGTCCTTGATGCCTCCGATGCTACCCATCAGGTTGGTTGCCTCGTAAGGCAGGTAGACCGTCTTCTGTGCAGGTCCCTGTGCCAACTCTTGCAGCATCTGTATGTATTTCTGTGCCAACAGGTAGTTGGCGGGGTTGGTCGATTTGCCGACGGCCTCGGTGATCAGCTCAATGGCCTTTGCCTCTGCCTCAGCCTTGCGGATGCGTGCCTGAGCCTCACCCTCAGCGTTGAGGATGGCCTGCTGCTTGGCGGCCTCGGCCTTGTTGATGATGGCCGTCTTCTCACCCTCTGATGCCAGAATCTCAGCAGCCTTCTGTCCCTCGCTGGTCAGAATGGTGGCACGCTTGTTACGCTCTGCCTGCATCTGCTTCTCCATGGCGGTCAGCACGCTCTCCGGCGGCGTGATGTCCTGCAGCTCCACGCGGTTCACCTTGACGCCCCACTTGTCCGTGGCTTCGTCGAGCACCAGACCGAGTTTCTTGTTGATGGTGTCGCGTGACGTCAGCGTCTCGTCCAGCTCCAGCTCACCGATGATGTTACGCAGCGTCGTCTGCGTCAGCTTCTCAATGGCGTTAGGCAGGTTCGAAATCTCGTAGGCAGCCTTGAACGGATCCACAATCTGGAAGTAGAGCAGCGCGTTGATTTCCGTCTGCACGTTGTCCTTCGTGATTACGTTCTGCTTGGGGAAGTCGTACACCTGCTCACGCAGATCAATGCTGTTAGAGTACATGTAACGCCCGCGGCTCAGGATGATGATGTCCTTCGCACGGTCAATGAAGGGGATGATGATATTGATACCGGGGTTGAGCGTGGCGTGGTAACGTCCCAGACGCTCAATAATCTTGGTTTCCGACTGCGGTATGATGACCAGCGCCTTCTTGATGAGCACCAGTGCGCATAACACGACGACTATTAACACGATAACAAGCGGGCTAAATTCCATAACTTTAACTATTATTTATTGTTAGACATCAATATTTGAGATTTGAGAATTGAGATTTGAGATTTGAGGTCTGAGAATTGAGGTTTGAGAATTACGGAGAGCGGCAGCAAATTCTTCATTCTTCATTCTTCATTCTTCATTTATATCCTCTCAACAGTAATAATGGTGCTCTCGCGGGCGACCACCTTCACGTTCGTTCCGGCAGGAATGGACTCCCTGTCCACGCTCTTGGCCTTCCACACGTCACCGTCGATGGCCACGCGGCCATAGCCGTCGGCCTCTATCGCCTCGTTCACACGTCCCTCGCGTCCCAGCAGCGCGTCGGCATTGCTCACGCGGTCAGGGTCGTTCCTGTGAAACCAGCGCAGGGCTACCGGGCGCACCGTGAACAGGCACACCACCGACACCACAGCCAGCACCGCCAGCTGCACGTAGAAACTGGTGAACGGCGACACCAGAGCAGTCACCGCTGCACCGATGGCGAAGCACATAATGAAGAAGTCACCCGACGTCAGTTCAAGAATCAGGCAGCCAACAGCCACAACAGCCCACAGCTGCCACAGGTTTTGTGAAATATACTCTATCATATTCTTTATTATATTTACTCAACTTTCGAAAGTTTTGAAGTTAGAGAAGTTAGAGAAGTTAAGCCAAATGTTTTGGCACTGCACTTCATTGTTTTCATCTGACAGTATATCTGCATCTGCATATTGAACTATTGGCTTAACTTCACAGCGGCCTAAGGCCGCGATAACTACTTAACTTCTTAACTCCAGAAACTTGAATTATTTATTATTTATATCTCGTCATACTGCTTACCATTCTTGTCGTACATCTTGCCGTGACCTTCGCCGTTGATCCATGTGCCTATCAGGTAACTGCCGTCAGCAAAGGTGTATTTGCCTGAATAGAAGTGGTCGGCACGCAACTCTCCTTCAAAGCCGCCACCCTCTTTCAAGATGTACTTGCCGTCCTTGCCTTCCAGCACGCCATGAACGAAAGGCCCTTCGTAGCGGTCGCCGTTAGGGAATGTGGCCGTTCCGCGGCCGTGAGGTTTCTTGTCGCTGTCCACCGGACCATTATATGTATATGTACCCACACCGTCCTTGACAGCCGATGTGTAGGTCATGTCCTTCACCGTCTCGGGCTTTTCCACCGCTTCGGGCACCTGTTCGGCAAACGTTGCCTCCGGTTTCTTCGAGGGCAGGACGAACAGCACAACGGCAATGACGACTACCACGACACCCACGCCGATGCCGCCCCACAGCAACAGGGGCGATTTCTTTTTTCCCTCGTCCTCAACATCCACCACTACGGGTTCTTCTCTTACCTTCACCGGCTCGGCTTTGGCCTTGGGCTTCGGCGTGAGGACTTCCGTCTCCTCGTCGCCCGTTGCCTTTTTGCCGGTTATCACCACCGTGCCCTCATCCTCGACGACGGCCTTCGGCTTCGCGCTCAACAGCTGACGAACCGCGGCCACGCTCTGCGGACGCTGGGTGCGCAACGGGGTCATCATGCGGCGTATCAGGTTTTGCGTGCCCTCGCTCACACCGGGCATGGGCAGCGCAGCAGCTCCGTCTTCCTGAATGTCGGTGGGCGGAGGCAGCACGTTCAGCGTCAGCATGTAGTAGAGCGAGGCACCCAGCGCGTAGATGTCGGTCCACGGACCGAACTTCTCTAAGTTCTGCTCCATCTGCTCGATGGGCGCATAGCCGGGCGTGTAGCACAGTCCCGTCGACGTGGTGGCACCGCCCTCCTGCTTCGTCTGCTTCGAGGCGCCGAAGTCAATGAGCACCGCACGTCCCGTGCCATCAACCATGATGTTCGCGGGCTTGATGTCAAGATGGTAAAGCCCCTGTGCGTGCACCACTTCCAGCGCGTCGAGCACCTGACCGAGAATGTCTAACGCTTCCCCTTCCGTCAGCGGCTGACCTGTGCGCTTCAGCCGGGCTGACATCGACTCGCCGTCAATGAAGTCCATCACGTAGTAGGTCGTGCCGTTCTCCTCGAACAGGTCGTGCACGCTGACGATGTGGTCGTTGCGCAGCTTGCGCAGGCGCCGAGCCTCCTTGCGGAACTTGTCTTTCTGCTGGGTGAACTGATCCACGTTGGTCTTGTTGCTCACGCTGACCGTCACGGAGTCGCCGTCGCGCTCGCTGATGCCGCGCATGAAAAACTCCTTCAGCGCCACCTCTTCCTCGAACTCCGTGTTCGTGGCCACGTAGGTATTGCCGAAACCGCCTGACGACAAATAACGGTCTACGCGGTACTTGCCGCCTTGCAGCAGCGTACCCACGGGCAGCATCGACTGACTATTGATGTTTTCACTCATTCTTCTGGTGTAATTTTATTCTGCAAAAGTAAGCATTATTTTCGAGACGGCAAAACATGACAGCTTAACTTGATGCTGCCATGCGGAGAATTTTGCAAAGTTTAACAATCAGCCGAAATCCTTTAACTTGGAGAAGGGGCACTTTTCAAAAAACTTTGCCCTCGGTCGTAAATACGCGAGTTTTGAGCCACTTCGTAAGTCGCTGATAATCAGCACCAAGAGAAAAATCCCGCTTTTCAGCCTTGCAAAACAGGCCGTTTCAGGTTGCCAAACGCACCGTTTGAGGGGCTGAAACGTGCCGTTTCACGATGCGAAACGCGGCGTTTTGCGAGCTGAAACATGCCGTTTCGCACATCGAAAGTCGGCAGTTCCCGACCCGAAAGCTGCCGCCTTTCGCTCAAACTATACCGTTTTACCCCACTGTTGAATCGTAGTTACACCCAAAATCCCAGA
>JAFUSC010000153.1 GCA_017467705.1 Prevotella sp. | reverse complement strand
GGTGCTCTCAGGTGATGTCGGTTCTAAGAGTTCCACTTTCACATCGCGGCACTTCAGTAAGGCTGTCTTTAGCTTCTGGACTTGCACTACTTCAGTTGCATAACACTCCAAACCCAGCACGTCAGTAAAGAACGGCAGGCTTTCCTCAATGCTCTGGACTGCAATGCCCAGATGCTCAATGTGTGAAATCTTCATATCGAAAAAAATTAATTATATATACAATTATGATGCAAAGATACAACATTCTCATTGAACAACGACTATTGGCCATTGAACATTATTCTTTTTTAACGCACAACAGCACATGTCACCATGAAAATAATGCCTTAGACTTCATCGGTCGAGTTTCTCTTTCAGGTATTTTCCGGTAAAACCCTGTGCTTTGCTGACTTCTTCGGGTGTTCCGCATGCCACCAGCTGACCGCCGCGGTCACCGCCGTCAGGACCGAGGTCTATCAAATAGTCGGCACACTTGATAACTTCCATATTATGCTCAATGACGATGATGGTGTGCCCCCGTTCAATGAGTGCGTCAAAAGCTTTCAGCAGACGTTGTATGTCGTGGAAGTGCAAACCGGTCGTCGGCTCGTCAAAGATAAAGAGTGTCGGTTCTTGGCGCTCCTGCCCGATGTAGTAGGCCAACTTGACACGTTGGTTCTCACCGCCTGACAGCGTTGACGAGTTCTGCCCCAGCTTGATGTAGCCCAAGCCAACATCCTCAAGCGTCTGCAGGCGTTTGACAATGGCTCCTTCCAAACTTCCCCGCGAGGGAGTTTTCTTTTCCCCTTTAGAGGATGGCTGAGAGGCTCCAAAAAACTCTATGGCTTCAGAGATGGTCATGTTCAGTACGTCGTCGATATTCTTTCCACGATAAAGCACATCCAGAATGTCACGCTTGAAACGATGACCATGACAGGCCTCACACTCCAGCACCAAATCTGCCATGAACTGCATCTCTACAGTAATGGTGCCTGCGCCCTTACACTCGTCGCAGCGTCCACCGTCGGCATTGAACGAGAAAAACTGGCTCGTGAAGCCCATCTGCTGTGACAAAGGCTGCTCAGCAAACAGGTCACGAATGACATCGTAGGCCTTAACGTAGGTGGCAGGATTGGAACGAGTGGATTTGCCGATGGGGTTCTGGTCAACAAACTCCACATGGCTGATGGCTTTGAGGTCACCTGCTAATCCTAAGTATTCACCGGGCGGGTCACTCACTTCTCCCATGTGACGCCGCAGGGCAGGGTAGAGGATGCCCTTAATCAAACTTGACTTGCCCGACCCCGAAACGCCGCTGACGACCGTCATGACATTGAGCGGGAACGTGACATCAATACCCTTCAGATTGTTCATGCGTGCGCCCTTGACCTGTATGCTGAGGTTCCACTTGCGCCGGCTCTTGGGTACGGGAATGGTCTCCTGCCCCGTGAGATAGCGAACGGTATAGCTTCTGTTCTTGTCCTTCTGATTGCCTTTCAATGCGATGTCTTCTGTGCTTCCGGCAAAGACAATCTCGCCACCCAGTCGTCCCGCATCGGGGCCGACGTCAATAATGTAATCGGCTGCCCGCATGATTTCCTCATCATGTTCGACAACAATCACCGTGTTACCGACGTCACGCAACTCCTTGATGACACGTATCAACCGGTCTGTGTCACGTGAGTGTAGTCCGATGCTGGGTTCATCAAGGATATAGAGTGAACCTACCAATGTCGATCCCAGCGAGGTGGTGAGATTGATGCGTTGGCTTTCACCTCCACTAAGTGTGTTCGACGGACGGTTCAACGTGAGATAGCCCAGCCCGACATCCAGCAAGAACTGCAAGCGCGAGTTGATTTCAACCAACAACCTGCGGCTGACCTCCTGCTCCTGTGCCGTCAGTTGCAGCTGGTCAAACCATTTTTTCAGCCTGACGACAGGCATTTCCACAAGGTCGGAAATGCTTCGCCCGCCAATCTTAACGTATTCCGCTTCTGGCTTCAGTCGCGTACCATGACAGACGGGACAGATAGTCTTGCCGCGATAGCGGCTCATCATAACACGGTACTGTATCTTGTATTGGTTCTCCTTGACCATCTGGAAGAAAGCATCAATGGAAACCTGTTCATGCGGGTCCTTGTGCTTGTCAGTAGGTAATCCGTGCCACAGCCAGTCCTTATGTTGGCGTGACAAGTTCATATAAGGTTCAAATATGGGGAAGTCGCACATGGCAGCACGCCGGCAGAACTCTTCACGCCACATGCCCATCTTCTCTCCATGCCAACAGAGCACGCAGCCATCATAGACTGACAGGGTTGTGTTGGGTATGACCAGATGCTCATCAATGCCAATGATTTTACCGAAGCCCTGACACTCAGGACAGGCACCCACAGGTGAATTGAAAGAGAACATACGGTCGTTAGGCTCCTCAAAAGTCATTCCATCGGCTTCGAAGCGTGTGGAGAAATCAAAGGTGATGCCTGACGGATGCACCATCAGACGCAGTTCGCCGTCGCCTTCATAGAAGGCGGTCTCGGCAGAATCAACCAGTCGTGAAATGCTATCCTTACTCTCGTCAACAGAGAGACGGTCAATGACAAGGTAGAGTGAATCTGTTGATTCCGTGGCCAGTAGTGACGAGCCACTCTCCATGAACTCATCAATACGGACAATCTCACCATTCACCGACATGCGGGCATAGCCATTCTGGACATACATCTGCAACTGGCGTCCCAATGTGCGGCCTTTTGCTATCTTGAGCGGTGCCAGCACGACGAAGCGTGTACCCGGTGCAAACTGCTGCACACAATGCACGATGTCTTCGGTAGTGTGTCGCTTGACTTCCTGTCCCGAAACGGGCGAATATGTGTGGCCGATGCGGGCGAAAAGCAGACGCATGTATTCGTATATTTCCGTCGTCGTTCCTACGGTAGAACGTGGATTGCGCGAAATGACTTTCTGTTCAATAGCTATGGCAGGGGGCAGACCTTTGATGAAGTCGCACTCAGGCTTGTGCATACGTCCAAGGAACTGACGGGCATAGCTCGACAGACTTTCCACATAGCGCCGCTGGCCTTCTGCATAAAGCGTATCGAACGCCAGACTGGACTTGCCACTGCCGCTGACACCTGCTATAACCACGAACTTGTCGCGTGGAATCTTCACGTCAATGTTCTTCAGGTTGTTAACCCTTGCGCCTTTTATTTCTATGTATTCGTCCACGGGGCTTGAATAGTTTATAAGGGATGAATGAAGGGGTAACGTTTCCTATCGTTCAAGCAGAAACGTCTTGAAGTCCTTGAAATCCTTGCTGAGCGGAACACTTTGTTTCTCGCCGCGCATGAAAGCTGCCAACCGGTCTGGGATGGGAATGTCAATGCCCAGAATCTCATCCACCTTTTCCTTAAACTTGGCAGGATGTGCCGTTTCACAGAACACGCCCACCTCACCTTTGCGCAGGCCCTCCTTCAGGGCACGATAGCCACAGGCTCCATGCGGGTCAAGGATATAGCCATTATCAGCATAACATTGACGCATGGTCTCAGCTATCTGTTCATCTGTATAAGTAGCCCCGCTGATCAGGCTGGTGATGGCTTGATGGGTTGCTTCAGGTGATAGCGTCCCGTTCTTTGAATAAAGATTAAGAATACGTGCGAAGTTACTCGGGTCACCGACATCCATGGCGTTGGCTAATGTCTGCACAGAAGCACGCGGCTCATATTTGCCTGTCTGCAAGTACTGGTAGAAGATATCGTTAGCGTTGTTGGCTGCTATGAACCGTTTGACAGGAAGTCCCATCTGATGACCGAACAATGCAGAGCAGATGTTGCCGAAGTTGCCGGAAGGCACGCAAACAACCAAATCTTTCTGTTCACGGATTCGTGCTACAGCATTAAAATAGTAGAACGCCTGCGGCAGGAATCGGGCCACGTTGATACTGTTAGCTGAAGTGAGCCGCATGTGAGCGTTCAATTCTTCGTCCATGAAGGCAGACTTCACCAGCCGCTGGCAGTCGTCGAACACCCCGTCCACCTCAATGGCGGTGATATTACGGCCCAGCGTAGTGAACTGACACTCTTGAATGGGTGACACTTTACCTTTTGGGTAGAGCACATAGACATGGATGCCCTCCACACCGAGGAAGCCATTAGCCACAGCACTACCCGTATCACCGCTGGTAGCTACGAGTACGTTGACTTCGCCTTGCTTATTACTCCTTGCCCCTTGCTCCTTGCTCCCTGTTCCTTGCTCCCTGCACCGTGTTCCTTGCTCCTTAATGAAGTATTGCAGCAACCGCGCCATGAAGCGGGCACCCACATCCTTGAAAGCAAGCGTCGGACCGTGGAAGAGTTCAAGGGCATAGATGTTTTCCTCGACTTTCACGACGGGGCAGTCAAAACGCAGCGTGTCATAGACGAGCTCCTTCAGCCCGTCAAGTTCCACGTCTTCACCGAAGAAGCAGCTTGCCACGTTGTAGGCAATGTCCTGAAACGTCATGCCATGTATATTGTCAAAGAACTCCTTGGGCAGCGGTTTGATGCGCTCGGGCATGTAAAGTCCGCGATCCTCTGCCAGTCCTTTTATGACGGCTTTCTCAAGATTGGCCATAGGGGCCTGATGGTTGGTGCTGTAATATTTCATTAGTCTTCGAACTTTAAACTTTTTATTCTATGATATCTGCATGAAGGCATCCATGAACTCATGAAGTCGCAACAAACCGTAACTTCCGCCGACGCACGACACTTCATCATACTGTTGCACGCTGTCAGCTTCGATGTCCTGATGCCAGATCATGAAAGGTACGGGCTCATTGACGTGGATGCGCAGCTCTACAGGAGTGGGATGGTCTGGCAACACAGCCAGACAGACGGGTTCATCCATTTTACGGATAGCTTCAACTATTGGGCGTATAAGCCGCTGGTCCAAGTAGTTAATGGCACGGAGCTTCAGGTCTACATCACCGTCATGTCCGGCCTCGTCAGTTGCTTCCACATGCACGAAGACGAAGTCATCTGTCTTCAGCGCATCAATAGCTGCCTGTGCCTTACCTTCGTAGTTGGTATTAGCCAATCCCGTAGCTCCTGGCACCTTGATGATACGCAGTCCGGCATAACGGCCAATTCCCTGTATGAGGTCAACAGCCGAGATGACGGCACCGGTCTTTACCTGTGGATATTGCTGCATCAATGTCTGCATGTTGGGACGGTAGCCACCGCTCCACGGCCAGATGCTATTGGCCGGGCGCTCGCCCTTCTGTACCTTTGCAAGGTTATAGGGATGTTTGGCCAGCAGTTCCTGTGAGCGAAGGATAAGCTCATTCATCAGGTCGGCTGTTTCCTGAGGGGACATGCGACAAGTGTCAGCGGGTAAACCATTGGCCACAGGTGCGGAGGGTTTTACTAACAACGGGCGCCAAGGCTCATTAGGATGGTCGTGGGGTGGGGCACAGTCGATGTGCTTGTTGCCCCCTTTGATAACGAGCAGGTGACGATACTGTATGCCTGTGATGAATTTCACACGTTCGCAGCCCTGTTCGCGGTTGATGGGGGCAGCCAACTGTTCGTTGAGATATTTAATCAACACATCAGCATCGGCAGTTTCCAAGTTGCCGCCGTTATGAGTGATAATCTTTCCGTCTTCGATGGTGATGATGTTACAGCGTATGGCAAAGTCATCATCCGCCATCTCATAACCGATGCTGGCAGCCTCCAACGGGCCGCGGCCTTCATAGACCTTGTTGAGGTCGTAGCCAAGGATGGCTGTGTTGGCCACTTCGGACCCCGGAGGAAAACCCTCGGGCACGGTGACGAGCCGTCCGCAACGACCTTCACGGGTCAGCATGTTCATATATTCGGGACGGGCGTATTGCAACAATGTCTTGCCATCCAATCGCTCCACAGGATGGTCAGCCATACCGTCGCCTAATATAATAATATGTTTCATATTTTAAATATTAGCGATTGACATGATGTTGGCAAACACACCGGCCGCGGTGACGCCTGCGCCGGCTCCGTAGCCTTGTATTTGCATAGGATACTCCTTGTAACGCTCTGTGGTGAGCAGCACAATATTGTTGGAACCGGCCAAATTGTAGAACGGATGCGTAGCATCGACCGCCTTGAGCGCCACATGGGTCTTGCCGCCCTCCATCGTTGCGACGAAACGCCAGCGTTTGCCTTCTGCTTCGAGGTGCTTGCGACGTTGCTCAAAGTCGGCATCCAACTGTGGAAGTCTGTTCCAGAACTCATCCTGTGTGCCTGTGAAATACTCGTCGGGCACGAAGAGGTGTTTATCCACGTCGGCCTGCTCAACTCTGTAGCCAGCTTCACGGGTCAGGATAACCAGTTTGCGGATGACATCCGTACCGCTGAGGTCAATGCGGGGATCGGGTTCTGAGTAACCTTGCTCCTTGGCGCGGCGCACCGTCTCTGAGAACGGCACTTCGGCAGAAAGCTCGTTGAAGATGAAGTTGAGCGTGCCCGACAGCACGGCCTCAATCTTCAGGATGCGGTCACCTGAGTTGCGCAGGTCGTTAATGGTGCCGATGATAGGCAGTCCGGCGCCCACATTGGTCTCAAAACGGAAAATGACGCCACGGGCCAATGCCGTCTGCTTCAGTTTGTAGTAGCTCTCATAGTCGCTGGATGCCGCTATCTTGTTGGCTGCCACGACGCTGATGTTATGCTCCAAGAACGACTGATAGAGGGCAGCTACGTCCTTGGACGCCGTGCAGTCGACAAATACCGAGTTAAAGATGTTCATGGAAAGTATGTTCTCACGCAGTCGCTCCGGCGAACTGGGTTCCGACTGCCGCAACAGTTCGCGGTAGTTGTCCAAGTCGAGACCATCGCGTGAGAAGATGGCGTTCTTCGACGAGGCAATGCCAACGACATTCAGTTTCAGCCGTGAGCGTTCTTTCAGTTCTTCATACTGAGAGCGGATCTGTTCAATAAGCTTGCTGCCCACGGTGCCGACGCCGCAGATGAAGAGGTTAAGCACCTTGTATTCGCTGAGGAAGAACGAATCATGCAGCACGTTGAGTGACTTACGCAGGAACTTGCTGTCGACGACGAACGAGATGTTGGTCTCTGATGCTCCCTGTGCACAGGCTATGACGCTGATACCAGAACGGCCCAATGTGCCGAACAGCTTACCGGCTATGCCCGGCGTGTGTTTCATGTTCTCACCCACGATGGCAATGGTGGCCAGATTGTTTTCTGCGTGCATGGGGAACATGGCACCTGTCTCAATCTCTTTCTGGAACTCCCCGTTGAGCACCTTGACGGCTGCTTCGGCGTCTTCGTCGCGCACACCGATAGAAGTCGAGTTCTCTGATGATGCCTGACTGACCATGAACACGGAAATGCCGTTAACGGCCAAGGCGCTGAAGATGCGGCGGTTGACGCCGATGACACCCACCTTCGACAGACCTGTGACTGTGATGAGCGTAGTGCCGCTGATGCTGCTGATACCCTTGATGGGCTTCTGGTCGTCCTCTATCTTGTCCTTGATGAGTGTGCCGGGATGGTCAGGGTTAAACGTGTTCTTGACGCGAATGGGTATGTTCTTCACGCAGACGGGATAGATGGTCGGCGGATAGATGACCTTGGCACCGAAGTTGCAGAGCTCCATCGCTTCTACGTAGCTTAGCTCATTGATGGTGTAGGCGGTGTGGATGACGCGCGGATCGGCAGTCATAAAACCGTCCACGTCAGTCCATATCTCCAGCACGTCGGCATCGAGTGCCGCTGCAATGATGCTGGCAGTATAGTCACTTCCGCCACGTCCTAAGTTCGTCGTCTGACCTGTGTCACGGTCGTGGCTGATGAAGCCGGGGACGACGTAGATGGCATTTGACGTCTGATGTTTGATGTTTGAAGCGTCAAATGCCTCCCTCACCAGCCGATAGGTCAGTTCGGCATCGAGTGAGTGCTTGCCGTTCTTGCGCTCGGTCTTGATGAAGTCGCGGGCGTTCATGCGCACGGCACCATCGATGAGTGCTGTCACGATGTTGGAACTGATGCGTTCGCCGTAGCTGACAATGGCGGCCTGCGTCTTCTCGCTCAGGTCGTGAATCAGGAACACGCCCCGGTAGATGGACTGCAGCTGTTCCAGCAGGGCGTCAACCGTCAGCGTCACGGCTTGTCGGCGTTCCGTGTCTGTGATGACGGTATCTATCATCTGGTGATGACGCTGGGCGATGGCATTAAACTCCGCCTCCCATAGCTCATTACCAGCCACGGCCAAGCGCGACGTGGCGATGAGTTTGTCAGTAACACCACCCAAGGCGCTGACCACGACAACGACGGGAGCAACTTGAGCCTCCTGCTCCACGATGCGTTTGATGGACAGGATGCTCTCTGGACTTCCTACGGATGTACCTCCGAATTTCAGGACTTTCATATTTTGCGGTCTTTTTAGTCTTTGAATGTGCAAAGGTACGAAGATTTGGTGAGATTACCAAATTATTTCTGCAAACAAAAAATCTTATCCTTAAGAAACAGCTCTGCACGCCGCAGGTCGTCAGGCGTGTCAATGCCTACGGTCTCTACGTCTGTCAGCCCCACACGGATGCGGTAGCCGTTCTCTAACCAGCGCAGCTGTTCCAGACTTTCAGCCAGTTCCAACGGCGACTGCGACAGCTGTGTCACCTCGTGAAGCACCTCACGACGATAGGCATAGACGCCCAGATGTTTCAGGAACGGATAGCTGCCAAACCACTCGTTCTGTTCCTTGCCACGAACGAAAGGAATAACCGAACGGCTGAAGTAAAGTGCGAAGCCCCGGCGGTCACACACGATCTTCGGCGAGTTGGGGTTACGCACCTCGTCCATCGTGGCGAACCGTTTGCCCAGAGTGCCTATTTGTGTCTGCGGGTCGTCAAACAGCTGGCAAAGCGTCTCTATCTGCGAGCGATGAATGAACGGTTCGTCACCCTGCACGTTGATGACGACGTCTGCGTCAGTACCGATGATGCCGCATGCCTCCTCTATGCGGTCAGTACCGCTCTTGTGGTCGGCACGTGTCATGACGGCCTTGCCGCCAAACGCTTCGACGGTCTGGCGTATACGGTCGTCGTCTGTGGCAACGTAGGCCTCGGGCAGACATTGGATGACTTGTTCATAAACCCGTTGGATGACAGGCTTGCCCCCCAGCACAGCAAGCGGCTTGCCGGGGAAGCGCGTCGATGCATAACGCGCAGGAATAATACCGATAAACTTCATAATAAATCTAAAATTTGTGCAAAGGTACAAAATAATTCATAATTCTTAATTCATAATTCATAATTATTTTCTACCTTTGTCATGTTAAAAATAGCGACATGATGAAACGACTCAATATTATATTCTTATTCTTAATAGGTACAGTAACGGCAACGCAAGCCCAGATAACGCTCGGAACGTGGACCACCAAGGACGGCGGTGACTATCAGGGCGAGATGGTCAGCGGCCGTGCACACGGCAAAGGTAAGGCGGTCTATCCGAACGGCGACACTTACGAAGGCGAATACGTCAAAGGCAAGCGTCACGGCTACGGCGTCTATACGTTCAGCGACGGCGAGAAATACGAGGGAGAGTGGTTTGAGGACCATCAGCATGGACTCGGCACTTTCTACTTCATGAACAACAACAAGTATGTCGGCCTGTGGTACAAGGACGAGCAGAAAGGCCGCGGCGTGATGTACTATTATAATGGTGACCGCTATGAAGGCAACTGGGAGAACGACCGCCGCCACGGTACGGGGCGTTACACGTTTGCCGGCGGTGCCTATTACGACGGCCAATGGGTGAACGACAAGAAGAGCGGCCGGGGCAAGTATGACTGGGGTGACGGCTCCACCTACGACGGGGAGTGGCGTGACAACCAGCGCAACGGCACCGGCACATTCCACTATGCTGACGGCGACGAGTACGTCGGCCAATGGAAGGACGACGTGCAGAACGGGCGCGGCATCTACAAGTTCCAGAACGGCGACGTCTACGAAGGCGACTACGTGAACGGTGAGCGCACGGGGCAGGGCATTATACGCTATGCCAACGGCGACCGCTACACCGGACAATTCCGCGAAGGCGAGAAAGTGGGTAAGGGCACCATCGTCTGGAAGAACGGCAACACCTACGAGGGTGAGTGGAAGCAGGACAAGCCCAACGGCCGCGGCAAGCTGACCATGAAGAACGGCGACGTCTACGAGGGTGAGTTCCGCAACGGCACCATCGACGGCGAAGGCATAGCCCGCTACGCTGACGGTTCCAAGTTCAAGGGCACCTTCAAGAACGGCAAGCGCAACGGTCCCGCTCTGGAACAGGACAAGGAGGGCAACCGCTTTGAGGGCAGCTACGTGGACGACTACCGCGACGGCACGTTCATCGAGAAAGACCGTAACGGCAACATCACCGCCAAGGGCACCTACGTGCACGGACGCCGCAAGGTAGACTAATCCGTCCAAACCTCAAATCTAAAATCTAAAATCTCAAATCAAAAAATAAATATGATTATCGACACATTAGACCAGTTGAGCCAGTACGCTTCGCTCAACCCGCTCTTCCCGAAAGTCATCGACTTCCTGAAAGAGAACGACCTGAACAAATTAGAGCCCGGCAAGCATGAAATAGCCGGCAAGGACCTCTTTGTAAACATCACCACGGCCAAGGGTAAGACGCCCGACGCAGCAGTATTAGAGACTCACCGCGAGATGATTGACATCCAGATTCCGCTTTCAGGTGATGAGACCTACGGCTACACGCCCGCAGTCAATCTGCCGGAGCTGACCTACAACGCCGAGAAGGACATCACCAAGTTCGGCGACCTGCCTGCCGAGAGCTACGTGACGTGTCACCCCGGCATGTTCGCCATCTTCTTCCCGCAGGACGGACACGCTCCCTGCATCTCCTTCGAACCCGAAATCAAGAAAGCAATTTTTAAGGTCAAATTTTGAATTGAGATTTGAGATTTGAGGTTTGAGATTTGTCCATCTCAACTTCAAATTAAAGGTCTCACTATATTCAACTTTCGCATCTATAAAAACGACCACAGATTGCGCAGATTGCACGGATTTCCTGCCTTGACATTTTAGCCGCAGGGCGGCTGATTTCACAGATGGAGACATGCATTTTGGAAAATCCGCGAAATCCAAAATGAATATGCGAAATGCATGAACAACTGCAGCACCAAAATCCGCGAAATATGCGTAATCTGTGGTAGAAAAGAACTTCAGAAACTTGAATCACTATACTAAATATTATGGCAACAAAAAAAGAAACAAAGAAGGCGGTTTCCAAGAAAACCTCAAGCCTCAAGCCTCAAACCTCAAATCCTCATATCGGCTTGGTTCGCAACGACTCTTGGCTGGAACCCTTTGAGGGAGCTATTCAGGGACGTCATGACCATGCCCTGTGGAAAATCGGTCAGCTGACCAAGAACGGCAAGAAGACGCTCTCCGACTTCGCCACCGGTCATCTCTACTTCGGTCTTCACAAGCTCACCAAGGGCTGGGTGTTCCGCGAGTGGGCGCCTAACGCCACCGACATCTACCTCATCGGTGACTTCAACAACTGGCAGGAGTCAGACAAGTATCGCTGCAAGCGTATTGAGGGCACGGGCAACTGGGAACTCCGTCTCAGCGAGAAAGCCCTGAAGCACGGTCAGCTCTACAAGATGAAAGTGAAGTGGAATGGGGGAGAGGGTGAGCGCATCCCCGCTTGGTGCCGTCGCGTCGTTCAGGACGAACAGACCAAGATATTCTCTGCACAGGTGTGGAACCCCGAGAAGCCCTACGAGTGGAAGAAAAAGAACTTCAAGCCCCACAAGGACCCGCTGCTCATCTACGAGTGCCACGTGGGTATGGGACAGGATGCCGAGAAGGTCGGCACCTACAAGGAGTTTACCGAGAACGTGCTGCCGCGTGTCAAGAACGACGGCTACAACGCCATTCAGGTGATGGCCATTCAGGAGCATCCCTACTACGGTTCCTTCGGCTACCACGTGTCGAGCTTCTTCGCTCCCAGCAGCCGCTTCGGCACCCCCGAAGAGCTGAAGGAGATGATTGACACCGCCCACAAGATGGGCATCGCCGTCATCATGGACATCGTGCACTCGCACGCCGTGAAGAACGAGGTCGAGGGCCTTGGCAATCTGGCCGGCGACCCCAACCAGTTCTTCTATCCCGGCGACCGCCACGAGCACCCGGCTTGGGACTCGCTCTGCTTCGACTACGGCAAGGACGACGTGCTGCACTTCCTGCTCTCCAACTGTAAGTACTGGCTCGAGGAATTCAAGTTTGACGGCTTCCGCTTCGACGGCGTCACCTCCATGCTCTACTACAGCCACGGACTCGGTGAAGCCTTCGGCGGCTACGGCGACTACTTCAACGGTCACGAGGACGACAACGCCATCTGCTACCTCACGCTGGCCAACTGCCTCATTCACGAGGTGAACCCCAACGCCATCACCATTGCCGAGGAAGTCTCGGGCATGCCCGGCCTCGCTGCCAAGTTCGAGGACGGCGGCTATGGCTTCGACTACCGCATGGCCATGAACATCCCCGACTACTGGATCAAGACCATCAAGGAGGTGCGCGACGAGGACATCAACGTCTGCTCCATCTTCTGGGAGGTCAAGAACCGCCGTCCCGACGAGAAGACCATCTCTTACTGCGAGAGTCACGACCAGGCACTCGTGGGCGACAAGACCATCATCTTCCGACTCATCGATGCCGACATGTACTGGCACTTCGCCAAGAAGGACGTCAACGACCTCGCCCAGCGCGGCATCGCCCTGCACAAGATGATTCGCCTCGTCACCGCAGGCGCCATCAACGGCGGCTACCTCAACTTCATGGGTAACGAGTTCGGACATCCCGAGTGGATTGACTTCCCGCGCGAAGGCAACGGCTGGAGCTATAAGTATGCCCGCCGCCAATGGAACCTCGTCGACAACAAGGACCTGTGCTACCATTGGCTGGGCGACTTCGACCGCGAGATGCTGAAGGTCATCAAGAGCGTGCGCAACTTCCAAGACAAGCCCGTCGTGGAAATCTGGCACGACGACGGCGACCAAGTGCTCTGCTTCATGCGCGGCGACCTCGTGTTCGTGTTCAACTTCTCGCCCACGCGCAGCTACACCGACTACGGTTTCCTCGTGCCTACGGGTTCTTACGACGTGGTGCTCAACACCGACTCCAAGGACTTCGGCGGCAACGGCTTCGCCGACGACAGCGTGACGCACCTCACCAACTACGACCCGCTCTACGTCAAGGACAAGAAAGAGTGGCTCAAGCTCTACATCCCCGCCCGCTCCGCCGTGGTGCTGAAGAAGAATTAAAATTTCTTTTTCCCCTTTCATACAGCATCCCCCTTTAGCCTGACTCTGTAAGCTAAAGGGGGATGTTTTATTTATGCAGATGGCGGAATCATCTGTCCTGCGGTACAACCACAAGATTTTTAAGGTACAGGACATACCGTTTCGCGGAGCAATAAGCCCTGCGCCGGAGCGTCCAGCTGGAGCTGCGCGACCGTCCACCTCGGGCTGCGCGATCGTCCACCTCGGGCTGGACGGTCGGAGAAAAACCGTTTTGTACCGATAAACGGTGCGTCTTGTACCTCGAAACATTCACGGCTGTACCGCAGAATTCGTTGTCTGTAACTTCGTGTAGTCATTATTCACATATACCCTTATCACAAAAGATGGTATTGATGTCGCTTGAAAAGAAATGAAATTACCGCTTTCTGCCGAAAAAAATAATAACATTTTATGTGATTTTAATAGTTCAAGGTGATGGATTTGCGATTTTTTGTGTATATTTGCACCGTGTTTCGCAAGAGACATGACATAATTTGCTCAATTCTCCTAACGAATTTGCACCTCAACAGAGAACCGGGAGCATTACTAATGTACATTGGAGTGTACGCATAGAGCGTGGACTTCACCATAGTACATTAGGGGCCGTGCAAAGCCTGTTAGGAGATATGGCGGGTCTGCGCTCTCTTCGTTACCAAGAGCTTGTGCAGATGCCATTGAAGGAATAGGCAATATTGCACAACTTTTAATATTAAACATTTATGAACAAATAGTTTTTTTGGAGCATGCTGACCTTTATAATGGTCGCAATGCTGAGTGTTGGTTTTGTCTCATGCGGTAGTGATGATGATGACGGGAACAACAATTCAACTGATGCGGTAACATCTGCTAAGGTAGGGGAAATTTACTATTCAGATGGAACGTGTAGTAATGTTTTAGTATCAGGAAAGAAACCTATCGGTATTGTTGTCTATGTTGGCAATGATGCTGTTTCAGAAAACATGCATGGCCTTGTTATGGCATTGAACAATTCTGGAAAAGAAGAAATGTACTATACCAATTATGGATATAACAATTACACGGCTACAACCATAGAGGAAGCTTTGTCCGATATGAAAGGATTTGATAAGACAAAAGCTTTGGCAGCAAAGAAATCGCATGCAGCTGTGAGTGCTGTTGATTATAACGTACCAGCACCTTCAGGAACTACTGGTTGGTTTATTCCGAGCATAGGACAATGGATAGCCGTGGCTAATAACTTCGGAGCTAATATAACTAAGGATTCAGAAATTAAAATGTTTACAGGAGGTTCTCATGTCCTTTCTGGTATTAACAACACTTTAAGCAAGGTCGGTATTATCGGAACAGACTATACTCCATTATCAAGTAAAACAGGTTCTGGTCAAGAAGGGTATTTTTGGAGCAGCTCTTTCAGTAGGAAATGGACTGTTTGGGATATTGTATTCAATGAAAAATCCGGTGTTTATGTTTCTGACAACTGTCCAGAAACGAGTGCTTTGTACATTCGTCCATTCCTTGCATTTTAAAAGTCTATGATTATGAACAAAATCTATTTATTGCTATTGGCAATAATGCCATTATGCTTCATCGCTTGCGGTAGTGACGATGACGAGCCGACGGGTGTTGTAGGTATTGAAAATTTGTATGGAACTTGGCAGCAGACTCATGGTGTTGCCTTTGAGGATGGCGCTTTCCATCACGACAATGACGTTAGTGCTGACGAGGCAGAGTATTTGCGTTTTGACAAAAACGGCACTTGCGCTGTAATTGGTGGACACCGAGGCGTTTTCTATAGCAACGGCACTTATTCTTTCACTTTCAACGAAGAAAGTAAAAGTTTGAGAATCGGTTCTCAGTCTTTGGTTGTTGATATTCTATCTGGCGGAACATTAAAATTGAAGTATTATTATACCTCAGACGAATACATCCTTGCAACTTATAAGAAGGTCAGTGACAGCGTTTGGGATAATCTTTAAGAATTATTGCAGTCCGCTATAACTTAAATGAGATTACCAGGGCAGAACGCACTGCCCGGCGGTACAGCCGACACCGTTTCGCGGTACAACGGACACGTTTCCCGAACTTTTGGCTGGAGCCAAAAGATCTTTTGCCTCGGGCCAAAAGTTTCTTTGGCTAAAGCCAAAAGCTACAGGAAGCATGATATTGTACCGCGAATCAATGCGTTCTGCCCCGCAGCACGCGCTGTCTTGTACTTGCGTAAAGGAGGAATATAGATAAAAATATTGGTGTCAGTTTTAGTTTTAGCGGACACCAATATTTAAGAATCAGTAGTATCCTCCCAAAAGAATTTCTTGAAGCAAAAGAGCGGGAGTCCGGTGCCAGCTGATGATTTCGTCAAACTCAGCGATAATCTCGTTGAGCCATAAATAGCCGTGACTAATACTAATCGTTGATGTAGTTCTTCGTGCTCATGTCGTAATAGAGTGCTTCGAGTTCCTGAAGGGTCAGGCTCTCGACTGAATGTTCTATCACCCGAATCAGCTCTTCACGCCGATAGTCATCTGATTGTCCAAAACGTTCTGTGTATACCATGTTCAAATCTTGTTATATGAGGGTGAGCGGATGCATGAGGGAGTTACTTCGAGTCGATTTTACTGAAGAACTCTGCAGGTGTCAGCACTTCAATAGTGCTGTCCTTGTAGTCCTTTTTGTTTCGGGTTACGATGCAGTCGGCCTGTTCCTCAACAGCAGAGCGGTGCTGGGTGGCATCCTCATAATCTTTCCATCCGCTGTCAAGCATGTCAATCACATTCTGGCCTCGCAGGTCGACTACATCAACGAAGTCGGCTACCATCCTGAGTTTAGCCAGCACCTCTTCTGGCGGGAATTTATACTTCTTACCCAGATAGATAGTGTTGACAAATGACAAAGCTGATACCATCAGCTGCGCCTCGTCAGCATAGCCCAAGGCGAATACACGTTGGGCATCGGGTAGGAACTCTTGGCGTGCAAGCACCAAATCCACCAGAATGTTTGTGTCAATGTAGGCTCGCATCACTTGTCGTATTTCTCAGCAATAAGGGCGTCAATGCCCCGCTCGTCGGCAGGTACGGGATGCTCTCCACCGACGGAAAGGTTTTTCACGAACAGCATAGCCGCCTCGCGTCGGCGTTGGCGGCTGGTGGCGGCCTGAGGCCCGCGGCTTCGCGCATGATGGCGCAGACGCCTAACATAGCGCGACACGCTCTCCAGCATCTCGACACTCATCTGGTCGAGGTCTGCAGCGATGGATGTTCTGAGTTCGATGGTGGTCATAATTCAAATGATAGAAACATTACGACTGCAAAGTTACGAATTCTTTTCGAATTATAACGCAATCGGAGAGAAAAAATCTATTTGCATCTCAATAAAACCAACACATCATCGGCACCGCCACGCAGGACTTACAGTCTCAGCCGACGGTCGATGCAGGGGGGTAGCTCTTCCTCGTAGTGGGTGACCATGATGAGGGTTTTGTTGGGGCGGCTACAGAAGTCCATGATGACACGGCGCACCAACTGGCGGTTCTCATCGTCAAGGCCGTGCAACGGTTCATCGAGGATGAGCAGTTCGGGGTCTTTGACAAAGGCACGGGCCACCAGCACCAGACGCTGCTCGCCACTTGACAGGTTTAGGAAGGAACGCTGTTCCAGATGTCCGATGCCAAAGACGTGAAGCCACAGGCGACACAGCTCGGCCTCACGCTCGTTGGGACGGACATAAAGTCCCACGGTGTCTTTCAGGCCGCTGGCCACGACGTGGAGCACGGACTGGTTGTGACGATAGGAACGGGCCAGCTCAGGCGAGACGTAGCCAATGCGACGCTTGATGTCCCAGATGCTGACGCCGCTCTCACCACGCTGATGGCCGAAGAGCTGAATGTCACAGGCATAAGCCTGCGGATTGTCGGCACAGACGAGTGACAGCAGGGTAGACTTGCCGCTTCCGTTGCGACCGCTGAGCGCCCAGCGCTCACCGCTCATCACGGTCCAGTTGAGGTCGCGGAGAATAGTACGCTCGCCGTAACGAATGGTTACGTGGTTCATGCGAATGACGGGCAATCCCTCCTTATGATGGAGGGGAGCAGATACATTCAGGGGCAGAGAGTTATTCCCCCCCTCCATTACAGGGAGGGGTTGGGGGGCGGTCTGTTGAAGGTCGGTCTCTTGGGGGTGAATCTTCTTCTCCACATAGTCAGGCACGTCGTCGCGTCGGGCCAGAACGAGGTAGAGGTGCAGGTCATTATCGGTGGCCAGCGTGAACAACAGGTCACGCAATTGCTGGCGCGTAGGGGCATCAAGGCCGATGAAGGGTTCATCAAGTATCAGCGTGCGGGGACGGCTGAGCAACGCCCTGACCAGTTGGAACTTGCGCAGCTCGCCGCTGGAAAGGGTGATGATGTACTTATCCATGACGTGATCAAGGTTGAAGAGCTGACAGAGGTGGTCACGCCATGCACGCCGTTCAGGTGTGTCGGGGCCTGTCTGTTGAAAAGCTTTGTCAAGAACGTCGGCGGCAGACGGCATTTCGTGGTCAATGTCGTGTTGGTTCCAACGCAGTTGCAGGTAGTAGGAACCGTCGACAGCAGGACCATAGGAGTCGCGGAAAGCGACGTAGCGCACGCTGTCGCTGGCCAGCTGCTTGCGCAGAGCATCGACATATCGGGTCTTGCCGCTTCCGTTGCGTCCGACGATGGCGGTTATGTTCATTTCACTTTATCTTTATTCTTATTGACAAAATCTTTCCAGCTGCGGTAGTGCACCTGCGACTCAGGACGGTTCATCTGCATGTAATGGCAGTAAGCGGCGCCAAGAGCATCGGTGGCATCCATGAAGTCGCTCATGTCTTCTGTACGCAGCTTGAGCATGCGCTGCAGCATGCCAGCCACCTGTTCTTTAGAAGCATTGCCGTTGCCCGTGATGGCCATTTTGATTTTCATGGGGGCATACTCATGAATAGGAACGCCGTGATGAATGGCGGCGGCAATGGCCGTTCCCTGAGCACGACCGAGTTTGAGCATGGACTGCACGTTCTTGCCGAAGAAGGGGGCCTCGATAGCCATCTCGTCGGGCAGATAGGCATCAATAATGCCGGTGACACGTTCGAAGATATGGCCAAGCTTGAGGTAGCCGTCAGCGAACTTACGCAGGTCTATGACACCCATCGTCATCATCTGTGCCTTGCCATCGACCACCTTGATGAGCCCATAGCCCATGATGTTGGTACCGGGGTCAATGCCTAAAATGATCTTCTCCATTCGCTCAACGCTCAAGCCTTAAATCTCAAATCTCAAATCTCAAACCTCAAATCTCATCAATTCCTCCGCCATCTGCTGTTGCAGCTCGCGGGCTTTCTGTGCGGCAACATCGGCGAAGTCCTCACCCTGCGAAGCATAGATGATGCCACGCGACGAGTTGACAAGCAGTCCGCAGTCGCGCGTCATACCATAACGGCAGACCTCCTGTAGTGAACCGCCCTGTGCTCCGACACCCGGCACGAGCAGGAAGTGGTTGGGAACAATCTTGCGAACGTCCTCAAACATGCGTCCCTGTGTGGCACCGACGACGTACATCATGTTCTCCTCGCTGCCCCATTGCTGCGAAACACGCAACACCTTTTCAAAGAGTGCGCCTTCTGCGGCACCTGAGGACGACGACAGAGGGGACAGCTGGAAGTCATGACTGCCCTTGTTGCTGGTCAGAGCCAGCAGAATGCCCCACTTGCCCTCGTAACCGAGGAATGGCGTAACCGAGTCTTCACCCATATAAGGGGCGACGGTCAGCGAGTCGACATCATATTCCTCGAAGAACGTGCGGGCATACATGGCCGACGTGTTGCCAATGTCGCCGCGCTTTGCATCGGCAATGATGAAGTGGGTGGGGTAGTGCTGCTTGAGATAGTTGATGGTCTTCTCAAACGAGATAAGTCCCTTGACGCCGAAAGCCTCATAGAAAGCCAAGTTGGGTTTGTAGGCAACACAATAAGGAGCCGTAGCGTCGATAATGGATTTGTTGAACGAGAAGATAGCATCTTCCTCTTTCAGAAGATGTTGCGGAATCTTCTTCAAGTCGGTATCAAGACCGACGCAGAGAAACGATTGCTTCTCCTTGATTTGCTGGACAAGTTGTTGGCGGGTCATGGGGCAGTCTGTTTGGTTATCAGTTTAATAGTACAATAGCAAAGGATATATGCAACAATCCATGCAACGGTAAATATCAAACAATATTCATACCAGCGTGCCGTATCGAACTGACTACTGACGCTGCTCCCAGCAGTAGCACCGCATACTATGTAGATACTGTCCTTATGTTTTTTTATCCAACCAGTCATAGTCTTGTCTATTTTTGGTTTGTAAATTATATTTTTCTTTACAGCTCTGATTCCTTCATGCGCTCTGCATTCTCGGCCACGGTCAGGGCATCAATCATGGACTGGATGTCACCACCGAGAAAGCCTTGCAGGTCGTGGGTGGTATAACCGATACGATGGTCGGTAACGCGCCCCTGCGGGAAGTTGTACGTACGGATTTTGGCGCTTCGGTCACCCGTGGAAACCAGACTCTTGCGACGTGAAGCTATGTCGTCCATATACTTCTGGTGCTCCTTATCATATATAAAGGTATATAGGCGCGAGAGGGCACGTTCCTTGTTCTTCGGCTGGTCGCGCGTCTCGGTACACTCAATAAGTATCTCCTCGGTCTCTCCTGTGTTAGGGTTCTTCCACATGTAACGCAAACGGACGCCGGATTCCACCTTGTTGACGTTCTGTCCACCGGCACCTGAGGAACGGAATGTATCCCACTTTATCTCACCCTCGTTGACATGGACCTCGAACTTGTCAGCCTCAGGCAGCACGGCAACGGTGGCGGCAGAGGTATGCATGCGCCCCTGCGTTTCGGTGGCCGGCACACGCTGTACGCGATGGACACCTGACTCATATTTCAGCGTGCCATAGACATCGGCACCGCTGACGGCAAAGTCTATCTCCTTGAAACCGCCTACGGCACCCTCGGAAACGCTGGTGATGGAGAGTTGCCAGCCCTTGGAGTCGCAATAGCTCTTATACATCTTAAACAAATCGCCAGCAAAGAGACAGGCTTCGTCACCGCCCGTTCCGGCGCGAATCTCCATCTGGACGTTCTTTGCATCCTCGGGATCCTTGGGAATGAGGGCTATCTTGATTTCCTCCTCGAGCTTGGGCTGCAACGCTTCGTTCTCAGCCAACTCCTCACGGGCCATCTCCTTCATCTCGGGATCGTCCTCGTTGGCCAAGATGTCTTTAGCCTCCCTGATGCTGTTCAGACAGGCGATGTAACGTTTGCGGGCGTCCATGATGTCGCCCAAGTCCTTATATTCCTTGGTGAGTTTGACGAAACGGTTTTGGTCACTAATGACGTTCGGGTCGCTGATGAGCGTAGAAACTTCCTCGAAACGGGCTTCCAACCCATCGAGCTTCTGTAATATGCTGTTGTTCTCCATTGACTTACAATGCTATCTTCATGAACACAGGGAAGTGGTCAGAGTAAGTTACATTATCGTTTGCGTAATAAGTGATGCCTTCAAGTGACTCGCTGTGGAAGATGTAGTCAATACGTACAGGTTTCTTGGGCTGACGGAAGGTCACCATAAGCCCACCGCTTCCACACTCCTTGAAGCCGTCGACAAGTTCGCCCAACATCGTGTTATATACATAAGAGTAGGGAACATCATTGAAGTCGCCGCAGAGAATGACGGGAATGTCGGTCTGCTGCACTTCACTGGCTATTGTGCGTGCCTGACCTGCTCTCACCACCATGCCCAGCGTGTAGTTGCCATAGATGGCACGGATGACGCGGTTGTCTTCCACACGGTGGCCTTGGCTCGCCAGCTTACCTACATGGTACATAGTGCGGTTGAATCCGGTCGTCTCCAAGTGCACGTTGAACACACGGATAAGCTTCCCCTTGACATTAATGGTAGCCCACATAGCACTATTGTTAGTGTTTTCAAAGAGGATGGTTTTTGACTCCTTGATGGGATACTTGCTGTAGATGACCATATCAAATCTGCCTTTCTGCATGTAGGGGAAGTACTCCTTGTAACTGTCGGAGTTTTTCTTGTCACCGCTGTTTTCCAAGTATTCCTGCATACAGAGCACGTCAACCTTCTGCTTCTTCATTTCGGCAAGGATGGCTTCAGCCTTGAAGCCTGTCGTCTCACGTGTAAAGGCCTCCACATTGTAGGTTGCTACCTTGATGCCTCGTACGTTATCAGCAGAGGTGTCAAGTGAGCCGAACTGAATGATGGTGCCAGTATAAGGGATGCTGCACAAAATAGATAATACAGGCATGATGGACCATAGCCACTTACGGCGTATGAGCCAGTAAATCAGCAACAACACGTTGCACAGAATAAGTACTGGCAGTATGTAGACAAGCATAGCCATTGCCGTATTGCCTGTCGGATCTACACTGCCGCCAAACAATCCAATAAGTGTGAAAGCCATCACGATGACTGTCAAAATAAGGAACATCAGAGAGAAATACCTTTGGACAGCAAGTTTTCCCATAGTTTAAAGCGTATTTGCGGGGTTAGTGGATTAGTGATGTTATTCGTGTACGTACTTGGCAACAATCTCTATCAAGTCTTCAATTTTGAAAGGTTTGGCAAGGAAATCATCACAGCCGGCTTCTTTCGCTTCGCGTATGTTGTCGTCGAAAGCGTAGGCGCTAAGGGCAACAATGGGAATGTCGTGATTGACTTCTTTGATGATGCGGGTTGCGTCAAGTCCGTTCATGTCAGGCATGCGGATGTCCATCAGTATCAGCTGCGGCTGGTTCTCGTCGTTCAAGGTGACGGCCTCGATGCCGTTCTTGGCACGCAGCAGGCGGTAACGCTTGCCTAACATAATCTTAACAAGCTCGAAGTTGCTGTCTTCGTCCTCTGCCACGAGAATGAGCGGCGCGTTCTGGGTGTCGGTCTTCGTGCTGACACGCAGCGTGCGCGAATTGGTCGTGATGCGCGAATTCTTGTTCAGGCCGCCGATCGTTCCCTCGAAAGGCAACACGAAAGTGAACGTAGAGCCTTTTCCGAGACTCGACGTGACAGACATGGTACCTCCCAGCTTCTCGACGATGATCTTACTGAGCGGCAGACCAAGACCGTAGCTGTTCTGCATGGTCTCTGCATCTTTGGAAACGTAGGTCTGGAATATGTGCTCAATATCTTCGGGGGCAATGCCTGAACCGGTGTCTGTGACAAAGAACTCGATGTCCTGCCCGTCGTTGATGAGCCTGTATCCGTAGGTGATACTGCCCGAAGCCGTGTGCTTCAACGCATTACCGATAAGGTTGGAGAACACTTGCATGAGGCGGTTCTGGTCGGTGTTGAGCGTCACGGCCATGTTAGGCATTGACCAGACGAGCTGCACAGAGTCAGGACATCTGAACTTAAATGTCTGCTTGAGGCTCTTGCACACCTCATTCAGGTCTGTGTGAGTCTTCTTGATGGAAATCTCGCCTGCTTCCACACGTGACAGGTCAAGGATTTCATCAATGAGATTGAGCACTCTTGCATTATTGCTCTCAATGATCTCCATGAACTTCATGCGCTCCTCATAGGAGTCGGTCTCAGCTATGATACGTGAGAAGCCTTCTATCGCATTGAGCGGAGTACGTATCTCATGGCTCATGTTGGCGAGGAAGAGTGACTTCATCCGTGAAGCCTTTTCGGCTTCCTGAGCACTCTTCTCGTATTCCTTCAGTTTAGCTTCTGCTTCGGCCAGTTGGTTGTTAGCGTTCTGAAGTTTCAGACTTAGCCCTGCTAATTTCTGCATTAGCAATTCTTTCTCATCCTGTTGCATCTTCCTTCTTATTGATCAATAGATGTTGCAAATTTAGTGTTTTTTTTTGTAACAGCCTAATTTTTTGAGCACAAATTTCGCTTTTTGTGCTTTGTCTTGATGTTATTCGACAAAAGAAGACTGTTTTTGGCTATACACTATGCACGTTTGGCTTTTTCCCAGGCACCGTTGCTCTTGTGGGTGAGCAGATAGTGTATGCCACGGAAAACATTGATATTCATGAACAGAAAATAGTAGGGAACGTAGAGCAGCTTGCTCTTCTTGCCGCATCGTGCCAACAGATAGCCGCCCAAGGCTGCCGCATAGAAAACAGCCTGAAGGATGAGGATGACGGTGTAGACCGTTCCTGCCCCTAATGCAACAAGTACGGCATTAAGGGGAATCAAAGCAAACAAGGCAAAGGGCGTAATGGTCCATCGCAGCACGCGGTGTGAAAGCAACTGGAAAGCAACGACGGGCTGACGGAAGGGGTTGAGCAGCGCGCGCAGTCGCCACGTGCTCTGCAAACCACCGGCAGCAATGCGCCGTTTACGCTTCGACTCTTCGACAAGGTCAGCCGAACCGTACTCCATGGCATAGGCATCAGGGGCGTAGGCTATGCGCTTGCCTTGACCGACAAGGAGCATGGACATGATGAAATCATCAAGCAACGTGTCTTCAGGCATCGGTATATACAGACTGGTGCGTATGGCGCAAAGTTCACCGGCTGCTCCCATGGCAGAGTAAAGTTCGCCGTCAAGTCGCTTGAGCGTGCTTTCGTATTTCCAGTACATGCCTTCACCCTCAGCAGCGTTGTCGCCGTCGTTGCGCGCCATGACGCGCTTCTCACCAGCCACACAAGCCACCCGCTCATCCATAAAACACCGCACCACCTCAAGCACGCAGTCGCGGTTTAGCATGGTGTTTGCATCGGTCATGATAACTAACGGCGTGTCAACGCTTTTGATTCCATGATTTAAAGCTGCAGTTTTCCCTTTTCGCTCGGGAGAAAACACGACGTTGACCTCGTCGTACGCCCTTAATCGCTCGTTAGTAGAGTCTGTGCTACCGTCAGTTACCCATATTACTTTCAGCTTGCCTTTGGGGTAGCTTAGTGCACGGGTATTCTTCATTTTCTCCGTCACAATGTCTTCTTCGTTGTAGGCACAGATCATGAGTGTCACGTCAGGCAACTGTTCGTCGGCAGGCAGTACCGCCTTCACGGGACGGCCTTTGACGGCGCGTTTGACGACGACAAGTAAGTAAAGCACAATGGCATAGCCCACGTAAGTGTATGCAACAAGCAGCAGGCAGCACCAGAATATGATTTTCAATGTGATAGTCAGCATGAGGATTGCGATTTTGTTTTGATGTTACGTCTTGATTTGCAAAAGTACGAATAAATCAGCAGACGGCAAAAAAATACGGAGACATTTTTTGTCTCCGTACTCTTTTTGAGATTAAATTCTTCGTCTCGTCACTTGCTTTCTATCTCTTCCTGCATGTCAATGAAATTGCCGTGCTTGTCGTAGAATTCATATTGCAGGAAGGCAAGTTTCTGCGAGGAAACAATGTTCACACCGAATCCGTACTTCATCTGCCACCTACGTTTCAGCGAGATAAATCCCTGATTGATGTAAGCAGCGACGTAAGGATGTACGTGCAGCGTGAAACGTTTCATGCCTATCTTATTAACGAGTTGGTCAATCTTGCTCTCCAGCTGGTCGGTGAAAAGTATCGACGATTTGATTTTCCCTTTACCAAAGCAGGTGGGACAGGTTTCTTCAACGTTGACATCCATAGCTGGCCTGACGCGTTGGCGTGTGATTTGCATCAGTCCGAACTTGGAGAGTGGCAGGATGTTGTGACGTGCGCGGTCTTTCTGCATGTTCTTGCACATGCGTTCGTAGAGCATCTGGCGGTCTTCCGCGAGATTCATATCGACAAAATCGACGACGATGATGCCTCCCATGTCGCGCAAACGTAACTGGCGTGCCAGTTCGTCTGCTGCTCCGAGGTTTGTCTCTAATGCGTTGGCTTCTTGTCCATTCTCCTTTTTGACGCGGGTGCCGCTGTTCACGTCCACCACGTGCATGGCTTCTGTGTGCTCAATGATGAGATAGGCACCACGTCTGTAGTTGACGGTCTTTCCGAAGGCTGACTTGATTTGCTTCGTCACGTTGAAGTTGTCAAAGATAGGAACTGTGCCTGTATACAACTTCACGATGTCGGCCTTCTCAGGTGCAATGAGTCCTACATAATCCTTTACCTGATTGAAAATGTCTGTGTCATTGATGTAGATACCGTCGTAGGTGGGGTTGAACAAGTCGCGCAACAATGCTACGGCCCTGCTGGTTTCCTCAAACACCAGCTGTGGGCGTGTAGTAGTCTTTTGTACCTTGGTGATGGCGTCTTCCCAGCGCTTGAGCAGTACTTTCAGCTCGCCGTCAAGTTCTGCCACACGTTTGCCTTCAGCCGAGGTGCGCACGATGATACCGAAGTTCTTGGGCTTGATGCTTTGCATGAGCTGCTTCAGTCGGGCCCGTTCTTCGCTTTTCTTGATTTTCGAAGACACCGAGATTTTGTCATTGAAGGGGATGAGCACAATGTAACGTCCGGCAAAGCTCAGTTCGCACGTCAGGCGCGGGCCTTTTGTCGAAATGGGTTCCTTGACGACCTGTACCATCACCTCCTGTCCGACAGTCAGCATGGTGGCAATGCTGCCATCCTTCTTGACGTCTGGCTGTCTGGTTGCCTTCGAGATAGGGTAGAGTTTTTTCCTGTCACTCTGTACCTGTTTCAGATACTTTTCATACGAGCTGAACTGAGAGCCCAAATCAAGATAGTGCAGGAACGCATCGCGCTCTGCACCGACATCGACAAAGCACGCATTCAGTCCTGGCATCAGTTTTCGCACCTTTGCCACATAGATGTTACCTACGGAGAACGATGCCGAGCGAGTTTCCTGCTGGTATTCCACCAGGCTCTTGTCCTCAAGCAGGGCTATCGATATATCCTTAGGCTGGACGTCAATGATTACTTCACTTGTCATGTGTGTCGGTTTTCTCTTTGTTTTGGAATACTAAAAGGGTGCACCGCTGTTGCTCCGCTCTTCATCATACGCGGGCAAAGTCGGTACACTCCTTTCATTTCTTTTCTTCGTCAGCTTCGAGAGAGTCTGTACGAATTGTCGGGCCTTTTACAGCCCGTCGCCATCAAGGGCTTACTTGCTCTTATGACGATTCTTTCTCAGTCTCTTCTTGCGCTTGTGAGTAGCCATCTTGTGGCCCTTCTTCTTCTTTCCGTTTGGCATAGTTTCTTTTATTTATTTAATATGTTAGTGAATTTACTTTCTTCTTACTTATATCTTTACTGCATCTTGGCGATAAAGCTCTTGGCAGGCTTGAAGGCGGGGAAGTCGTGGGCATCAATCACGATGGTGGTGTTCTTCGAAATGTTGCGTGCCGTCTTCTGTGCACGATGCTTCACGATGAAACTGCCGAAACCACGCAGGTAGACATTCTCCTTGTTCGTGGCAAGGCTCTGACGAATTTCCTCCATGAAAGCCTCGACTGCTACTGATACGTCTTTCTTGGCGAGTCCGGTCTTTGCCGAAATCTCGTTGATAATATCTGCTTTTGTCATGTCTTTAAATAACGTTGTTGACTGTTAATAATTCTATTATTTCATATTTCGGGGTGCAAAGATACTGATTTTCAGCCGAAAAGGAAAATCTTTCGGCATTTTTTTTCAAAAAAAAACACTTTTCCCCGCATTTGAGGGGATTTTGGAGGGGTATTCCGGGCATGTAAGAGGGATTTCGACTTCATCTGCCTCACCTCAGATACATATTCATGCGTAGTTCCTGTTGCATGGTGGTGTCAGGTCCGTGACCGCAGTAGAGCGTCGTTTCTGGCGGCAAGGTCTGCTTGAGTCGTTGCAGGCTGCTCATCATGTCACGGTAGCTGCCGCGCTCAAAGTCGGTGCGGCCGATGCTCATGCTGAAAAGTGTGTCACCCGTAAAAGCCACGCTCTCCGCCTCGCACCAGTAGACTACCGAGCCGGGCGTGTGACCCGGGGTGGAGATGATGGTCAGCTGGTGGGTGCCAAAACTGATGATGTCAGTCTCTGTCAGGTAGCGACCTACGGGCGGTACCTCATCTTCCAAGTGGAAACCGAACATGTTACTTGCCTGATGGTCAAGGTGCTCAATGAGGAAGTCGTCTGCTGCACTCACCTCAGCACAGATGCCGTAGTCACGCGCGATGACGCAGTTGCCGAAGCAGTGGTCCAAGTGGCCGTGCGTACACAGCAGATGTTTCAACAGCAACCCCTGTTCGGTGATATACTGCTTCAGAGCCTCACGTTCCTCACTATAGAAAGCACCGCAGTCAATAATAACTGCCTGATGCGTCTCGTCATGCACCACATAGGTGTTCTCTTGCAGGGGATTAAAGATGAATTTCTTGATCGTCAGCATAAAAGCGCTCCTATAACAACTATTAATGACTACATCGGCAAATAGATACAATGCTTCTCCTTGAACCAAGGTTCGGTGAACCACGTGCTGATGTCGGTGACCTCTACTATATTCTTATATGGGCACGTCTCTTCCTGTACGTCGCCGCCTTTCAGACAGATGATGCCATTGGGCAGCGCATTCTGCTGGCGCTTGGCTACGTTCTTGGTGACAATCTTCACGAGCTCAGGCAACGCCATGACTGCCCGGCTGACGATGAAATCATACTTACCGCGCTCTTCCTCACCACGCAAGTGCACAGCCTCACAGTTCGTGAGCCCGATGCTACGTGCCACCTCCTGAGCCACACGTATTTTCTTCCCTGTTCCGTCAATAAGCCGGAAGCGGCACTCAGGAAACATGATGGCAAGCGGTATGCCGGGAAATCCGCCACCAGTACCGAAGTCAAGCACTTGCGTGCCGGGCTTGAAGTTCATGAACTTCGCTATGGCCAACGAATGGAGCACATGATGTTCGTAGAGGTTATCGATGTCCTTACGCGAGATGACGTTGATCTTAGCGTTCCAGTCGCGGTAGAGCTCGTCAAGTGCCTCAAAATGCCGACGCTGTTCTGCGCTCATCTGCGGGAAATATCTGTTGATTGCTTCCATACATTATATATAGGATAAGTGACAAGTAACAAGTGAAAGGTGGGTTTCTACTTCGCCATCAGCTCCTTGACATCGCTGTAAGGCAGGGTTATCTCCGTTCGACCGGCAGCGTAAGGGGCTATCTCGTAGATGTTGTAGATAAAGGTGAGCTCGTCAGTACCCATGATGAAGTTCTCCGAAGGGAACATATCCATGGAGTAAAGGAAATCCTTGGCACGCAGGGCCTCCACGCTGTTCACATCATGCATGTCCATCAGCCGTTGAAGTAGCAGTTCCGTCAGCCGTGTCTCGGCACCGGGCACAAACACCTTTTTGAGTGTCAGCTGTTCTCCTGTGTCAGGGTCGAAGTTCATGACCAGCTGCTGAGTGATGCCGTGGGCGCCGCCTTCGTAGTAATCCACATCGGCAATATAGACCACGATGTCGTCACGTCCGGCTTGCGTGTGAGTGGTGACGGCATAATGATACTCATACCATTGCCGCTTCGACTCGTCACTACGGTCTTGGGCATAGAGTGGGGCAAGGTTAGTCAGATACTCCCGCGTATAGCGGTTGGTAAATGAGTCAGCAGCCTGCTGCACGGTTAGGTTCTGCATATCAAACAGTTGCTGCACGACGGTCTCGTTGATGGCACGGTCAATCTCGGCGTTACCGCTTTTGGCACAGGCAACATTCAGACTCACCTTACACGTCGGGGCATCCTTGTCGGTGGTCAGCGCCTGTTCCTTGACTGTGCTGACGGTGCTGAACGGCAGGCTGGGAGCCTGTGGCTCACTGCTGCAAGCAGCCAGACACAGGGGCACAACGAGGTATGACAGAACAGATAGGTATTTCATTTCAACGGTTTACGCTTTTTTACTTTATAATATCACAACACCGCATCTCCTAAACAGAATACAACTCCCTGTCCAGCACTTCGAGGCCACGCTGGGTGCAGAAGCCACGTAATGTGGTGAACAGCATATTATGGAACAGGTCCTCCAAGGAGTATTGGCTGTAGAGGTTATGATCCGCCATGTAGTGACCTATGGCTGTGAAGAGGTGAGCTATCAAGTCATAGTTCACTTCAGGGCGGAAGTATCCTTCATCGACGCCTCGGTGCAGGAAGTCCATGAACCGCTGACGTGACTCCCGGTTGCGCTGTTCCAGATAGTCCATCACCGCCGGATAGCGACCGAGGTCAGCATAGAAGTTAGGATTCACCTGTCGTAGCTCGTCAATCTTCACACGATAGCTGGCAAGAATGACCGTCATCACGTTGTCACTCTGGCTGACCAGCTCATTCATGCGGCGCGTGCTCTCCTCATGATGACGGCGCACGCCCTCATAGAGCACAGCTTCCTTGTTTTCAAACAATTCGTAGAGCGTACGTTTCGACATGGTGAGTTCGCGCGCTATGTCGTCCATCTTCACCGAGCGGATTCCCTTGGCGGCAAAGAAACGCATAGCGCACGAAACAATCTCTTCACGTAGCGTCGCTTTCTGTTGGGGAGACATACTTATAGTTAGTTATGTGACTCCTAAAAGAGCTTATGAACTACTGATGCTGTTCACGCAACAGGTCGTTGACAGTCTTCACGGGGTTGAATGTGCCGAGGGGCACTTCAACGAAGACGGTTGACCAGTCACTCATGGCGCCGTTCCACAGGCCGGGCAGTTCCAGCGCCTTTAGTTCCTTACCACTCTTCGACTTGCTGCTGATGAAGCCTGTCGTCGGGTCAACGTAGTCGGGCAGATTGAACGGCTGACCTTTGTAGTCGCGTACGGCACATACCAAATCAACGGGATTGAAGTGGGTGCCCTTGGTGAACATCTCCATGTACTCCTTGTTCGACTTGTCAATCTGGCTCGACTCCAGAATCTGCAGCGAAACGGTCCCGTCTTGGTTATAGGTCAGGAACGGGCCGCCACCGGGCTCGCCGACATTCTTCACCACGCCACAGACGCGCATCGGGCGGTTCAGCTTCTTGCGCAGATAGATCACCAGCTCAGCGTCTTCCAGCTGTTTGATGTCAGCCTTGCGGCAGCAGAGGTCTTGCTGCACGAAGCGTATGATTTCCTCCACCTGCTCGTGGGTGTACTTGCCTGTGTCGAGCAGCCGTAAATAGTTGAAGGCGCGCTGTTGCAGCGTCACCAGCACGCCGGCAATGACCTGCTTCCATTCCACGGTCTCGGCTTTCAGGCGGTCGGGCACCACGTTGTCGATGTTCTTCACGAAGATGACATCAGCCTCAATGTCATTCAGGTTCTCGATGAGGGCACCATGTCCGCCCGGACGGAACAGCAGCGAGCCGTCGTCGTTGCGGAACGGCGTATTGTCGGCGTTAGCTGCCACGGTGTCAGTCGAGGGCTTCTGCTCTGAGAACGTGATGTCATACTTGATGCCGTACTTTGCAGCGAACTTATCGGCTTTCTCTGCCACCTTCTGGCGGAACAGCTCCATGTGCTCGTGCGAAACGGTGAAGTGCACGTGAGCCTCACCCTCTGAAGCAGCGTAGAGTGCTCCTTCAACCAGATGCTCTTCCATGGGTGTGCGGGCACCGTCATCATAATGGTGGAACAGCAGCAGTCCCTTGGGCAGCTGACCGTAGTTCAGTCCCTCGGCGTGCAGCATCTGTGCAGCCACGGCCTTATACTTTCCTTCCTCTAAAAGGGTGGGGATGTCCTTGCCCTCGTTTTTCACGCAGGCAGCGTTCAGTGCATCGTAGAAGGCGAACTTCTTGATGTTGTCGAAATACTGTTTCTCAAACGGCGTGGTGGGCACGTCATAGTCTGCGTCGACAAAGGCAAACATGTCTTTGAACATACGGCTGGCGGCACCTGATGCAGGCACGAACTTCACCACCTTGCGACCGCTGGCTTTGTAGTCTTCCCAAGCCTTGACGTAGGCCTGACGCTCTTTCTCGCCGGGAGCCACGATGCCACGGTCAATGGAGGCAGCTGCCTCAAGACGCAGGAACGGGAAACCCGTCTTGAACTGTTCTAACTGATGATTGAGTTTCTCTTCGCTGATGCCCTTCTGGGCAAGTTGTTGGATGTCTTTCTCTGTAAGCATTGTTTTAAATAGGTATTTAAGTAAACATTTTCTTTCGGTGCACAAAGTTACAAACATTTTTGCGAATGAACAAATATTTTTAGACATAATAACGTTTCGGATACAGAATCCGATACGTTTGCTGCGGGCTTTCGGTGCGTTTGCCGCGGGCTTTCGATGCGTTTGCTGCGGGCTTTCGATGCGTTTGCTGCGGGCTTTCGATGCGTTTGCTGCGTTTGATGCCCACGACATCACACCAAGAGCGAAAGACCACCGTGCAAACATCCACAACGAAAAACTCTGATGCAAAAAAATCCAAAATACTTGCATGAAAGAAAAACTTTTTGTATCTTTGCACCACTTATATAAAATAGGAACAACTTAATTCATTAATGTTAATCGTAAATTTATAGTTTTTTATGAGTCAAAAAAGAGTTTACCTGTTCGGCAACGGTAAGGCCGAGGGTAATGCAAAGATGCGTGAGGAACTGGGTGGCAAGGGCGCAAACCTTGCTGAGATGAACCTGATTGGTGTACCCGTTCCTCCTGGTTTCACCATCACTACTGACTGCTGTAACGAGTATTATCAGGTAGGTCAGGAGAAAATCATGGAGCTGCTCAACGAAGACGTGATGGCAGCCGTGAAGCACATTGAGGTGCTGATGAACTCGAAGTTCGGCGACAAGGAGAATCCTCTGCTCGTCTCTGTTCGCTCGGGCGCACGCGCTTCTATGCCGGGTATGATGGACACCATCCTCAATCTTGGTCTGAACGATGAAGTGGCCGAGGGTATGGTCAAGAAGACACAGAACCCACACTTCGTGTACGACTCTTATCGCCGCTTCGTGCAGATGTATGCCGACGTGGTGCACGAAATGAAGCCCGTCAACAAGACCGACATCGACCCGTTCGAGGAG
>JAFUSC010000152.1 GCA_017467705.1 Prevotella sp. | reverse complement strand
CGAGCAGATGCCGCGGGCTACGGTACCGTTCTCCGACAACGTGTTGCCTACGCGGAAGCCCACCATGGCATACTGGTTCTTGGCACCCTCGGGCAGGTCGGCAAGGAACTTGCCAATGACCTTGAAGGCGTCGCGGTTGTAGAAGTCGTCGCAGTTGATGACGCAGAACGGCTCCTTGATGACGTCCTTACCCATCAGCACGGCGTGGTTCGTGCCCCACGGCTTCTGGCGGCCTTCGGGCACAGTGAAGCCCTCGGGCAGTGCGTCGAGTGCCTGGAAGCACAGCTCGCACTTCACCTTACCTTCGTACTTTGCGAGAATCTGCGTGCGGAACTGCTCCTCGAAGTCCTTACGGATGACCCATACAATCTTGCCGAAGCCGGCTTCAATGGCATCGTAAATACTGTAATCCATGATGGTTTCGCCGTTGGGACCCAGTCCGTCCAGCTGCTTCAGTCCACCGTAGCGGCTGCCCATGCCGGCAGCTAATAGAAATAATGTCGGTTTCATAGTTTGTTGTTTTTTGTTATATTTAACGCTTTTCTTCCATTGTTTCGTTTGATTTTGCATACAAAGATACTGCAAAACAGCCGAATGACAAAATAAATTATGATTTCTTCACTTTAAAGGCCGCGTCTCGCGTAGGGAACCGGCACTTCTGCAAGCGAGAAATGCCACTTCAAGAAAGTAATAAACGGTTTTTTACAAAGTAATAAACGGTTTATTACCGACCAATAAACGGTTTATTACCGACCAATAAACGGTTTATTACTGACCAATAAACGGTTTATTACTTTGCAATAAATAGTTTATTACACTTTTAAACTTACAGTTTACAATTACAGAAACGCCTGTTTCCTGCCTTGAGAGCGCCATTATCCCCAATCGGTCATTAGACCGTTCCGGGATAAACAGCAAAAAAAGAATCAGCCATTAGCATCCCCCCGTGCGCAAAGGCTGCGGGGAATCCCAATGGCTGATTCGGGCTTGAACTACAGGGAACTACTTATTCTTCTTTTTCAGGTCTTCATAGATTTCCCGATAGAGCCGTGCACCAAGCTCTGCTACAGCAGGATCTTCTTCTAAGTCAAGGTCCTTGCACTGCTGAATCCATGCCAGTTTGTCTTTCTGTGAGTGATCGGAAGTTACAATCAAGTAGACAATGACAACGCCATTCATCTCAATCATCTCATATATATCCTTCTTTGGCAAATCCAGATTCTTTAATTCCTGTGCCACCAAGTCAATCATCTCATCCTCATATTCCGCCCCGAATTCTTCCTCCATGTCGAAATATTCCTTCGCAGTAATCTGCCCATACTTAAAGACAATACCGTCTTTCTCATACGCCGGTGTCAATATTTCGTCAAGATCGCCCTCGTAGCCATCCATTGCCAAGCGAAGTCCCACAAACTCATAGTCGTTAAATGCCTGCGTCGGACGGCGGAAAGATGCTCTACACTCTGTTATTTTACTCCTCATGCTTCCTCCACGGGCCACGTAGGAAACATCATACTCGTCATCGCCACGTGGTTCCTTCGGTAGTGGGTTCGTTTGGTCGGTCGAAGGGTAGTCTGTATACCAGTCGGCACACCACTCGAACACGTTGCCCGACATGTCGTAAAGTCTCAGCTCGTTAGGTTTCTTCTGACCGACCTCATGCAACTGACCAGAGCTGTTGCCTTCGTACCATGCCACTTCATCCAGATTATTACTACCTGCATAGCGATATCCCCTTGACATTTTGCCTCCACGGGCTGCATATTCCCACTCTGCTTCAGTAGGCAGACGATATGTTTCGCCGGTCAATTCATTCAGTTGCTTGATAAAGGAGCGGCAGTCATCCAGACTTACATTCACAACAGGCTTTTTCGCTCCCTTGCTTCGCGAAGGATTACCACCCGTCACGGTCTCCCAAAGCTCTTGTGTTACCGGATATTCAGCAATCATATAGGGATTGAGTGTTACCTTGTGCACAGGTTTCTCATCCCTTGCCACGTCGGAGCCTTGTTCTTCCGTAGCACCCATTTTGTAAGGGGCAACAGCTACACGTACCAGATGAATCATACTTTGCACCTTCCATGCCCGTTCTTTTTTTTCTTGTTCGGCCTGTTTCTTGGCTTGCTCTTCACGCTCAGCAGCCAACCATCCTTCCCGTACACGGGCCATACTATCACGCTCGGCCTGTTCGCGGGCAGCCTTCTCGCGGGCCTGCTGTTCGGCTTCGCGGGCAGCGGCTTCCTCTTCGGCTTTCTTGCGGGCCTCTTCCTCGCGCCTGCGCTGGGCAGCGGCTTCCTGCTGTTGCTTCTTCTTGCGGGCCGCAGCCTCACGTTCCAACCGAGCCTTGCGCTCCAGCGGCGACTCAATTTTTCCCTGTGCCTCAACGCTCACCGTGGGCACCATTGACAGCACAAAGGCTGCAAACAGAATTCTGATTATCAATTTCATATTTACTATTTTATTTTGGTTTGTATTCTTTTTTAGGAGTGTAGGAGTGTAGGAGTGAAAAGGAGTGTAGACATTACTCTGAGGGCAGATAGACATTACTCTGAGGGCAGATAGACATTACTCTGAAGGCAGGAAGACATCCCTTAGAACGGATAACCGATGGCGAAGTGGAGCGCCTGATTGCTCTTGAAGCTGTCGACGTTGAAGTAGCCCGACGTCGTGGTCTCGTAAGGCAGATGGAGCCCGATGCCCCAGTCAAGTCGCAACACGAGGAAGTCGAAGTTATAGCGCAGGCCGATGCCCGTACCCACGGCCAGCTGGTCGAAGAACTTGCTGAAGCGGAACTTGGAGTTGTCCATCAGGAAACCGAGGGTCTCATCGTCCACGTCATACATCTTGCTCAGCGTCCACACGTTGCCGGCATCGAGGAACAGTGCTCCATACAGGCTGCCGAACAACTGCCGGCGATACTCCAAGTTGCAGACGAACTTCAGGTCGCCGTTCTGCAACAGATAGGAGAGTTGCCGGTCGCCCAGATAGTCCACATAACCGCCGGGGCCGATGGAGCGCACGTTGAAAGCACGGATGCTGTTGGCACCGCCCACGTAGAACATCTCGCTGAAGGGCGAGCCGTCGCTGTTGCCGTAGCTCCAGATGACGCCTGCATTGACATGGCCCACCAGCTGCGACGCGGCGTCAAGCGTCCACGTCTTGGTGAAGTCGGTCTCCAAGCGCAGGAACTGCGAATAAGGATTCCTGAAGAGTTCCTTTTCCTGCTCGTCCCACTTGCCCTTGCCCAGCGCCATGAAGCCCAGCGACGTCAGGTTGCCCGACTCGGCCAGCGACGTTTCCCAACGTATGGGGTTGCGCGTGCCCGAGGGACTGGTGTAGGTATAGGTGTAACGCATTTCGGGAATGAAGTAGTCACTCATCGTGGCTGCCAGATAGGGGTTCTCCATCAGCAATTTTTCAAACTCATCCGTGGTTGTGTTCATGTACTGATACTTCACAATCAGCGGCGAGAACTCATGACGGCTGGACGCGCTGGTCTGCCAGCGGTAAGTCCACTCGCCGGAGTTGACGTGCATCTTATAGTAACCGGGACGGCGGATGACGTCAGCCGAGAGCTTGAGCAGCGTGGTGGGCGTGGAATAGAAGCGTCGGCGACGGATGATGCGCCCGTTGGCGTCGCGCCGCGGACCGCTGCTATTGCTGAAGAAGGGGGCAATGATGCGGGGAAACTCTACCGATGCGTCAGCACCGTAGCTGTAGTTGCTCATGTCAGAGCCGCCACTGGTTGACCACTCGTAGCTGCCATGCAGGTTGATGTCAATCTTCTCGCCGCCACGGAAAGCGTTGCGGCGGGTCAGTCCCAGCTTCAGCTCCGGCCCGATGCGGCCGATGGAGCGACCGTTGAAGTTGGTCTCCACGTAGAAGTCATAAGGCTTGTCGAACGTGCAGTTGAGCGTCAGGTCAAGCGTGTCGCAGGCTGCCGTCGTATCGCGGGGCGTGAACTGGAAGTCAACCATGGAGAACAGTCCCATGGCATTGAGCTTGGAAGCCGACTCCAGATAGTTGTCGTAGCTGAACTCCTGACGGGGACGCAGCTTCAGGTCGGCCATGATGACGCCCGGACGCAAGGGAGGTTTGCTGCCGCTGTAGCGCACGGTGAAGTAACGGCGCACGGTGCTGTCGGTGTACTGTTCACGTGTGGAGTTGCGCATGTTGATGTTCACGCGGCCGATGTACCATTTGTGGCGGGCAGCCTCGGGCACGTCGTCAGCCAGTTGCAGGCGCAGCTGTGCCTTGCCGTCGACGGCAAACGTGTCAGCCAGATAGCTGGCATAGCCCGCCTGATAATAATAGTAGCCGTTGTTGCGCAGCAAGGTGTTCAGGCGCGCCCGCTCAGCGTCGAGCGAAGCAACGTTGAACGGGTCGCCGCCATGCACCTCGGCCTCGTCGAGCGTGGCCCGTATCATGCTGTCAGCCTCAGCGGGGAAACCGACGTACATCAACGTGTCGATGGTGGTGAGCCGTCCCATGTCCACCGTGTAGGCAATCTTCGCCTTCTTCGGGTTCGACTGCGTGATGGTCTCGAAGGCCACGTTGCCGCTGAAGTAGCCGTGATTGCGCAGCACCGACTGTGCCACGGAAGCACGCAGCGTGGGGTTCACCCAGCTCATCAGCACAGGAGGGGAGCCGAACGTGGACGTCATCCACTTGGCAAAGCCGCCCTCCTTGCCCGAAAAGGCGTTCCATATCCAGAGACTCGGCGCGAAGCCCGTGCGGTAGTAGGAACTGCCGAAGAGCGCACCGTTAGGCGCCGTGGCCAGCGCTGCCTCTATCTCTTCCTGCGTGGCGGTGGCGTAGTCGCTCTTCTCGTAGTTGTCGTATTGTATCTTCTTCAGTCCCACGAAAAGCTGGTCATCGTCAGGTATGCCCTTGGTGGTGGAACAAGAGGCGAGGAAAAGTAAAAAGGTAAAAAGGTAAAAAGGTAAAAAGGCTATGGGGCACAGCGCATGCCGCAAGCATGAGAGCGACGCCGGCCGCGGTCTCCCTGTCTTATGATCTATATGGTTTACCTGCATGGTCATCTGTATGGGGTTTTACGTTTTACTTTCTTACTTTTTTACTTTCTTACCTTTTATTTTCCACCGAGTCTGCCGGCACACGGAGCGTGTCCGTGGGCGTTGTTGTCGGAGGCCGCTGCATGAGTACTGGCTGCGTGTCGCTGTTGAACTTGAAGATGTCACTCAGGCTGTTGAGCGAACGGCGCCAGATGAAGCCTGCACCATAGCGCTGCGTGTAGCCGTCGAGCCAGTCGTAAGAGTTGTTCTCATAGAACAGCGTGACGTATTTGTTGGCCGTGTCGTCCAGACGGTACTCCAGCATGACGTTGTCGAAGAACGAGCGGTTGCGGTCCTTCAGGTCAGCGCCCGTTGACACCAGTCCGCCGACGACAATGCGCAGGCGGTTGTTCCAGAAACGCTTGGCGAACTTGAACGAGTAGTCGGTGTGCATGGCTCCCGTGGCGTCGGTGGTATTGTCCATGCCGAAGCTGAGGTCCAGCGTGCGCAGGGCATTACCCGTAATCTTATTGATCTCACCGCTCAGGAACGAGCTGAGAGCAGAGTTCATGGTGAACGCGCTGGTGTTGCCGTCAGCCAAGTACATGCCCGTGGTGAGCATGGACACGGCCAGCTTGCCGCGCTGCTCGGTGGTCATGGTCTGCAACTCGCTGTGTATGGTCATGTCCTGCGGGGCATCAAGCGTGAACTCCAGTCCCATGTCGGCCAGCGTCTTGGTGATGACCACGCCGCAGTCGAAGGTGACCGACCGCCCCACTCCGCTCTCGTTGTTCACCGTGGCCTTCACCTGCTCGGTGGCCGTGATGTTGAGCGTGGGGTTCATCACGTCGCCCGTGAACTCAATGTAGCTGCCGTTCTGGATGGTGAACGTCTTGAGCGGTATGACGGGCAGCGAGTACTTCATCTCGCCGTTGTTCAGCGTGTACTTACCCGTCAGCCGCAGGTTGTCAGCCGGTGTATAGAGCATGCGCAGCGTGCCGCCACCCATCAGGTCGACGTAGTTGGTCTGGTCTACGTTGAGGTAGGCAATGACGTGGGCGCCCTGCGACACGTCGATGGTCATGTCCATGTTGAAGCCCGTCAGCTGCGGACGCTTGACGACCGTCTGCACCGAGTCGTTGAAGTCGGTGAACTTCACCAGTTCGTTGAGCTGGTTGTCAGTGGTCAGCGGTGAGTCGCGCAGAATGTAGGCCAAGTCGGTATTGCCCAGCACGTCCAGTCGTCCCCGCATGCTCAGGTTGTCGAGCGAGCCCTTCAGCATGCCGAAGAAGTTGACGTAGGCCTTGCCGTAGGCTTCAGAACGGGCATCCTTCTTAGCATTGATGAGCTGGAAGTCGCGGGCCCTCATGCGCACGTTCATGGTGATGTTATCAAGATTCGAGAAGTCAATGTTGCCCTGAATGTTGAGCGGGTTGTCATTGTAGGCATAGAGGGTGAAGTTCTCTAACAGCAGGTTAGAGCCCACGATGCGCACGGGGTCATCGTCGAAGCGCAGGCGTATGCCGTAAGGCACGCTGACCAGGTAGGAGTCATTCAGCACCACCTCGCCGTTCACTTGCAGGCTCTTCAGCTTACCCTTCACCGTCAGTTCGCCCTCGCCGTAGCCCTCCAAGCCCATCATGCCGTTGGGAATGAAGCCGTTGACAAGTGCCAACGGGAAGCGCTGCATGCTGAACAGGGCGTCGAGCCGTCCCTCGCCCTCGTTGTAGTAGGTGCCGCTGAGCAGGCCCACCTCTTCGTCGTCCTTCATGATGTGGGCCTCCAGTGCGTGGGCGTCGTTCTCCTTCTGCAAGTAGATGAGCTCCGTGCTGAGATTGCCCAGCTGCGAGTTCTCGTAGCTCAGGTCACGCACGCTCATGTCGCTGACCACAGAGAAGTGTTCCTGCTCGTCCTGCACGACGTGGAAGTCGCCGTTCAGCACACCACCCATGCGGGGCAGGTAGTAAGGCATGACCGACGTCAGCTCACCCAGATTCAGCTTGTTCAGGCTGATGGTCAGGTCTTGCAGATAGTTGGAGCTGTCGTCTTCCGAGTATATCTTCACGCCGGTGCCGTCGTCGGCAATCAGGTCCACCTTGGCCTTGATGCGGTTCTTGGGGCCGAGGAAGATGTAGTTGTCCTTGTTCAGGTTGAACTCCTTGTAGCCCACCGTCGGGCGTTCAGGCACCAGATGCAGGTTGATGCCCGTCTCCAGCAGTTCGGCATTGGCGCCCAAGCGCACGCCCAAGCGCTCCTTCTCGTCGTAGAAGCGCAGACCCACCACGGCACCGTGAGCATGCACGGCTCCGTCGAGCATGGCCCGGAACACGAACTGCGGATTGCGCTTGTTGTTCTGCACGTGGGCACTGAAGCTGACGTGCCGTTCCTTGATCATGCGGCCCTCGGTCTTGGTCTTTATCTGGAAGTCGATGGTGTCAATGCGGGTGCTGTCGGCCACCAGTCCGTGCACGAAGCCGCTGCCGTTGATGCCCGTCTCGGGTGACGTGGTCAGGTCAAGCGTCATCTGCCGGTAGCTCATCTTCTCTGAGCGCAGCAGCGTCATGAGCGGATTGTCACTGCCGCTGTGCAGGTCAATGTGCATGGTCGGCAGCATGGAGAGCAGCTTCGGCTGGTCAATGATGCGGTCCTTCATCTGCGTCGAGGCCTCGTCGCTCAGCTTCATCACCTCGTCGAGCAACCGTTCGTAGCCGCCGCTGGCCGTCATGTTCATCACGATGTCGCCACTGGAGAGGTGTGCCCAAGTGGTGTCAGGGGCGGTCAGGGCGTCGAGCGTGATGTCCGTCGGACGATAGATGCGCTGGTCGTCACGCACGGTGAGGTCGCTGAAGTAGCCCTGCACGCGGTACGTGTTCTTCATGTCAGACGACACGTCGACGTGGCCGCACAATCCGACCTCCAGCGGCTGGTCAGCAAAGCGGAGGGCATGGAAGTCTACCCGGTTCAGGTCAGCACTCACCGTGGCGTCAAGCTTCTTGGTGGAGAGCAGGGCGTCCACGGCCAAGTGGCCGTCAGCCAGCTCGTTGTGGCTGTCAATGTTAGCCACGGCACGCCCATCCTTCAGCACGGCGTCAGCCACGATGTCGGTCAGATGCCACGACCCGTAGTGCAGGCTGGCGATGCTGGCCTTGGCGTCAAGCCGGCTGCTGGGGGCAAAGAAGTCGGTGCCCTGTCCGTTGAGGCTCACGTCAGCGGTGACGGTATAGATGGAGTCACGCGGCATGAAGTGGTGCACGTTCAGGTTCCGTATGTTCAGGTCAGCTTGATAGGCTATTTGGTTTGAGATTTGAGATTTGAGATTTGAGGTTTGGTTTGAGCGTTGAGATTTGAGGTTTGAGTTTTGCTGGACGAAGCCCTTGGCCTTCACCGTGCCGCCGCCCTCACGGGCCGTCAGGTCCACGTCGTACCTCGTACCTCGCACCTCGCGCCTCGTCACCGGCTCTGCCTTCAGCCGTCCGTCGACGGTGATGCCCCGCGGGATGCGTATCTGCGCATTGGGGATGCCGTACGCCGAGGTGAGGAAGTCCAGATTCTCCGTGCGTCCGTGCAGCTGCACGTCGGCCTTCAGCTGGCTCATGTCCGTCGCATTGGCCACGGTGCCGTCGGCTTGCAAGTGCAGGGCACCGGGCAGGTCGATGAGCAGCCCCGTGAAGTCAGCCTGCTGCATGTTGCCGTTCAGCGAGCCGCGAATGGTCAGCGGCTGGTTCGGCCAGCGCTGCTGCATCTGCTGCGGCAGCCCACCCATGAAGCGCAGCAGGTCCTGCTTGCCCAACTGAGCGTTGAGGCGCAAATATAATGAATTTTGAACCCTGAACTCCGCCTCAATGTCCGAGTCGGGCGTCCGCAGCACAGCCTTCGGCAAGCTGATGCCCGTGGAGTCCATGCTGAAGGGCCCCCTCAGCTCCGTAATCTCCAGCCCGCTCTTGTCGCGCATGGCAATTCGGTTGACGTTAAGGTAGAGAGAGAAAGCCCCCCCTTCGTCCCCCGAGGAAGCCCCCTCCAAACCTCCCCGAGGGGAGGCTTTAGCTGCGCCTTGGACATTTGTGTCCCCCTCGGGGGACGACAGGGGGGCTTTTACCACAATGCTGTCAATATCAATGCCGACGCCGGTCAGGGCGATGTGGTTATAGTCGAAGCCGTCAACGGCGGGCTCATAGTTCTGGTCATAGTCCAGCGTGCCGTCCCTCACCACGAAGCGCTGCACGGTGTAGCACTGCTGCTCCAAGTCGACGACGCCCGTATAGGCCGAGGCCCATCCTAAGTAGGCTTTGACGCTCATCGTGTCGCCGGGCATGTGGAACGCCACTTGCGAACGGTTCACCGTCAGGCTGTCGGCAAAAATCTTCCAAAGCGTCTTCGTCGTGTCAGGCTCTTCGGGCACGATGGTGTCGTTCATGGCAATGTCAATCACGGCTCCGTCGAGCGTGGCCCCGTTCAGGTCCACCGTCTGCTGGTCCAAGTCAATGCCGCGACTGGTCAGGAACAGCCGTTCCAGCTGCCCCTTGAGACGCATGGACGCCATCAGGTCGGCCGTGTTGAGCTTCGTGTTCCTGATCTCCAGCTCGTCGATGACCACCCTGCTTCTCAGCAACGGCAGCAGCTCCACGTCCACCACCATGCGCTCCACGTCGATGAAAGCCCCCTCCGGGCCTTTCACCCTGAAGCCATCAATGCCTAAGTCCAGCGGAAACTCCAAGTCCACGTGGTCGATGCTGATCTGCATGCCGGTCTTCTCGCTGGCGTAGGCCGCCACCTTGTCCACCACCCAATTCTGCACCGGGGGCAGATAGATGAGCACCGTCAGCAGCCCAAACAGCACCACCGGCGTCAGCAGCACAGCTGCCGCCGCCAAGACCCATTTCTTTCCCGACTGACGAATTTGCTCTTTCATTGATGTTGCAAAGATAGCGCAAATTTTCGATATGACAAATATTATCGGCCATTTTTGTCAAAAACAGATGGAAAAACACCCTTCAACCCTCCACCCCCCACCTTCAACCTTTCTTCACTCACTTCACCAGCACCTTGCGGGTCAGCAAACCTGCCGTGGTGCGGCGCACGTGGATATAGACGCCACGGCGCAGCGGGGGCGTGACGCGCTGTCCCGACAGGTCGTAGTACTCATGGCTGAGCACCTCGAACGCCTGCTCCACGGCACCAATGGACGTGCCCTCGTCAATGGTGTAGACGAAGGTCTGCACCTCGCTGTCAGCCAGTCCGTCGAGCACGGCAATAGCCTGAATGGTAACATCCTCGGTGATGGTGATGGGACCGGTGTAGCGCAATCGGCCTGCCTCATTGCACGGGCAACTGCCGTCCGTGGTGTAGTAGATGTCGGCCCCGGCCGTAGCGCAAAGCAACTCCACCTGCGTGCCTTTCGGCACGGAAGAGCCTGTGAGCAACGTGGCCACAGGAGGTGCCACGGCATCAACGAGGCTATACTTGACCTGTACAGTGGCCCGGGCCTCCAGATCGCCGACGGCAAAGGTGACATCAGCCGCGCCGGGCAACAAGCCCCGCAGGGGCACGAGCACCTGACCATTGCTGTCGAACGTCAGATCACCGTCAGCCAGTTCCACCAACGGTGTGCCGATGGTGACGCTGAGCGGCTGGCCTGCCACAGCAGCGGCAGGCAGCGCAGTCACCTGCACATAGCCCTCCTGACCGAGCGCCAGCACAGCATCGTCCTGCACCAGCAGCTCTTCTATGACCTGCTGCACGGGGAGCGTGCGCACATCGTCGAAGCCTAACGCATCGCCGGCATAGCTCTGAGCCGCAGCGGGCACAGTGAGCTCCACTTCCTGTGCGGTGAAGGGCACAGCGGGCACGAAGCGCACACGGCGTACAAGCCCAGCCTCAGCATCCACCTGCTCAAGCGTACCGCTGACGACGACACCGTCCTGACGCACCTTGAGAGCTGAGAGCGTGGCGGGTTTCATGTACTTGGAGAAGCTGATGCTGACGCCGTCGGTGTAAGCCTCGGCACGCACGACCTCAGGTGCCGCATGTTGCATCATGGGCACATTGACATCCAGCTGGGGCGGCGGAACGGGCAGCCACCCGGTCTGCGTCGGCTCGTAGCCGTCTTTCTCGAAGCGCACTTGCCACAGGCCCTGCGGCACGTTCCACATATAGAGTCCGGCAGCATCGGTGACGACGGGATTCTCCTGACCATATTCAGCTGCGTCCCAAAGCGTCTCAGCAGCCGATGCGTTCTCCTTATAATAGACCGTAGCGGTAACGCCCTCCACACGGTTACTGGGCACACCCTCATAGACAAAGCCCGAGGGGTCAATGACGGGCTCCACTTTTTCTTCCTGCTTGGGCTTGACGATGTGGGGCTTCAGCTCGTCTTCATCACACTGGTAAGAAGCAACGATGCTGGCATGAAGCGCATTGACTTTACCCTTCCATTCAGCCCACCGCTTTTCCGACCACTCGTCAAAGTACTGCTTAATGCCCTTCCAGTCCTTGGGGAAGTTCTCATCCATTTTCTGCTTGGCGGCATTACCTAAGGCATCAGCCACAGCGCCCTCAAGGAAATTGGTGATTTGCTCCACTCCGCCGATCTTCTGCGAAATGTTGCCGACCTTCTGCAGCACCTTGCCACCCTTGAAGCCAACGGCAGCCTTGGCAATCTTGCCTCCGGCCACGTCAATCACCATGCCACCAATATATTGGATACCATAGTTGTCCTGTGCAGCCTTGTAATGTTCTATCACGGCATCCATCTCTTGGTAAGTGAAATCGACTCCATCAGATTCCAGCTGATTAATCTGTTCGCTGAACGCAGCAATGAGCGACTGCGACAGGCTGGGGCCACCGTCAGGACAGACGGCGCCAAGAGATGCTTTAAGCATAGCGACGTTAGAGAACACCCAATCTTTCATACGAGATTGCTTCTGGCGCATCTCACGACGATAGTCATCGCTGTTGTTCATCAAGTCGCGCATCTCGCCAACGTCTTGCAGCGGGTTCAGGGATTTGGCAAAGTCGCCGATGCCGTTGACAATACCGAAGAAGCTGACGCGGCGCGGCGCATGGGCAGCGGCATCCGCATAACCGATGTTGATGGAGAAAGCATCGTTGGTCTCCAGATTGACGGTATAGAGCTTCAAGCTGTTGGCATCGTCCTCGGCATACATGGTGAAGCCATCACTCTCATCACCGAAACGCATGAAGACATTTTCCTCGCGCATGGCCAGAATCTGGTCGGCATCTTCAATCTGGGCAGTAGCCATGAAGACATCATCCTTGCCCGAGAGCATGAAGGTGAAACTCAGACGGTCTTCCGTATCTTCCAGCACATCAACCACCTGCAGCTTCTCGTCGTAAGCCGTGGCCATAGCATTGAACACCGAGACAAGCGCCTGACTGCTGGACTCCAAGAGTGCCGTGCGGTCCTTGGGCGACGGGTCGGCATAGTCATAGGTAAACTGCACGCCCGTGGGCAGGCAATTGGGGTCGGGGAAGTCGGCTGTGGCGATGTAGGTCTGCGAACCATCGTCCCACACGGCCGGCAGCTCATAGCCCCAACCGTCGCTCGTGGCAATGACAAACATGGGGTCAAAGATGTTCTCCGGCCTCGGCTGGTCAAGCGTGCCGACGAATGTAGCACTGGGCGAGAGGTCGGGATTGGCGTTGTAGTAACGGGGCGTAACGGTACCCTTGATCTTGTTCCACGTCACACGCTGGCTCTGATAAAGCATTGCCACCGATTGGAGCATGCTGGCATCCTTGTCGTAAGTGACGTTGTAAGCCTCTGTCATGAAGGACTGTCCGGAGCCGTTATCCAACAAAGCGTAGACGTAATGATGGGTGTCGTCAAGGGCCGGAATCAGCGTCACCTCAGCCTCAAAGCTTCCATTGCTCTTGGCTGTGGTCTCACCGATGACGCGCTCACCGTCGTAGAACGTGAGGTGACTGTGCGGGAAGGCATAGCCGCGGGGATAGATGGTGGGGGTGTTGACGGGACTGAGGAGGTTCAGCCGGATGCTCTCAACGTCCATCACCGCCTGACCTAAGGGCTGCGTATATTGCTGTCCGCCCATGACGTACTGCACCAGCGCGATGACCGTGTACGTTCCAGACTGGTCAGGCGCCACACAGAGCTTCACCTGCTCACCTGCCTGACACGGCACGATGAGCCGTCGGCCACTGAGCTGGCTGCTTCCATGCTGGCTGATGAGTGAGCCCTGCTGATAGTGCAGGCCCTCGGGAATGTCGAACAGCAGCTGCACGTTGCTCACCTGAGCGGCATAGTCGGACTTGAAGACCGCCTTGGCTTTCAGCGTACCCGTCTGCATGAGTGAGAACGCGGTGTTCTGGGCGTTGAGGTAGCTGCTGCCGTCGAGGTGGCTCAGGGCGCTCTCATTGAGGAACGGCACGTGAACCTGATAGTCGCGCGAGGTGCCGGCAGTGAGTTCAATGGCTGTGCGCACGTAGTCCGTGCCTTCGTGCAACGTGGTCTGCTGCAAGTCGGCCAGCGTAGCGACGGTGTTGAAGAACTGGCTCTGCTGCATCACGATGGCCGTGTAGTGTCCGTCGGGCAGTCCGCTGACGGTGATGATGCTGCCGTTGTCAGTGAAGCGACCCACGTAGCTGCCAGCCGCATCAAACACGCTGGCAACCATATCGGTCACACCCTCGGACCGCGTGCATACCATGCGGGCATGGCCCCGCTCACGCAGCGTCAGCACAAGGGCGAAGTTGCCGTCAGCATCAGCCGTAGCGTCAGCCTCAGCAGGCTCAAACAGCCCGCTGCGGCTGGTGGCACGCACGGTGACGGTCTGTCCCTCGGCGAGGTGCGTCTGCTGGAAAACGAGCAGGGTGTCCTGACTGATGCCGTCGGTGATGGCCGCTCCGGTGGCCTTGTCGGTGACGGCGAGCAGCACGTCGCTGGTGCTGAGTGGCTGTGACGTGTCGGAAGAGGGCACGTAGTTAAAGGTGAGGGAGCCCTGTGAGCCATGCAGGTCGAGTGAACCGAGGTCAACGACACCCGTTGCCGTCAGGCTGACGGTGATGACATTGCCGGCCTCAGCCACGGTGTGCTGTCCGTCGGGCACGGCCTCGTAAGCGGTGCTGAGCGATGCGGGCAGACCGACGCTGTAATGGACCGTGGTGCCGACGGTCTGTGCCGTCAGTTCGCGGCCGACACCGATGATGTTACCCTCGGTGCTGCGCCAGACGATGTTGCAGTCAGCAGCAACATCGGTACCCTCAGGAGTGCGCACGCTGAGCGTGACGCTTTGCAGTTGTTCGTCACCACCGGTCAAGGGCAGAATGGTGTGGTTCTTCCATCCGGGCGCAGCCTTGTAGGCGGCCACGGAGGCAGCCGGCACACGCACGATGAGCTGGCTGCTGTTGCTGTTGTTCATGTTGGAGAACATGGCATCGGTGACAGTCGGCGGCGTGGTGGCATAGCAGTCAATCTGCTCCATGGCCTGACAGAAACTGAAAGCATTGTCGCTGATGGACTGCACGCAGTCGGGCAGCACCACTTCGCGCAGGTATACCATGTTACGGAAGCTCATGTCAGACAACGTGACAAAACCACCGGAGCGACCGATATCTACGCGCTCGCAGTAGGAGAAGAGACCAAACATGAAGAAATCGCCGAGCGGAGCCACCACCGTGACGCTCTTGACCGCCGTGAAATTATCACCCAGGAGGCTTAAGGCTGCTGTCAAGAATCCGTCGGGTTCAAAGAGGTCGAAGTAAGCCTCGCCCGACAGCGCGTTGAAGTAGTTGGCACCCGGGTCCGCAGGACTTTGGGGAGAAAACTGAGAGGCATGCAGAGCCGCCCTCTGCGGTTCCGTCTCCTGCCCTTTCCTGCTCTCCTGTTCACCGTCAAGTTCCGGCAGCTGGATGTTGCCTGTGATGCGGCGCCCGCTGGCACGGAAAGTGAGCTGGTCAATGCCGGCGGCCTGCACAAAGAAGCCCTGACAGGGTGCCAGCACGAAGCCGTTATCCTGACGGGTGGAGAAGCTGCGGAACTGCCGGTTCTCGGTGTCCCACACCCAGACGGTGACATTCTCAGCAATGCCCTGCAGGTCGTAGTAGCAGGGATAGGGATTGCCCACGAAGTTCCAGTCAGCATTGTGCGACATCTCGGCAGCATAGTGCTGCAAGGGCACCGTAACATCGCCCGTGGCAAAGAAGTTCTGACGGTTGGCCGTGGCTGCGGCTGGCAACGTGACGACACAATCGTCAGGGTCGTAGTCATAGTTTTCGTTTTCATACAGCCCATCATAGTCACGCATGAAGATATAGCCCTGATAGGCATGCAGCTGTTCATTGGGCCCTACGTCAACCCACGTCTGCCCGTTCTTCACGGCAGCACGGTTGGCACCGTCGTAACGGCGGATGACCCAGTTGCCGGGACCTGTCTGGATGTCACTGACGTTCACGTCGAACGGCACCGAAAAGGCCATCCACTCCTGATAGCCCGTGTCACTCAGCCGCACCTGAACCTGCTGCGCCTCCACGGAAGTGCGCTCATTGAGCAGCGAGCCTATGTGATAGACACGTTCCGAAGCTTCATAGTCATAGCTGTCGTAGTTGGTATCATAGCGATAGCAGTCTACGGGAAGAATAAAACTGTTCAGCTGCCACTTGGGGGCGGCGGGGGCATCGAGCGTGAGCACACCCATGACATACTTCAGACCGTAGGTGTCATAGTTCATTTGCGACGACAACTCGAAGCGGACGTCTGCGTTCTGCCACGGCGTGATGTCGGTCAGCGTGGTTGGCTCGTTAATGACCAGTTCCTGCTGGGCATGCAGCCCGACTGACGCCAGCAACAACAAAAGAATGGCGTAAAGGAGTTTCTGTTTCATAGGTCGGTAGTTTTTAATCTGTTTTATCCAGTTAAGGGATTCATGGAATTACAGCTACAAAGATAAGCAATAAAAACGTGAACGTGCCAATTTGCCGATATAGAGATACAGAAATTTGCAAAGTTTAACAATCGGCCAAAATCCTTTAACTTGGAGAAGGGGCACTTTTCAAAAAACTTTGCCCTCGGTCGCAAATACGCGAATTATGAGCCACTTTGTAAGTCGTTGATAATCAGCACTAAGAGAAAAATCACGTTTTTCGACCATGCAAAACAGGCCGTTTCAGGTTGCGAAACGCACCGTTTTAGGGGCTGAAACGTACCGTTTCACGATGCGAAACGCGGCGTTTTGCGAGCTGAAACATGCCGTTTCGCATGTCGGAAGTCGCCTGTTCCCGACCCGAGAGCTGCCGACTTTCGCTCAAACTATATAGTTTTAGCCCACTGTTGAATTGTGGTTACACCAAAAATTCCGGAAAAATTCAGCCCGAAAATTTAACAGAATTAACAGAAATTTAGTTAACGAGTCAGCGCCTGCCACAGAGCATCGTCGGGCACGGGGGCCTCGACACAGATTTTCTCCTTGCTGACGGGATGCACAAACTCCACGCGGCGGGCATGCAGCGAGATGCTGCCGTCGGGGTTGGAGCGGCGGGCACCGTACTTGAGGTCGCCCTTGATGGGGCTGCCGATGGCGGCGAGCTGACAGCGAATCTGGTGGTGGCGACCCGTCAGGAGCTGCACTTCGAGCAGCGTGTAACGCTCACCGCGGGCTATCGGCCGATAACGCAGCATGGCCTTCTTCGACCCCGGCACCTCGTGACCGTAGGCATACGACTTGTTCTGCTGCTCGTTGCGGGTGAGGTAGTGGGTTAACATGGTAAATGAAGAATTAAGAATGAAGAATGAAGAATTTTCTACCGAGGTCCCAACTTCGGCGGCAGCAAATTCTTCATTCTTCATTCTTAATTCTTCATTCTGAACGATGGCCCAGTAGGTCTTGTGCACCTCGCCCTTGCGGAACAGGTCATTCAGCCGCGAGAGGGCTTTCGACGTCTTGGCAAACACCACGACGCCACTGACGGGACGGTCCAGACGATGAACCACACCGAGAAAGACATTGCCCGGCTTATGGTGCACGGCCTTGAGGTACTGCTTCACAACGTCAGAGAGGGGGACATCGCCGGTCTTGTCGCCCTGCACAATCTCCCCACTCGCCTTCGAGACGATGATGATGTGGTTGTCCTCGTATAATACCTGCATTACATGTTCATGCCACCATCGACCTGAATGACCTGACCGCTGACGTAGCTTGACATGTCGCTGGCCAAGAACGTAGCCACGTTGGCAATGTCGTCCACCTGACCGCCGCGGCGCAGGGGAATCTTGTTGATCCACTCCTTGCGGATGTCGTCAGGCAGGGCCTGCGTCATGGCCGTGTCGATGAAGCCCGGTGCAATGGCGTTGGCACGGATGCCCTTCGGACCCATCTCCTGACCGATGGACTTAGCCAAAGCTATCAAGCCTGCCTTGGAAGCGGCGTAGTTGGCCTGACCTGCATTGCCGTGAACGCCGACGACAGAGGCCATGTTGATGATGGAGCCGCCGCGCTGACGCATCATGACGGGCACACAGGCATGGATGAAGTTGAAGGCCGACTTCAGGTTGACGGCTATCACGGCGTCCCACTGCTGCTCGGTCATGCGGAGCATCAGGCCGTCCTTCGTGATGCCGGCATTGTTCACCAGAATGTCAATGCTTCCAAACTCCTCCTTCACTGCCTTGACCACTTCCTCGGTCTGGGCGAAGTCTGCTGCGTTGGAAGCGTAGCTCTTAGCCTTGACGCCCTTGGCAGCGATTTCACTCTCAGTCTCTGCGTTCACCTCCAAGTCAGTGAAAGCAATGTTTGCGCCTTCCTCGGCGAACTTCAGTGCGATAGCCTTTCCGATACCGCGTGCAGCACCCGTAATCAGCGCCGTCTTACCAGTTAAAAGTCCCATAAAATCTCTTTTTTTATTTATTATAATGAATGTAAACTATCAACTATCACTATGAACTATGAACTATGAACTATGAACTATGAACTAAAAACTACCCTTTCGTCCGTTTGCCCAGTGCGCCGTAGACGAACTTCGCCACCTGCGGCTTCGTGGCCTCCTCGGTCATGCCGTGGGCTATGCGGCCGTAGATGTAAGGCACCTCCAGTCCCTTGATACAGTAGTGCGTGATGTCGGCCACCAAGTCCACGTTCTCAATGTCGAACTCGCCGACCTCCTTGCCCTCGGTGAACACCTTGCGGAACAGCTCCACCTCGGCGTCGTCGAAGTTCTTGCGCACCTTCTCCACCATCCAGATGTTGCGGAAAAACTCTGCACGCAGGTTGCCGTTGCGCACCACCGTCTCACGAATCTGGCTCAGATGCGTGTAAATCAGCTCAATCACCTTGTCCTGAGGGCGAATCTTCTTGGCCGCCACCTCGTCGAGCTTGTCGCTCAGGCGCTCCAGCTCCGACTCAATCACGGCGTAATAGATATCCTCCTTCGACTTGAAATAGGTGTAAAGCGTGCGGCGCCCCTTGCCCGAAGCCAGCGCAATGTCATTCATCGTGGTGTTCTCAAGGCCGTTCTTGGCAAACAGCTGACGGGCGACGTCAACAAGTTTCTGTCTGGTTTTTGATATGGACATGATAACGTTCTCCTATCTTTTTAATTGATTGCACATAGCAATTATCGTGTGCAAAAATAGCACTTTTATTCGAAATAAACAAATATTTCCACCGAAATCATCAAAAATATCACCCATTTGCTTGCATAGTCGGAAAAATATTCGTACCTTTGCACCCGCAAACGAAAAAACATCGCGGAGTGGAGCAGTTGGTAGCTCGCCAGGCTCATAACCTGGAGGTCGCATGTTCGAGTCCTGCCTCCGCAACTCATGAAGCCCGACAATTCGTCGGGCTTCTTTCGTTTTGCCCCAAGTCCCCTCTCCTTCGGGGAGGGGTCAGGCGTGGGGCAAAAGAAAGCGCAAGTAGTCTGCCGACTGCTCGCGCTTTTTAAATTAAAATGAAATAAACTTCTACTTCATTCTTCTCATCACACGCTCGTAGTAACGCTGCGTGGCCCGTTTTGAGTAGCGCGGACCTCCGTTACATGCACGGATGGCCACCTCGACGCTGTTCTCAGGATTGCGGTGCGACTGAATCAGCAGGAACATCTCCTTCGACTTCTCTACGCTGAAGCGGTCCTGAAGCGTGTAACGCTTCTTCTCCTTCCGCCCCTCCAGAATGAGGTTGCACTCTTTCACACAGATGGGAGTGATCTGCATGGCACCTACCTGATTGCCGTTCACGGCACGGGGGTTACCCTCACTCTCCACCAGGATGATGGCATCCATCACTGGGTTCCAGTCTACATCTGATGAGCTTTCTCCCTCAATCCCTTCCTCTGGTGCTACTGCGTCAATCTGATTGTCGCTCTCCAGTGTCGGACCCGATGTCGAGCCCACGATAGGGACTAAGCTAAACACAAATACTGTTAGTAAAACAATCTTTAATGTTCTCATCTTTTCTCATTTTAAGTACAGCCGTCTCACCACGAGACATTCAATCGCCATACTATTGTTAACGGGCACAAAGGTAAGGACATTTGGCGAACCAGCCAAATATTTTAACGCTTTTACACGCGAAAAGGCCCCTGATTCTCATTTAATTAACTTAAATCAAGAGCCTATGGAACTCGTTTTAACCTTTCATGACCGCCGCATCACTCCACTTCCAGCGTGCCGCTGAAGCTGATGGGGTCACGCTCACGCGAACTGACATCGACAGTCGCATGACCGTTGGGAAACACCTGCACGTGGAACAGGAACTGGTCATCCTCGCTGTTGCTGCGGAAGCTGACGACGGTGTTGCCCTTCCTGTCTTTCTGCACATCGTACTGGCTGATGGCCGACGTGAACACCAACCCGGAACCGCCGCCGTAAGCCACCGAACGCGCCACGCCCCGATAAGGCAAGTACGACACCAGCGTGTCGCCCTTCACCTCCAGCGAATAAGACGAGCCGTCAACATTCACACTCGTGCCCCGCAACGGATACATCATGTGCACCATGATCTTATAGTGCCGGCTGCCCAGCTCCTGCGTCACCTGCTCCGACATCCGGGCCCGCTCCGCCAACTGCTCAGCCGAAACAGCACACCCCGTCAGCACAAGCACCATCATCAACCCCAATAATAATTGTTTCTTCTTCATAATCATTCAATCAGTTAATTCGTAAATTTACAACGGGCCGTCCTCTGCCGCCATGCCAATGCCCGCTTCCTCTTCGGGCAAGACGTAAGGCCGCTGCACGCTGTGGTCTTGCAGGAAGATGCTGTTCAGCGTATAGGCCAGCGAACGCAGCGTCTGCTCCCGCACTTTCGGTCTGAGCTCACATTCCCACACCGTGACCGTGTGCCACCCCATCGCCGCCAGTTGCCTCTGCGTCTCGCGGTCACGCTCCATGTTCCGACAAATCTTCGCCACCCAGGACTCACGGTTCGTCCGTGGAATCTTACAGCAGCATTTGTCATTTATCATTTCTCCATTCTCATTTAGTGAAACGCCATGTCCATGCCAGAAGCACCCATTCACAAACACACACGTCCTGTATTTCAGCAGCACCAAGTCCGGATGTCCCGGCAACCGTGGCGAGTTCAGTCTATACCGGAATCCCCTACCCCACAGCCACCGCCTGACAATCAGCTCCGGCTTCGTGTCCTTCCCCTTAATGGCCGCCATGTTAGCATGCCGCTGTTCAGCAGAGAGTTTATCCATAATACAGGCTTTCCAGATTTCCAAAAGTAGTATCAATGAAGGTGTCCTTTATCATGCCTCTCGTATTGACTTTCACAAAGTCATCCGACAGGCTTCGGCTAAATGTCAATTCAAAGGCCAGACGAATGTCGTCCACGACCTCAGTACCTTCCAGCTGTTTGGCATCCCGTGCTGTAATCGTTCTTACACCGGTTATCTCATACACGTCCCTAATCCCTTTTTCGGGAAAATAAGGAATGAAATAGTGCAGATTGTGCAGCATGATGGTTGATGGAAAGTTCCGGCCCGTATAGTACAGTTTTGCCCTTCCTTCTTCAAAACTCTTATTGTAGTCTTTCCTGCTGCTTGGTCTCACAACACCAATCAACACCCTGTCTCCAACTTCCACGAAAGCCCCCTTCTGTGGTATCACTTGGGCAATCGTCGAGGCCGACTTCATAGCAATTAACTCATGAATAAAGTGCTCCAACAACTGACGGTTCCGCTCATCTTTCGGACGCAGCGGAAAAGCCCCGATATTCACCTCGTCTATAGTCTTGTAGAATTTAGACACTTCCACATCAGCAGGTTCACCGTCACCTGGGAACAGGATATATCCGCCAATGACTTCTTTCTTTAACTGCTGCGCACTATAATCCCGATAGTAGATAGCGTCCCGATAGCGGTGCATCTGGTTAATGGCATCGTCAGGCGGCGTGTCCACACCTCTTGCCGTTTTCCCCTCAATCCTGTACTTTGCATCGAAGAGGTAAGTCATCTTCATGCCCTTCTTGACATCATCCTTTGTCAACTGAAGCACAATGTCTGGCTTCTGCGGAACGGTGGGCACAACTAAATCCCGGATGCTCGTTTGGTCATCCTCCCATTCCGTATGCTTGGGATTATAAACCAGCTCTGCCAGTTCCACGCCATCCTTTTTGAACAGAATCCGTGAGTGTTCACCTTTACCTAATTCCCACGTAAATACCCCGTTCATCTCCATTCGGTTACGGTGCTCCATATCTTCTTGCTTGACACCCAACTGCTCTCTCACGATATGACTTACCTCTATGAAACACCAAATCTCATAGAGCGTTGCAATATCCTTAGATTGTAGGCGGTAGATGCCATCATTCAGCGAATACGCCCTCCGCAACAGGTTCCATGTTCTGTATATCTGACTATATCCTGTCGCCCTTTGCAACACCAGACTTTCTTGTGTCAGTCCCTTGAACCTGCCCACCGTCCTGAAGAATGGATTGCGTTGCAGATGCTTCAGCGTGCTAAGCATTCTCTCCATATCCTGCTTCATTGTATCCGAAGTGTTCTTGATGGCTTCTATCCGTTTCTTCAGCAACTCATACTTATCCGCAATCTGTCCAAGTGCATATTTCAGAAAGCGGTTCTCTTGTGTGTCGTTCGACTTTATTTGCTCCTCTACCCGATAAAGATGTGCAGGTTCTTTCCGATGCTCTGCCAGTTCGTTTTCGATATTCGCAGGTACCCGCTTCAGCTTATCTGCTCGCAGATACACCTCACGCCCGTGCAGCCGATGACGAGGTCGTTCAATGATATTCCTACAAGCCTTGATGAATTTTTGCTGTTCCCCTGCAAACACGCTCCACCATATCAGTTCTGGAGTCTCGCCTGTCGTGTCTGGCGTAAAACCGTGAAACGTGCGCTTCATGTAGTCGAGCGACAGCATCCTGTATTCCGCCTCTATATCCTCAATAATCTTCCGCCAATGCTCATGATAATTGAGTTTCGTGCTCAGCACCTCATAGCCAAACGTGAATCGCTTGCTTTCTTTTCCTATTTGATAGACAATGTTCAGTTCACTCTTGCCAATATCATTACCATAATTGATGTAGCCAGCCAACGTCTGCTTTCTGAATGTAAACCGTTCATTGTCGCTTTGGAGCATTGACCCAAACTGAGCCTTCTCTACATGCTTATTAAAATCCACCCAAATGGGATACTCCGCATTATCAAAGAAGACAGCCTGTGCCTTCTCACCTTTCACAAGAGGCACATCATTTCTCTTTACTGCCAATACACCATCCGACCAAGTATAAGTAGATACAAGATTCTCCTCGCCCACGTTTCCCTTGGCCTTATTCCAGATGGCATCGAACTTCGAACATTCGACGTACATCGTGAAGTCTTCGTGTAGTATGGTCAGCAAGTCCATTTAATCCTTCTTCTCTAACAATCCCTCTATCTCTTTGTCAAAGTCCGACATAAACAGCCGGTCCTGAACAATGCGATATTTCTCAAATTCCGATTCTGCAAATTCCTTGGCCTGTTCTGCTGAGACTTTCCCGTTATCCTGCAATAACTCACGGTCATCCATCGTTAGAAAGCGGTCTGTATATTTCGCCCAGTCTTCCATCGTCATCGGGATATGTCGTTTGGCCCTGTCTTCCGCCAAATCAAGGAATGCGTTTACTATACGACCAAGACTCTCCAATTCATTTCCTTTCAGATAATTCTTCGCAATCGACACATCCGTTTTAACAATTTTGCCGTCAGGTGCTTTTTCCCAAGTTGTCAATCCCATGTGCTCTTTCTCTGCATTAGCCCTTTCCATGATCAATTCTGCCGCCGTATGCCCATGAATAGCATAATGCATTTTGTTCTGTACCTTAGCAAAGAACTTGCGGGTAGTAGGTGCATCCTTATTATAGTCTATGGCCGTGGCATAAAGGTCTGTAACTTTCTGATACATCCGACGCTCGCTCAACCGGATCTCACGGATTTCAGCCAATAGATGTTCAAAGTAGTCTTCCGTTAAGAAAGCGCCATTCTCCATTCGTTTCTTATCCAACACATAGCCGCGAATAGCAAACTGCCGAAGCACAGTTGTAGCCCATTGACGAAATTGTGTAGCACGAATGGAATTGACACGATAGCCTACAGAAATAACGGCATCAAGATTATAATATCTCGTCATGTAGTTCTTGCCATCCGAAGCAGTTGTTTCCATTTTGGAAATAACTGAATCCTCAGCCAACTCCCCTTCCCCAAAGATATTCTTCAGATGCTTACTGATGGCAGGAATACCCACATCAAACAAAGTGGCCATAGCCTTCTGCGTCAGCCATAACATTTCGTCCTGATAGAACACCTCCACTCCATCAGCTTGACTTTGTGCTTGGAATATCAAGAACTCAGCCGTACTATTACGAATCAACAGATTCTTTCTTGTCATATGTTTACTATTTATCAACTCCAGAAACTGGTGTAGCCGCTTTCGAGGCGTTTCTTCATCTCAGCAAGTTTCGCCAACGAGACAGAAAAGACCTTGCCATTTTCATCTTTCTTAGACGAATATTCCTTCTCTGATATAGCCTTCAGCCTTTCTCTAATCGTAGTTTCCAGCCTATCCAGCAGTGTGCCAATCTTCGTTTCGTCACCCTCAATGCGAGAGAGAATCTTCATGCTTGTTATCTCATCCAGTGCACGGGCAATCACTTCCTTCTGCAGAATCTCCTTGCCATCCTTATCTTTATTATAAGGCAGGTTGTTCACCACATACAGCAGGAACTCATTTCTGGTACGATAAGCCACCTTGAAAGGCGTACCTTCTAACTGTCCGTTCACAGCCTCCAAATACTGTAAAGCCGTGTCACAAACGTCCTTATTCTCTTGATAGACATCTACACCCTCAACAGCCGTACCTATCAGATTGCCAGCTTCCAACTTGCCTATATTCTCATATCTATCAGTCAGACCACCATACAGATCTACCTCATTCATCTCAATGGTCATAGCCCTGTCAAGCACCTTGCGAGAGAACGAGAACGTGGTTTCATCCATATTCACCGTACCCACAACAATCAGGTTCTGCGGAATAGCAATACCATCCGTATTAAACTGCGTTCTTATCGCGTCATTTGTAGTCAGTTGAGCCGTCAAGTCAAAGTACCACTGCTCTTCGCATTTCTTTAAAATGGGGTCAGTCGTTACCGCTCCATTCTCATCACATTTGCGCGACTCCACCACACTCAGATACTCAGCAAAGTATTGCTCCACAGGGGCCAGGTTCATCTCGTCAAGACAAAGGAAGTAAGGCACCTCAGGATTTTCCCAAGCCTTAGCCACAAACTTCAGAAAGTCCCCAGCCACAAATACAGGACTGCCACTGACGCGACTCACGTAGCCAATCAACTCACTCGAATCATGCCAGTTCGGCTTCACCTGCACCATCTCAAAGTTCTTCGGTTTCTGTGCCTTGTACTCTTCCGACCCATCATCCCAGCAAGCCCTCGCCAACTCACGCACGATCCTACTCTTTCCCGTTCCCGATATTCCTGCAAGCAGAAGAAATGGTTTAGATTTGATAGCAGTGATATAGGGCCGATATGCTAAGTTACCAGATTTTTGACCTACACTAATAGGTGAAGTCACTTTCTTTCCTCTCAGCCTCAAAAAAAAAGAACGAGCATTTATAAAACATGTATAATGCATCAAAGCACCAGACCGATATTGCTGATTATCCTCTGAATCATGAGTCATAAAGGACTTATCATTAAGAAGTTCATTTGTTATCTTTTTGACTTCCTCTGGATCTGTTATATCGTACATTGATTCAATATGCTGCCATTTTTCTGGAGCATAATCAAACAACTTCTTAGGTTCAATAAATGTTACAAAGCTACTGACAGCAGAATTGCCCAAATTGAAACCTTCGCTTGTACGTCTTGAAGAACGGGCAACATTTGCAAGATAATACTTAAACTCTGATTTGATAATATCTCTGTTCTCTTTCATATAAAACTATATCACGATATGTTTTCTAACTTTCTTTCTTCACCATATAACAGGGCAATGCTATAATAATCACCATCCCATGAATGTCCACGATAGTTTTCTATTTCATTACGCATTCTGACACTATTGAAAACATCTTGTTTATGTGGATATGTCAATATTGTAGGGCAAGGAACAGGAATACAGGAGTCCAAAGACTCTATCTGTACAGCAATTCCATCCATAAAAACAAATGCTGTTTCGGACTCATCTATAGATGACTTTAAAATAAAATTATCTATCTCATAATCTATGGAACAGTTATTGAAATGAATTATCTGACGTTCATCGTCAATATCTATGAACAAGCCAAACCGTTCTCTAAAATCATCACGTCCTTTTTCACTTAAATCAAGTGTAATCAT
>JAFUSC010000151.1 GCA_017467705.1 Prevotella sp. | reverse complement strand
TCCTTTAAGGCTTGCAGCGATTCAGCCACGGACGGGTCAATGGTGTATTCCTCGCCCTCTTCCTCTCTCCGCTGTCTCTGCATCTCAATCCAGTTCTCTATCCGTTCTGCCTTGTCAATAACATTTCCAGCGACGAAGCGGTCTTTTACCTCATAGCCGGAAATCAACGGATTGAAGTATATGCGTCCTTTCAGACCGTCAATCAGTTCCTTCACATCCATACTGGTGAGCCACGCCATGTAGCCGAGGTTCACGCCACCGAACTTGTTGAGTGAAGCAGACAGGGCTTCCTCTGGGGTATCTACCTGTGTCACCTCGTTGATGTTGAACGAAACGGGATGGTCGAAGATGTCAGCCTTGATAAACTCATGGTTGTCAGCCTCGTATGTATAAAGCGTTTCGTAGGTATCGCGCAGGGGAATGTACGCAGTGAGCCGTGCCGTCTGCATGGCGTTCAGTTCCAATGGGTGGAAGGTCGCCCCCGGCTGTGACCTCTTTCTCCTTTAGGGGTTGGATTCTGATGCCGACGAATCCATAACGTCCTTTGGGGTGATGAAGACCCTTTGTGCCGAGTTCCGAGTCCTGTCACATAAAACGAAAGTATGCCACTTGCGATTGCTAACGATATGACTTGCGACCGCTAACCATCATACTTAGCACACGCAAACAGCATACTTACAAAAACAATGCAGCCCGAACATCGTTTGAGCGACATTCGGGCTGCATTAAAGTTGTGCGAGAAATATACGCCTTACGGCCTCTCGATAATCGGCTCGTCATCATTCGAACTGGAGCCGCTGTCGCTTGCCGAAACATTCACGCCCAGCGAAGCCACATCAATCCACTCAATATCCACGTCGGTCAGCGCACGTGTTGCCCTGCGGCCTTTCTTTGCCGAACTTCCGCCACGCTTGTAGGTCGTCTCGGGGATGAAGCGTACCTTCACGCCGTTGATGTCGTTGGCCGACACGTCCTCGGCCTTGTCCTTGCCGTTGCCCGTAGCAGATGACTGGAAGAAGAACGAGCCGATGCCGTCGAGCCTGACACTCCGGCTCTGCGCCATGTAGTCGCCCATCACACCGCTCAGTGCCGTCAGCACGGCCTTCACGTCAGCCGGAGCCACAGTCGATTCGGCTGCCACACGCTTAGAAATCTGGTCGGTCGTCACCGCACCGCCCACGAGTACAGACTGCGGGTACCACTTCTTGTTCAACTGCTTGAACACTTTCTTGAAAAATGCCATACGCTTACCCTTTCCTTTTTTGTGCCTCCGCAAGCCGCCCGAATCTTCCCTATATAGGAGGTTCAATCTTCTCTATATGCAAGGTTGCATCTTCTCTATATAGAAGGTTGCATCTTCCCTATAAGGGAGATTTTGCCCTTTCTGGGAATACTTCGCAACGCCCCGCTTACGGCAAGTTAAACATTAAGTTGAAGAACACGATGCGAAGTTAGCAAATTTCCCTCAATCCCGTATCGCTTTCACACAGAATAACACAATTTTCCGTCGATTTTTACGATTTTTATGCTTCCGAGGCAGTATTTCGGAGAATTTTGAGTAATTTTGCCCTCGGTTTCCGCCTCGTGCGGTTGCCGAATTGACATCGTGGGTAAAAAATTAACAAGCGTTTGCTGTTATTCGGAAAAGCTCTAAGAATCTACCAAATTCAACAATAAGTTCAACCCGAATGAATAAGTCGCAAGCGTCTGTGCGTTAAGCATGGGCGTGACTTATCTGGGTTGACGGGCTTTGGTAGAGCCTTTAGAGCATGGATAGGCGTCCATGCTTTCTTGTGTTCTAACAAAGACCGTCTCCGAAGATAAGCAATACGCACTTATGCATAGCGTATGGCAAACAAGAATCTGAATGCGGCCAAGACGGCCAAGAAAGATGAGTTCTACACGCAGCTGACCGACATCGAACGAGAATTGCAGCATTATTGGCCGCATTTCCGTGATAAGGTCGTGCTGTGTAATTGTGATGACCCTTACGAGAGCAACTTCTTCAAGTATTTCGCACTGCGGTTCAACCAACTTGGATTGAAGAAGTTGATTTGTACGTGCTACAACGGCTCGCCTGTACAGGGCAATGAATTGATGATTGACTTCGGGGATTTTACTGACGAGCCGAGGAAGATAGCCTATAAGGTGGAGATAACCGAAGTACGCGACATGAACGGCGACGGGGCAGTTGACCTCAGCGATGTGCGCTACCTGCTTCAGAACGATAAGAATGTTCTATCGACACTCAAGACAGGCGATTTCCGAGACCCGGAATGTATTGAACTCCTGAAAGAGGCCGACATCGTGGTTACAAATCCGCCGTTTTCTCTTTTTCGTGAGTATGTGGGGCAGTTGATGGAATTTGAAAAGAAGTTTCTGGTTGTGGGTCATCAAAATGCAATCACGTACAAAGAAGTGTTTCCGCTTCTGCAATCAAATCAGGTTTGGCTTGGATATGGTTTCAAAGGGGGTGCTGCGCACTTTTCATCGCCTTATGATGATATTGCAACAGCTGGTGACCACAAGAAAGACATGATTAGAGTTTCTGGTGTGAATTGGTTTACTAACCTTGAAATACCAAAACGAACCGAGGAGCTTGATTTGGTTTGTCATTATACTCCAGAAGAATATCCAAAATACGACAACTATAAGGCAATCAATGTCGGCAAGACTCAAGACATCCCTTGTGACTATGCAGGTATCATGGGAGTACCTATTACTTTCCTTGACAAATACAATCCATCCCAGTTTGAAATTGTTTGGCAAGCAAGTGGTAACACACGCGCCTCGGCTCCAAGTTATATTTTGAAAGAAGTCGGATATTCCGTCCATCCTGAAGACCGTGGCGGTTGTGGAGTAATAAAAGGGAAAAGACAATACAGCAGAATCTTAATCCGTAACAAACACCCCCAACAGATATGATGACGATTAAGCAAATCAGCGTGACCGTCGGCGAGATTACGGCGGGCTACGTGAACAACGACGAGCAGGGCGTGCGCGGCTACGACGGACGGCTCGACATCCGACCGCCCTACCAGCGCGAGTTTATCTACAACGAGCGGGAGCAGCAGGCCGTGATTACGACCGTGCTGCGGGGCTACCCGCTGAACGTGATGTACTGGGTGCGCCGCGCCGACGATGCCGACTGCCCCTACGAGGTGATGGACGGCCAGCAGCGCACGCTGTCGCTCTGCGAATACGTGGCGGGCAAGTTCTCCTACGACTTCAAAAACTTCTTCAACCAGCCCGAGGACATCCAGCGCCGCATTCTCGACTACCCGCTGACGGTATATGTCTGCGAGGGTGAGGCGAGCGAGAAACTGGAATGGTTTCAGACCATCAACATTGCCGGCAAGCCGCTCAACGAGCAGGAGATACAGAACGCCATCTTCGCCGGGCCGTTCGTCAGCGATGCCAAGCGGCACTTCTCGAAGTCGAACTGCGGCGCCTACAGGCTGGGCAAGGACTTGGTCAGCGGCACGCCCATCCGGCAGGACTTCCTGAAGCGGGCTTTGGAATGGATGGCCGACCACGAAACGCGCGAGGGCCACCGGCAGTCGGCGGTGGGCTATATGGCGGCGCATCAGCACGACCCGAATGCCAACAACCTGTGGCAGTATTTCCAGACGGTGCTCAACTGGGCCATCAACAACTTCGACATGAAGCGGTTCAAGAAAATCATGAAGGGCCTCGACTGGGCACTGTTCTACGACAAATACCACACCGAGACGCTCGACACGGTGGCTCTGGGCCGTCGAATCTCAGAACTGATGCGCGACAGCGAGATACAGCGCACCAGCGGCATCATCCCCTACGTGCTGACGGGCGACGAGCACTACCTGGACTTGCGAGCCTTCCCCGAGGACATCAAACTGGCCGTCTGGGAGCAGCAGAACCACCGTTGCGCCGTGTGCGGCAAGGAGTTCGACCTGGAGTTCATGGAGGGCGACCACATCACCCCATGGCGCGACGGCGGCCGCACGGTCGTGGAGAACTGCCAGATGCTCTGCCGCGAGTGTAACAGGCGGAAGGGGGCGAAGTAGCGTCGCTACGGGCATACATTTAAGATTTACAAGGCCGTCCAAGTCGTGGGCGGTCTTTTTTTTATTTGCCCCTTTGGCTTACGCCGCTTCCCCGTTTGGCGGGGATGCTCAAATCTTTTCAGGCTTCACGGCAGCGTCCTGTTGTTCCTGTTGCTTGGTGTCCTACGGAGCAGTCTGGCCTTGCTGCAGGGGTTCCTTCACTCCCTTAGTCTGCTCGTTCTTGCTTGTTGCAAGCGTCACCCTTCGGGATGCCGAGCGGGTCTTGCCCTCGTTATTCACGGCCACCTGCGTCTGGCTTTCGGAGGCAGGGGTCTGGCTGACAGCCTTGTCTGGGTCATTGGCATAGGTGAGCGGGTGCCCCTTTTCGGGACTGAACTTCAAGTAAAGGGTTGCTGGTACGCCCTGCTTGTCGGTAACACCGTCGAGTTTGACCGTCTTACCCTCCAGATAGTCACGCTTCTGCTGGTCGGTGCGCTCGGCTTTGCCGCTTGGCTTGTCCAAGAACTCCACGCCCTTCCACTTGCCGATGGGCTTGATGTTGCCGTTCTCGTCCGTCCATTGGGGACGGCGCTGGCGTTGGGTGTTGTCACCGTCGGCAGTCTGTGTCTGTCCGTCGGTCTGCTGGTTACCGCCCTGCTTCTGCTCCTGACCATTGCGCTGACGGGTGCCACGGGGCACGAACTCCACACCTTTCTCTTCTACGTTGGCTTGCAGGGTGGTGGTGAACTTGCGACCGTTGGCAAGTTCAATCTCCTTGTTCTTCAGCGGCAGTCCGGCACGGAGCATGTCCTGTTCCTGCTTCGTCAGTTCCGTGTTGCCTATCTTCTCAGGGAT
>JAFUSC010000150.1 GCA_017467705.1 Prevotella sp. | reverse complement strand
TGGGGGTATCTGGTGCACGAAGCCCACGAGGTCTTGGTTAGAGTCGCGGAAGCCCATGCCACGGCCTACACCGCTCTCGAAGAACGAGGCCGAGCGCGAGAAGTTGAACGTCACCATGCACTGGTACTGGTTCCAGATGTTGACCATGCGATCGAGCTTGTCGTTGCCCGTCTGCACGCTATAGATGTTCAGCAGACGGTCCCAATAGTCCTTGAGCTGGGCAAAGGCAGCATCCACCTTGGCCGTCGTGTTGAGCTTTTCGATGATGGCGTGTGCCTTCTCCTTGTTGATGACCTTGGGCGCCACGAACTTCTTGTCCTGCTCGTTCTCCACGTAGCCCAACAGGAAAACGTAGTCCTTCGACTCGCCGGGCTGCAGTTCTACCTCTATATAATGCGAGGCAATGGGGCTCCAGCCGTGGGCGTGGCTGTTGCGGGGACGGCCTTCCATCACGGCGTCGGGCTCATTGAAACCGTTGTAAAGTCCGACGAAGGTCTCACGGTCGGTGTCGAAACCCTGAATCTCGGTGTTGACGTGGTAGAAAGCGTAGTGATTACGGCGCTCGCGGTACTCGGTCTTGTGGTAGATAGTGCTCTCCTCTATCTCCACCTCGCCCGTGGAGAAGTTACGCTGGAAGTTCTCCATGTCCGTTGCTGCGTTCCACAGACACCACTCTTCGAATGAGAAGAGCTTGAGGCGCTTCACCTCCTGTGTCTGGTTGGTCAGCGTCAGCTTCTGCACCTCGGCCCATGTCTTCAGCGGCACGAAGAAGAGTACCGAAGCCTCCACGCCGTTCTTACGACCGGTGATGCGGGTGTAGCCCATGCCGTGGCGGCACTCGTAGAAGTCGAGCGGCGTCTTCATCGGCTTCCAGCCAGGACTCCAAGGAGTTCCATTGTCCACAATGTAGAAATACCTGCCCCCGTTGTCCATCGGCACGTTGTTGTAGCGATAGCGGGTGATGCGGCGGAACTTGGCATCCTTGTAGAACGAGTAGCCGCCGGCAGTGTTTGAAATCAGTGAGAAGAAGTCCTCGTTGCCCAGATAGTTAATCCAAGGCCACGGGGTGCGCGGGTCGGTAATGACGTACTCGCGCTGTTGGTCGTCGAAGTGACCGTAACGTTTCTGTTGTTCCATTTTTCTTTTGTTATTTTAGGTGTTTATCTAAGAATTCCAATGTGCGTTGCTGTGCCTTCAGCGGACAGCTGTGCGGCATGTCCCACAGTTCCGTTTCCAACTGTTCGTCGGCTCCTTGACTGTGCCACACGTCGTGCATGATGGCAAACGCTTTCTCGGCTCCCGCCACGGGGAAGAGCTTGTCTTGCGTGCCGTTGATGAAAAGCATGGCGTTCGGACAGGCCAGCGACGCAATGTGCGGATAGTCCAGCCATCGGCGCAGGCCGGGCAGACAATTGGCAAAGCCGCCGTTCTCCGTACGTTTGTATTTGAACGACAGCTGTTCGTCGGTGGTCACCATCCAGCAGATGGCCGCCGCAGCCTTGATGTGCGGACTCAGCGCAGCTAGCATCCACGCACGGTAGGCGCCCATGGAGCAGCCCACACAGCCGATGCGCTCACGGTCCACCTCAGGCATGGAGGCCAGAAAAGCCGTGCCGCTCAGGTCGTCGTAAGTCATGTAGGCTGACAGGTCTATGCCGTACATCATCATGTTGCCGGCTATCATGTCGTACCTGTCGCGCCGCGGCCCTTCCTGCTGTCCCCGTTCGCCCCACATGGGCGCATCAGCCGAGAACACCACGTAGCCGTGACGGGCCAGATAGTCGCCCACGTACTGTCCCTCATAGAGACTGGCCACCCAGCGGTCGGCATCGTTCACCACCGCCGTGTCCTCACAAGCCAACGGACGAATCATCTTTTCCTTGCCGATGTAGAGATGTCCGCCGTGGTCGTGCAGCGCATTGACGGCAGGGAACGGCCCCTCGCCGTCGGGAATGAGCACGTAAGCCGGCACGGTGTAGTAACGTGACAGCTGGATTTCAATCTTACGCGCCCGGTAACCGTCGCGCTGTTCCTCAGCGATGATGGTGAAGGGTGAAGGGTGAAGGGTGTAGGGTAATGTTGGCGGCGTGAGCATACAGTCAAACACCTTCTGGCGGGCCGTCTGTTTCCACTCGTCGAAGTCGGTGACGGGGCTGTTGCCCCACGCCATCGGGAAAGTCAGATCCTTCAGCAGCGAGTCAGCATAGACGGGCAGGTTACGGCGGAACTCATACTTCTGCCGCCCCTGCTGTGCGCAGACAGGCAGCCACACGGCCATGGCCACCACGCAACAAATGACGCTCTTGACGCTTCCCATCCTTGACTTATGGTGTTTGAACGGACAAAGATACGCATTTTCTTTGACTTATACAAGCAAAAGGCACTGTTAATTATCTATAATAATGCAGGCCATACAGGTTACAACTTATTGATATTATTCGTACCTTTGCAGCGTTTTAACGAAAAGTAAGTATGAAAATGAGAAGTTTGGCGCTTCTCATGGTTGTACCCGCAGTGATTGCGGCGAAGGCTCAAGAGAAGCGAGATAAGAGCGATGAGGTCATCGGCTCTTACGAGCGCCAAGAGGCTCGACTAAAAGTCAAGACTCAAGAGGAGCGCAACATGACAGTTGACGAATTGTTTCAACTGGTAGGAAGCAACAGCAAGACTCTTCAGGAGACGAAGACAAGCGTAGAATTTGCTCAAACGGGAATAGAGTCGGCCCGCGCCCAGCGCCTGCCCGACGTTCAGGCCACATTGTCGCTCAGCTATAACGGCAATGTGGTAGTGATGGATCGTGACTTCACGGATGCACAAGGATTCTCTGCCCCTCACTTCGGCAACTCCTTCGCACTGGAAGCCCAACAGGTGGTCTACGCCGGCGGTGCCATCAATGCGGGCATACGCATGGCTGAACTGCAACGCGACATGGCCGTCAACAGACATCGCTCGACGCTCAACGCCCAGCGGTTTCTGGCACTCGGTCAGTATCTGGACCTCTTCAAGCTGCACAACCGCATGCAGGTCTACGAACGTAACATCGAACTGACGCAACGCCTGACCGACGACCTGCGTGCACGGCACGCACAGGGCATGGTGCTGAAGAACGATGTGACGCGCTACGAACTGCAATTAGAGACGCTGCGCCTCGGGCTGCGACAGTTGCAAGACCAGTGCTCAGTGCTCAATCACCAGCTGTGCAACACGCTGGGCCTGCACGATGTGCGCATCATGCCTGACACGACACTCATCAGCACAACCTTCAGACGCGACGGCGAGCACCACTGGCAACAGGAGGCGCTCACCTCGTCAACGGCACTGGAGCAGGCCCGCTTAGGCACACAGCTGGCAGAACAACAGCTGCTGCTGGCCAAGAGCGACAAACTGCCGAAGGTTGCACTCGTCGCTGCTGACCACTTCAGCGGCCCCTTCACCTACGACCTGCCGCCCATTGACAAGAACATCAACCACTGGTATGTGGGCGTGGGCGTCAGCTACAACATCAGTTCGCTGTTCAAGTCAGACAAGCGCGTGCGGCAGGCTGAACTGGACATCGTGCGCAGTCAGGACGAGCAGCAGGTCATGATGGAGCAGACCGACAATCAGGTGCAGGAAGTCTACACGCTCTACGAGCAGTCGTTTGCTACACTCGACACCCAGCGCAAGAGCGTGGAGCTGGCCCGCCAGAACTATCAAGTGGTCAGTGACCGCTACCTCAACCAGCTGGCACTCATCACCGACATGCTTGACGCCTCCAACATCCTGCTGAGCGCCGAGCTACAGGAAGTGGACGCCCGCATCAACATCGTGTATGCATATTACAGAATGAAATTTATCACAGGAACTATTTAAAGGAGTTTAGGAGTTACAGACGTATGTACCGTAGGGGATTGTCGGAGCACATGCGCTCGGCTCTGCCGCTTTGTCCGGCAACGAACTATTGTCTGCAACTCCAGAACTCCTGAAACTCCTGCAACTCCTAAAATAAAAAAACAAACAACAATGAACAACAAGAAAACCATCAAGAGAATATACAATGTAGTAATCATCGCCCTCATGGTGCTGGCACTGGGCTACGTGTGCAGCCGTTTCATTCACTGGGGCCGTGTGGAATATACCGACGACGCTCAGGTGTGGCGTCACATCACACCGCTGAACGCCCGTGTGGGCGGCTTCATCAAGGAGATTCGCTTCGAGGACTATCAGCGCGTGCACAAGGGTGACACGCTGGTCGTCATCGACGATGCCGAGTACCGCCTGCAACTGGCACAGGCCGAGGCCGGACTGCGCGGCACGCGCTCAGGGTCGCAGGTCATCACGGCGGGCATGCAGACCACGTCGTCGAACGTGCGGGCAGCCACTGCCGGCATTGACGAGGCGCGTGTCAACATGGAGAACGCCAAGGCTGACTATGAGCGTTTTGAGAACCTGCTGCAGAAGGACGCCGTGACACGTCAGCAGTACGACGATGCACGGGCACGTTACGAGGCGGCACGGGCACGTTACGAGCAGGCCAGCGCAGCCCGCCAGAGCACCGCCTTGGTGCACGGCGAGCAGGCACAGCGGCTGAACCAGAACACGGCAGGCGTCAGCGTGGCCGAGGCACAGGTGAACCTGGCACGGCTCAACCTGAGCTACACCGTCATCGTTGCCACGTGCGACGGCATCATGTCGCGCAAGGACATCCACGTCGGACAGCTGGTGCAGCCTGGACAGCAGCTGGCACGCATTGTTGACGACAACGACGTGTGGGTGGTGGCCAACTACCGCGAGACGCAGATGGAGCACATCACCCAAGGCTGCCGCGTGGAGTTCACGGCTGACGCGCTGCCCGGTGTCACGTATGTGGGCGAGGTGGAGCGCGTGGCCGGCGGTACGGGGTCGGCGTTCTCCATGATTCCCGTCGACAACGCCACGGGTAACTTCGTCAAGGTGGAACAGCGCGTGCCCGTGCGCATACGACTGACCGCCGACAACAAGCCTGAAGACGTAGCACGCCTGCTGGCCGGAATGAACGTGGAGACGGAAGTGAAGTATTAGTTCACAGTTCATAGTTCATAATTCATAGTTCATAGTTCATAGTTAATAGTTCATAGTTATGAACCCTACTAAGTTTCAGATGCCCATGTTCCGCGACTTCGTGCCCGAGGCCGTGCGTCCATGGATTTACCTGTTCTTCGCTTTCTGTTTCCAGCTGACGGGCAGCGTCTACTTTTCCCAAAGTGCACAGATGATGGGCGAGTGGTCGCTCATGCGCGAAGACGTGCAGATGATTGCCATGTTCGGTGTCGTCGGCGTCAACATGCCGTTCCCCTTTCTGTTCCGCTTCAAGCTGCGCTTCACCAACCAGCAGCTGCTCATCAATGCTGCCTGCGTCGTGCTGGTGTGCAACCTGCTCTCACTGTGGGTGACGTGGGTTCCGGCACTCTGCGTCATCAGCTACGTGGCGGGCTTCTTCAAGCTCTGCGGCACGTTCGAGTGTTTCTCCAACGTGCGTTTGTGGCTGTCGCCGAAGCAGGACTTCGGCATCTTCCTGCCGTCTATATACATTATTATATTAGCAGCCATGCCCGCCTCCAACTGGTTGGCCCTGCGACTGCTGACGCTGTGCGGCTCGTGGCACGCCATGCACTGGTTCGTGGCTGCGCTGATGCTGCTCATCATTCTGGTGCAGTTCACCTGTTGCCGCCCGTGGCGCATGATGCCACGCCCGCTGCCGCTGCTGTCGCTCGACTGGCTGGGCTGCCTGCTCTGGTCGGCCGTGATGCTCGAAATCATCTGGCTGTTCACCTACGGCGAATACTACAACTGGACTGACGCCCCGCTCTGGCGCGGCGTGCTGGCCGCCCTGCCGCTGACGCTGCTCATCTGCATAGGCCGCATGCGCCACGTGCGCCATCCCTACATCGATCCGAAGGTGTGGCCCCACGCACGGCTGGTGCCCATCCTGCTGCTGTTCTTCGTGGCTGAGGTGATGAACGCCACACCGCACGCCCTGCAAAACACGCTGACGGGCGGCGTGCTGCACTGGGGATTCACCACCACGCAGCAGTTCTATGTTGCCGAACTGCTGGGCTACGCCGCCGGTGCTGCCTTCACCGTGCTGTGGGGCGCAGGCTGTCCTAACTGGGGACCGCTGCCACGCATGGGATTCAAGTATACGCGGCTGCTCACCGTCGGCTTCGCCGCGTTGCTGCTCTATCAGGTGATGATGTACTTCAACGTGTCGGCCACGCTGAACGTTGAGCGGCTCTACGTGCCCACCTTCCTACGCACGTTCGGCTATGCCATCTTCTTCGCCACGATGACGCTCTACCTGAAAGACCTCATTGAGTTTCCCACGTTCTTCATGGCACTCACCGTCAGCGGCTTCATCCGCAACGGCGTGGGCGAAAGCTTCTGCTCAGGTCTTTACTCCTACGGCATGCGCCGCCAGATAGCCGATGCGCTCAACCGCGGCATACATAGCGACTATGCGCAGGTGCTCATGGTGGCCGTCAAGGAGATGTACGGCATCATGTGTCTCGTGGGCGTCTTCGTGCTGCTCGTCATGATGCTCTACGACGTGCAGCCCGTGCGTTCAACCATGAAACGCATGATGCCGCTCAAGAAGCTCGGCCGCATCGTCCGCCGCAGCCTCAGCGCCGAGCCACCCCACCCCTTCAACGCCGGGTCAGCCCACAGCCCCCAACCACAACCCGCATAACCCCAACAGTCATTAAACCGATTGTAATAAAACCTGCAAGCCACGCTCCGCATTGTCGGAACGTGGCTTCTTTTTAGCCACTATAGCTGATGGAAATCGGCTATCGAAGAAAGTAATAAACGGTTTTTTACTCAGTAATAAACGGTTTATTACCGACCAATAAACGGTTTATTACTGAGTAAAAAACCGTTTATTACTTTACAAAAAATAGTTTATTACATTCTAAAATGGACATTTCCCGATTCCGAAAGCGTTTGTTTCCAGCCTTAAAACTGACACGTTATCACTTGATAACAGCCTTCACAGGACAGCGTTATTCCCTTAATTCATGTTAAAAACGCCCATCCAGCCGCACTTTTTCTACAAAACGGCACATTATATGTCCAAAAATTCTTACCTTTAGCCTCGCAAATCGTACCCTCTGTTGTAAGGAGGAGCGAAAAGCACTTATATGGATTGGTGTTTGCTAACGCCTACGCCTATCAAAGCATACAGGAATTCCAATAACAAACGGAGAGGATGAAAAAGGGATTATATCTTATCGCGCTGCTTACCCTTGCCGTCAGTTTGACGGCAAGGGCACAGGGCGACACGTTCAAAGGAACGGTAGGGAAATACGGCATCGTGGTTTACTTGGAGGCTTACAATAACGGAAGCCTGAACGGATGGTGCTACTACACCAGCAAGGGACCTGACAACAAAATCCGCATCAGCGGACAACAGACGGGCAACATGGTCACGTTCTCAGAATACGAAGGCAACACAGCCGTCAGCCGGTTTACGCTGGTCTACAACAGCATGCAGCGCACACTGACGGGCACACACTACAACATCAACACACGAAAAGAACTGAACGTAAGCCTGAAACAGACAAACGGCACCGCCAGCACCGGCACCAAGCCACCCATCAGACAACTGTTGCAAAACAACATTGCGAAATATCCGACGGAGTCAAAGATGTATCGCAACACAGCACTGAAGAAGCGCATGGTGGCCATTGTCGGACAAAAGAAGTACAACATGATTGTCAACCAGTTGGCATGCAGCCAAGTGGAATATACCAACGGCTATTTCTTCATTCACGGGTTCCTGATGCACTCGTACGACTCACCGGGCTACTACTTCATGTATAACCCAGAGAATGACAACCTCACCATCGTCTGGTGTGAGGACATGGCGCCCGTGCGCATACATCAGGAGCAACAAGAGAACGTGATGACCACGCTCAACATCATCAATGGCACAGACTGGTGACTCTACTCTTCCTCTTCGTCAGTCAGGTTGGCGACAGACAGCTGACGGTCGATGACGGAGTTGAACGAGATGAGCGTCTGCGAACTGCTGAGCCCGAGGGGTTGCAACTTGTCGTGAATGATGTTCAGCAGATGATGGTTGTTGTGAGCGTAGAGCTTGATGAACATGTCGAAGTTGCCCGTCGTGTAATGACACTCGGTAACCTCGGGAATGGTGCGCAGCTCTTCCACCACCTCGTCGAAGCGCTCGGGATTCTTTAGGTTCAGCCCGATGTAGGCACAGGTCTCGTAGCCTATCTTCTCGGGATCAATGATAAACTGTGAGCCACGCAGCACACCAAGTGCCGTGAGCTTCTGTATGCGCTGGTGAATGGCTGCTCCACTCACATTACAGGCACGGGCTACTTCAAGGAAAGCCACACGCGCATCGTCGGCTATGAGCCGAAGGATTTTCTTGTCTAACTTGTCAAGTTTCAATGCCGTCATGTTGTTGATTGTTGATTTGAGATTTGAGGTTTGAGATTTGAGATTTATTGGGAAGCCCCCTTTTCGTCCCCCGAGGAAGCCCCCCTGTCGTCCCCCGAGGGGGACACATTACCCTGCTGCAGAACATTGGTGTCCCCCCCGGGGGACGAAAGGGGGGCTTCTTCTGCGGCGTAGTGCACGCGCAGGGCACTGGCTTCGCGCAGGGCCTGCTTCACGTCGGCCACAACGCCCATGGGCGTCTTGCGGTCTGCACGGATGGAGACGATGAGGTGTTCGCGGTCAGCATCGTCAATCTGACTGACGATCTGCGCCATGCGCTGGCGAAGCTCGTCGCTGGTCACCTTGATTTCCTCGCGATGGCGCTTCAGCTCTTCGATCACGTTCTTCTTGCGCATCCATACCGTTCTG
>JAFUSC010000149.1 GCA_017467705.1 Prevotella sp. | reverse complement strand
CCAAGATGGAATATGCCGAGGTCGTTGCCGCCGTGCGCATGGCGATGCGGGGCGAGAGGGATTTCGTGCTGAGCAATGAGGATGCCACCAACCTGCTGCGGCCTTGGTTCCAGCAGTGTCGGCAGCAGGGACTGGCCGATGTCGCGCTGGTCTTCAGCTATCAACTGGATGCGCCGGGCTTATGGGAGCCGTCGGAACATGAGGCGGTGCTGTGTTGGTACGCCTCAGGCCGCATCACTAAACTCACGATTCAGTTGGCCGATGGCCAATTCCGGCTGACAGAAAAACCGCTGCCCGTTGCTGGGCTGCGGAAACCTGTTTGTAAGGACAATCTGCAATCGTTCCGCAATGCGCTGCTTGACACTGCTTCGGTAGCCACGTCAGACTGGTGGCGTCAGTTCTTCATGGATGCCGTCCGTATTCTGGATTCGCCACGGTGTTCCTACGAGGAGTCAAAGTCCGGATTCTACTTGCCGGAGCCCTACTATAAGTATCTGCTGGCCGTGCGCCATGCGCGGCTGGGAGGCGGCATGGGGGGCTGGTACGACCAGCCCGGCAGCTACACACGCGATTACCGTCTTGCCACCCATCAACTGGAGTACGAGAAATGTCAGGCATTGCTCTATGCCGTCAATAATTGCTAAGTTATAAAGTTCATGAGGCTATGCTGAACCAAGACCATACCAGACCGAATACTACTGAATCATCTCACTACCGCCTTCATCCTGTCAAGATGCAGGAAACAGACCGCACGGCCTATCTCATGGTGAAAGCCCTGCTGGTGATGAACTCCGAGCAGAACTACAAGCGTTACCAGCCGGAGTCTCCCGACGAGGAGACGATGGACATCAAGGCACTGGCTGAAAGGTTTGAGAAGGATGATCTCCTGCTGGTTATCCCCGCTCACCACCGCATGTTCAGGCTGCTGCCGACGGAGTTGAGCCATCACCGCATGTTGATACTGGTCTATCGGGCTCAGGGCGAAGACCTGTCGAAGAAGGCGTTTGTCGGTTTCATCAGTGAGGATCTGAGCTTTCATCAGTGGCGGATGAACTTAGGACGCCCTTGCTTCTACGACGAGACCGACCAGCTGCAAGAAGCTCTGTGGCGTGTGCTGACGTGTGTGGATCAAGACACCATGCAGCGCATAGGGTGGTATGACCGCCTTGCTGACAGCTTGGACATGTTGGCGAAGCGGGCTGACGGTCTCCACATTCTCCACAATGCTGGCTTCTTCGATGCTGATTCGTTGTGGCCTCAGTTGCTTGCGGTCGGTGTCGCTGAACGTGAAGTAGCCGGACTGAAAGCAGCGCTGACCCATAGTCTGGCTTCCTTTGCCATGCTGGTGGTGAACGGGTTGTGGGTTATTAAGAAATAAAAGAAGAGGAATAAGACGATGGAAGCAGAGATTTTGAAGACATGGTATGAGAACGGAAGTTCCTCGCCAGACACTTATTTCGTAAGTCGCCACTCTTCGGGACGTACGGCAGAACCGCTGCATGGCGTCTGCGACTATGAGCTATACCCATTAAGGAAGTCTGACGTTGACATGCTCCTATATAATATGGTATGGGATTTCATCATGGACAGAAAGGCATCGTGGACTTATCCGTACCTGCTGTTTCCGGCAGATGTGGGTGATGACAGCATGGTCAGTGCAAGCATACTGAAATATCCGTACTTGATAGCTGACTATGATGAAGAACCTGTCTGCGCTGGCGAAGGCGGTGTGATAGATGATAGCGAAGAGGCGTATATCAAAACCTGCTATACGGCAGAATGGAATCTTTCAGGCGGTCAGCCGGAGGTGACTTATCGCAAGAAGAAGAATTTTTATGAAAATGAAAGACCCCTCATGGGGGACAATACGCCTGGGCTGAAAAAGGCCATCAGCGACGTGCTGGCTTTCATCGAAACACGGCATGCCGACGTGGGAGACTGGAAGGCCAGATTGCAGCTTTCCCTGAACATGCTGGAAACAAAAGCCAACGAGTTGCACATCCTTCATAACGCAGGTTTGTATGATCTGGATGCTCTATGGACGATGTTGCTCAATGGTGGGCACGCAGGAGTACAGCTGTTCCACGTGAGTACGACCATGACCTGCCAGCTGCATCGCTATGCCATGCGAATGATCAGCCTCGTCAATTGGATGGAAGGGCACGACCGATAAAAATGATAATGCTGAAAAGACAATGAAAAAGATACATATAGCCATCTTCGTTTCGGGCAGCGGAACGAACTGCGAGAATCTCATCCGCCACTTCTCCACTTCGGAGCGCGTGGAGTGTGCCCTCGTCGTGAGTAACAAGGCCGATGCCTATGCACTGGTGCGCGCCGAACGGCTCGGCGTGCCGACGGCTGTCACGCCCAAGGCGCAGCTGAACGACCCGCAGGTGCTGTTGCCGCTATTGCAGCGTTACGGTGTTGACTTCATCGTCTTGGCAGGTTTCCTGCCGTTAATCCCGACATTCCTTATCGATGCCTACCCGCGTCGCATCATCAACCTGCACCCTGCACTGCTGCCGAAGTACGGCGGCAAGGGCATGTGGGGACACCATGTGCACGAGGCGGTGAAGGCTGCCGGTGAGACGGAGACGGGCATGACAGTGCACTACGTCACCCCCGTGTGCGACTCGGGCGAAATCATTGCGCAGTATCGCGTGGCCCTCACGCCCGACGACACCGTCGACGACATTGCCCGCAAGGAGCACGAGCTGGAGATGGAACACTTCCCCAGCGTGGTGGAGCGCGTCATTAACTCCTCACCCTTCACCCTTCACCCTTCACCCTCCCCCCTCCCCCCTCAACCCTCCACCACCTACCAAGACCTCTTCATTGACTTTGACGACACGCTCTACGACACCCACGGCAATGCCGTCATTGCCCTGCGCGAGTTGTTTGATGCGTTCCACTTGGAGCGTCATTTCCCTGATCCGCAAGTATTCTATGATGCTTATTGGCAGGCGAACATTGACCTTTGGACACGTTACTCCAAGGGTGAGATTACGCGCGACTTCCTGATTGTGGAGCGTTTCCGCCGGCCGCTCAGCTGCGGCGAGGACATCAACCCCACGCCTGACTTCTGTTTGCAGGTGAGCGACGTGTTTCTCGACTTCTGTTCGTCGAAGCCGGGGGTGGTCAGCGGTGCCCATGAACTGATGGACTATCTGCGCAGCCGTGGCTATCGCATGCACATGACGAGCAACGGTTTCCACGAGGTGCAGTATAAAAAGCTGCGGGCCAGCAGGCTGGAGTCTTACTTCGACACCATCATCCTGAGTGAGGACGCGGGCGTCAACAAGCCGTCGCCCCTCTTCTTTGAATATGCCCTGCGGCAGTCGGGGGCTGACCGTGGCACGACGCTGATGATCGGTGATAACTTCCAGACCGACATCCTCGGCGCTCAGTCCGTGGGCATTGACACACTCTTCTTCAACCGTTTCCCCGAATACCCCGCACCGCAGCCCGTCACGTTTGAAGTGACGTCGCTCGCTGCCATTATGAATATTCTTTGAAAAATACGATGGAATATAATCAAGAACTGCGCACGGCGTGGGACTTTGTTGAGAACACAGGCCGCAGCATCTTTCTGACCGGCAAGGCCGGCACGGGCAAGACCACTTTTCTGAAGACGGTGGTGGAGCGTTCGCGCAAGCGTCCCATTGTGGTGGCGCCGACGGGCGTGGCCGCCATCAATGCCGGTGGCGTCACCATTCACTCCTTCTTCCAGTTGCCTTTCAGCCCCTATGTGCCGGGCGCCAAGGTGGAGAGCAAGTTCGACTTCGGACGCGAGAAGCGCAAGATCATTGCTTCCATTGACCTGCTCATCATCGACGAGATTTCCATGGTGCGTGCTGACTTGCTGGATGCCATTGACACCGTGCTGCGCCGTTTCCGCAACCGTTATCAGCCCTTCGGCGGCGTGCAGCTGCTGATGATTGGCGACCTGGGACAGCTGACGCCCGTTGTGACACCTGAGGACGAGCAGATGCTGAAGGCTTATTACGATACACCATACTTCTTCGGCTCGAAGGCATTGCAGCAGATTGACTACGTCACCATTCAGCTGGAGCATGTCTACCGCCAGCAGGACACCGCGTTCATCAATCTGTTGAACCAAGTGCGCGAGGGCCATCCCACGCCTGAGGCGCTGACGTTGCTGAATAGCAGATGCCTCACCCCCAACCCCTCTCGCGGCGGAGAGGGGAGTAGAATGACTGATACTCATTTTATTCGTCTGACCACTCACAACAATCTGGCCAACTACTACAACGACACGGAGCTGCAACGGTTGCCGGGGCGTGCTTTCAGTTTCCGCGCCGAGGTCAGCGGCACGTTCCCCGAACTGGCGTTCCCCACGGCTGAGACGCTGGTGCTGAAGCAGGGCGCGCAGGTGATGTTCGTCAAGAACGACCCGTCAGGCGAGCACCGTTACTATAACGGCCGCATCGGTCAGGTGACTCATGTGGACCAACGTAAGATTCTGGTGCGCTGCGAGGGCGATGACGACAACATCGACGTGGAGCCGCTGGAGTGGGAGAACGCGCGTTACACCCTGAACCCCACGACGCGCGAGATTGAGACCGAGGTGCAGGGCACCTTCCGCCAGTATCCCTTGCGGCTGGCGTGGGCCATCACCATCCACAAGAGTCAGGGCCTGACGTTCGACCATGCCATCATCGACGCGAACCAGTCGTTTGCACCAGGACAGGTCTACGTGGCGCTCAGCCGTTGCCGCACGCTCGAAGGACTGCGGTTGGCCGCGCCGCTTAGCGCACAGGCCATCATCAACGACGAGCGCGTGGACAGTTACATCGCCCGACAGGAGCAGGAGGCGCAGCGCAGCATTGCACAGCTGCCGGCGCTGAAGCAGGAGTATGAGCGTTACTTGTTGCTGCAACTCTTCGACTTCCGCGCCTTGCTCGACCAGCAGGAAACCATGGTGCGCCTGTTTGCCGAATATTTCTTCCACAGCCATGCTTCACTGAAACAGCTGCACGACCAGACGTTGCACGACCTGCGCTTGCGCGTCATCAGCGTGGCCGACAAGTGGATGGCGCTGATGCAGCAGATGAGTGTAGAACAGTTGCACGCTACTGACTTCCTGGAACGGGTGAAGCGCAGCGCCACTTATTTTGCTGACACGTTGAAGGAGCTGTTTGACAAACCGCTGCGGCTGACGGCCGAGGTGCAGACCAACAATAAGCAGGCCACCCGACGGCTGGACAATGCGTTGCCCGAACTGCGGCAGACGTGGTTGGCACGGCGTTATCTGCTGACGCGCATGGCCGAACAGGGCTTCACGGTGGACAACTACCTGCGTGAGAAACAGGTGTCGATGCTCGATGCGCTGGATGAGAACGCGCTGAAGCCGAAGCGTGCGGCGCGTGGAAAGAAGAGTGTCAAGAAAAAGGAACCGAAGCATTAAACCTCCAAAGGCGGTTCCCAGAGATGGCGTTGCATGTCCACGTGCCCGTTGGCACGGAATGTAACGCCTTCTGCTTCTAACAATGTCCGCTGCCGGCTCCAGCCGGGTGCCGTGCGCCCTGCGGCGTTGACCACACGATGGCAGGGCAGAAGTTCGGCCCCCGGCGTGTAACGCAGCGTGCGGCCCACCATGCGCGAGTGACTGGGCCACCCTGCCAGCGCAGCAATGATGCCGTAGGTGGTGACGCGCCCCGGCGGTATTTGCGCCACGATGTTCAGCACATCGTCACGGAACGTCCGCTCTTGTTCAGGCGTCATACGGTCAGGATAGTCTCTCATTGTCTTTTCTTTTTTCCCTTTTTGAAAGGTTTTTGTTTTGAAAGGTCCTTTGTTTTTTGAAGGTTCTTTCCTCTTTTGGAGGTCCTTTCCTCTTTTGAAAGGCTTTTTGTTTTCTTTTGAAAACGGAATCATTGCTGGCTTTATTGTCTTGATGGTGAAATATTCATTCCTGAGTGATGTTACAGACCCCACCCCTGCCCCTCCCCTTGAGGGGAGGGGAGCGGCTGCCGCCTTCTTGTTCGGGCACGTTCTTGTTTGCAGGTACCTCCTTATTCGCTGTCGCTTTCTTGTTCGGGCACGTTCTTGTTTGCAGGTACCTCCTTATTCGCTGTCGCTTTCTTGTTCGGGCACATTCTTGTTTGCAGGCATCTGTCTGTTTTTGAAGGGAAGGGTAGGGACTGCCACTGTTCCGTAGGCGCTCCCCTCCCCTCAAGGGGAGGGGCAGGGGTGGGGTCTGTAATCCCGAAATATGAGTTCTGGATTCCCAAAATAATAGTTCTGGATTCCAGAAATAACAGTATGAGGTTCCCGTTTTATTGATATGAGATTCCAATTTCGTCGAAATTGCAAAGTAAATTCGACGAAATTGCTCAGCAAAATCGTCGAAATTGCAGACCAATTTCGACGAATTTGGAACCGAAAACAGAAGTCTTTGGAATCCAGTAACATACAAAATGGAATCCAGTAACATACAAAGTGGAATCCTGCAACATATAAAATGGATTCCAAAGCTCTGTTCTTGGGATTCGCACGGCGTGCTTTTAGGGAGATTTGCAGCAAAAGAAAAGTCCGGCTCACGCGCCGAGTGTGGCTGCGTTGCCGGACTTTAAAAACGGTTTGATGTGATGCGCCTGCCCGCAGGGACAGGCCATGGGTTATGCCTCTTCCTGCTTCTCGACGGCGCGGAAGCTGTCAAGGTCTTCAACGTGGAAGGCTTTGATGTAGGCAGATTTGCCAATGATGTCTTCAGCAGCCATGCGGACATATACGTTAGCAGACTTCTCGAAGAGCTCAGGTGCCTTGGTGGCGTCGCGCAGAATGAGCAGCGACATCACAATCTCTGCAGTCATATCGTAGAGGCGGCGTGCCAGGAAGTCCTGGGCATCCTGATTCTCGAGTGCCTTTACATTGGCGATGGCCTCCTCATAGACGGGAACAAACTCCCCAATGCAAGCCTTCAAACTCTTCAGACTGTCACTAACCTCCAGTCCAGCAAGCATCTCCTTGATGTTGTTCAGCATCGTGCCGTTGGTGATGTAACGGATGGCGGCTACGACTTGCAGCTGCGTGGTGCCCTCATAGATGGAGAAGATGCGTGCGTCGCGGAACAGGCGCTGGCTCTTGTACTCCATGATGAAGCCCGAACCGCCGTGGATGCTGATGGCGT
>JAFUSC010000148.1 GCA_017467705.1 Prevotella sp. | reverse complement strand
GGTTCTCTGCTTTTTTGAAAAGAGAGTCGTATAGTTTGTTGAACTCGTCGGTCAGTTCCCCGCCTCTGGTAAAGCACAGGCTATTAATATTCTCAGCTACGCTTTTGTCCCGATCAAACAGCGACAAATAGTAGGCAACTCCCCCGATAGCCATATAGCAGTCAATCATCTCCGGACGCTCGTAGTTAAAACCCTTGCTTTGGAAGTATTGCTCTGTTTCCTCAAGACAGAAGGGAGAAACTAACATCTTGTGGGTAACACGGTTGTGCAACCCGCCTCTGGCGTTAATCAGTTTCTTTAGCATCCATGAAGTGGCCGAACCACAGACGATTAATTTAATGTCATTACGATAGTAGGCCCAGTCATTCCAGAAATGTTCCAGCGCTCCAAGAAAACGGGATTTTGGTGTGTCAAGCCAGGGAAGTTCGTCAATGAAGATGATTTTGGTGCCTTTTTCCTGTTTCTCAATGCTTTTGGAGAGCATCCCAAATGCTTCAGTCCAGTTCTTAGGGCTCTGGTCATCATGGAAGAAATCTTCCATTGCGTATGAGAAATTCAGTAGTTGGTCTGCAAGACGTGCATTCTCTTTACCTGTCATCCTGAAAGTGAATCTTCCCTCTAACAGTTCTTTAACAAGAAAAGTCTTGCCCACACGACGCCTACCATAGATAGCAACAAACTCTGACTGTTCTGAAGAAATGTATTTCTTCAAGCTCGTCTTTTCTTCTTCACGTCCAATAATAGCCCTTTCCATGCCTACAGTTGTTTATTTTCTGGCGCAAAGTTACAAAAAATAATCGATTGCGCCAAATAATAACTCTATAAAATGGCGCAATCTAGCATAGAAGGCTGGATTGCGCCAACTTATTGTAACAAACTCACGGGGACAGGTCCGGCTTATCAATCAAAACGGCCATAGGGTTTACTTGAAGGCGAGGCTGAAGGCCTTTGCTCAGTGGGTTGACAGAATCGATAAGAAATGCAGTTTTGTCATACTGTCCCCGACTCTCAAAATCTGCAATTCGAGTCTCAAAATCTGCAAATCGTTCGGGGTGACCTTCAATATTTACAAAAAATGTTGCAAAATTAACAAAATCTTTCCGAACGGGCTTTTTTTCATGGCTGTTTGGGAGATTTTGCGTAACTTTGTGGCTAAAACTGAAACAATAATTTATAAAATCATTAACTCTTATGTACAACAAACTAACAAACTCAAGGCGAGGGCGACCGTGGCAGTGGATGCTACTGCTGGCGCTCTTCGCATGGTTGCTGCCACAGACGGCGGCGGCAGAGCAGTTCATACACGATCCCGACAACTACTCGGTGTCGCTGGGTGGTTCGAACATCGTGTACTTCACGGCGCCGGTCTACGACCAGAAGAACGCGGACCAGTGGGTTGAAAACGGTCAACTGCAGGTCTCCGTGGACGGCGCTGCGCCTAAGTCAATCTTCATGTGGTATGCGGTGGAGACGGGCCTCGAGGGCATCGACGGCGACGCCACGGAGGTGAAAACACGCTTCAGTGCGCATGCCGACGGCTTCTTCGACATCACGCCGGGTAACACCAACAGCACCTTCCGACTGACGAAGGGCAACTACAACAGAGCGAACGTGAAGCGCAACAACGATGGCTACTCCTTCACCTTCGCAGCCGAGTGGGTGGTGCCCTACAACCTTTTAGGCAAGAAGCTGACCTTCTCCTGGGTCGTGACGCGCAATGGCAACATTAACGCCTGGGAGAGTACGAGGGTGACAGGTCTGAAGACCGTGACCATCAACATGCCGGAGGCCAGCGCCAAGCTGACGCCGTTCGTGTCGAGTCCGATGATGGACCCGAACACGCCGGGCAAGCTGCAGCTGCCGTGGTTCCTGCTCTCCGACAGCATCACCAAGGCGTACTACGAGTACCGCGATGCTGCGGACAAGTACTTCAAGGAGGACATCGAGAACATGAACAGCGGCATCATCGTGCTCGATGCCAACGTGCCGCACAAGAACCTGCGCGTGGTCTGCGACTACAAGGAGCAGGGCGACAAGGGCTCCTACCTGATAGAGGGCGTGGGATCGTCGCCGCAGAACGTGCCCTTCATCCACGGACCCGTGGGCTTGACGGCGCGCCCCTTAGACGAGCGCACGCCGAAGGTGGAACTGACGTGGAACGTGCCTTATCCCGACGATGAGGACCTGACGCCCACCGACTTCTTCGAGATTCAGCGCTCGCTGACGGGCAAGGAGGAAGACTTCCGCACCATCAGCAGCTCGGTGTTCTATGCCTACAACGACAAGAAGACGCTGTACACCTACGTGGATAGCACGCTCTTGGAGGCCATCCAGACGAGCATGCTGACGGGCGGTGGCACCTTGGACCACCTGACCTACCGCGTGCGCCGCGCCATCACCCAGAACCGGGGCTGGGGCGCCGACAACTGCTGCGCCACCACGGCCTCGTGCGTGATGGACAACCTGCACCTGCTGCGCATCAAGGACTACTCGGCACAGTGGGAAGACTCGCTGTCCTACACCGCGCGTGTCTCCTGGCAGTATGCCGACGAGCATGGCGCAGTTTGGGACGACCGCGCCAAGATGATGCTACGCGTCACGATGAAGAACCGCGAGGGCGACATTGTCGATAGCCTCGTCTATACCCTGACCGACGACGAGCGCGCACAGCGCTACAAGATTGTCAACCTCACGCACTCGTGCGTGACCTACGATATAGAGATGTATGTGGACCGCGACACATCGCCCATCAACCAGTTGGCCGATGTCACAGAATTCTACTACCCCATCCGCGACGAACTCGGCTGGATAGCGTTTAACCAGAAGGTACAAAATGCCGAAGGTAAGTACGACGTGAACGCCCGCCTCTATGCCGACATCAGCACCCCAAATAGTTGCGGTGACGATAGTCATCCCTACCGGGGTGTGTTCGACGGCAACGGCCATACAATCACTGTCAATTACAATGGTAGCGAAAATAATCTCTATAATAATCGTTTTGTCGCTCCCTTCCGCTACGTTGGCAATGCCACCATCAAGAACCTGCATACGGCTGGTACTATCACGACCAGCAATATGAATGCAGCCGGTCTCATTGCCAATGTCCTCGAAGGTAGCTCAGTCGCCATCGAGAACTGCCGCTCGTCGGTCGTCATCAACTCTTCCTACAATGGCGCTACCGAAAACGGTGGCTTCATAAGCCGCCAGAGCGGAGCCACTGTCGTCATCAAGAACAGTAAGTTCGACGGTGCCTTCGAGGGTGACAACAGCTCGGAGAACGGCGGCTTCGTGGGCTGGGTGGCCCGAGGCAGCAAGCTGTCTATCGACTACAGCCTCTTCGCTCCCGACCATCTCTCTACCAAAGCCGGCAAGTGCGATACGTGGGCAGTATTAGACTCCCTGAACGTCACTTATACGCTCACCAACAGCCATGCCACCCGTGAATTCACAGCGACGGTCATGATCGGTAATGCCGCCGACTGGCATAAGTTTGCTGTGATGGTGAATGAAGCCGTGAACCAGTACGACGTAAATGCTATTCTTACTGCTGACATCACGACGAGTGAGCACGTGGGTGTAACCGAGGGGGCTGTTTTTCGCGGCACCTTCGACGGTAACGGCCACACGCTGACGTTCAACAAGGACTGGACGGAGAACGAGCGGTTTATTGCTCCCTTCCGCCATGCAAGCAACGCCACCATCAAGAACTTG
>JAFUSC010000147.1 GCA_017467705.1 Prevotella sp. | reverse complement strand
CTCCACCCTCCACCCTCCACCCTTCCCCCTCCACCAGAAAAAATGAACCTGTCTGATCTACGCGAAGTGATGGCCCGTGAGCGCCTGAACGCCTGCATCTTCCCCTGCTGCGGACCCCATCAGTGTGACCATGTGGCTGCCCATTGGAAAAGCTGTCAGTGGGTGAGCGGCTTCATCGGCTCCGGCGCCACGGCTGTCGTCACCATGACGGCTGCTGCCTTGTGGGTTGATGCCTGCTATGCGGCCGCTGCCGCCAGTCAGTTGGCTGGCACGGAGTTCCTGCTGATGAAGAGAAACGTTGACGGCACGCCCACCGTTAGCCAGTGGTTGGGACGTCAGATCAACGAAGCCCGCAGTCCCTACAGCGACTGGCGCGAGGTGGCCATTGACGGCATGTGCAGCAGCGTCAACGCCGTGCGTGCGCTCATGAGCGAGCTGCGCGCCATGGGCGGCATCACCGTGCGCACCAACTTCGACCCACTGCGCCGGTTGTGGACAGACCGTCCGCCCATTCCCAGCCGGCTGGTGTCACAGCAACAGCCGTCATCGTCCGTTCGTGACAATCTGGCTCGTATCAGGCAGGCGCTGCGTGAGCGTCATGCTGACGGCATGCTCATGGCTTCGCTCGACGACACTGCGTGGACGCTCAACCTGCAAGCCACCGATGCCAGCGGTCAGCCCTCCTTCGCCGGCTTCTTACTCATAGCGCCTGCAAGCGTCACTTTCTTTGTTGACAGGCGGCACCTCTCGTCCGGTATGGCCTGCTACCTGCACAGTGAGGGCGTGGACGTTGATGACTATGTCAACGTGGCAGCCGGCCTGAGGAGCTATTTCGGCTACAACATGCTGCTGGACCCTGACGAGGTGAGCTACACGCTTTACAAGACCGTGGTTGACAACCGGCAGACGGTGGAGGGCCTGAAGCCTGCCGTGAAGATCATGGAAGAGCCGTCGCCAGTTCCCCGGCTGCGGTCATAGCTGGCGCTTTCGTAATACGGGACAATTCACAAAGTTTAACAATCGGCCCGAATCCTTTAACTTGGAGAAGGGCCTCGTTTCGTTCAAACCCGACTTTGGTCGTAAATACGCGAGTTTTGGGCCGCTTTGTAAGTTGTTGATAATCAGTATTGAACGAAAAAGGCCGATTTCTGCGTTTGCGAAACGGTATTGTTTCATGTTGCGAAACATACCGTTTGAGGCGCTGAAACGGTGCGTTTCGCACGATGAAACGCCGCGTTTTGCTGGATGAAACAATATCGTTTTGCAAATCGGGAGCCGTCAACGCCCAACCCGAAAACCGACGGCTCTTTCCCAAACAATATCGTTTCGCATCGCTGTTGAATTGTGGTTACACCAAAAGTCCTGGAAAAATTCAGTCCGGAAATTTAACGGAATTAACAGAAATTCACGTTCGCGGGAACGTAACGTTCAGATTTCCTCCAAGGCATAATACTGATAGTCCCTGACGACGCGCCAGAGGAACGCCGAGTCGTCACTTTCGTAGACGTGGTCAATGTGCAACGTCTGCTTCACCTTTTCGGCCAGTGCGTGGATGCGCGGGTCGGTCTCATTGAGTTCCAGTGTTTGCGAAATCAGGTTGATCTGTTCCAGCGACAAGTCTTCAGCCGCAGGGTAGAAAGGCCGGTACTTCGAACTGAAATGGCTGAACTCGTCAAGGCTCACCTGCAGATTGTCGTAGCTGCCCTCCTTGATGACGATGGTGCCCGCCGCCATGTCGCCCAACCGCTGGTTGTTCTTGTTCAGCAGCATGACGAACAGTCCCAGTCCGCTCATCATCGGCCCGTCGAGAATCATCAGCAGCCAGCGCATGATGTAGGCGCCCAGTCCGGGCTGCGAACCGTCTTTCTTCACCACGCGGGTCATCATGATCCGTTTGCCGATGGACTGTCCGTTGTTGAACATCTCGCAGATGATGCTGTAGAAATAAGTGGGCAACATTCCGATGAAGATATAGAACAGCCAATAGAAACTCTCGCCCGTTTTGTCAGGAAGCAGGCTCATGAGATAAATCGTGCCGCCCATCCATGCAAACTGTATGACCCAGTCGATGATCTGAGCCACCATGCGGTCGCCGATGCTGGCCGGCGTCTGGTTAATCTGCACGTATTGTCCCGTCAGGATGCTTGATGAAGCCATGATTCCTTTAACTATGAACTGTGAACTGTGAACTATGAACTGATCGAAATCGTGGACAAAGGTAATAAAAAATCGGGATAAATGTAGTAAGAGTAGAATTTTTTTTGTACTTTTGCATCCATCAAGAGCCATTTTCAGTTGATAGCTCATCGTTTGCAGTGAAAGAAGTAACGTTTATCAGGCAGAACATTGAAAAGTGGCGCGACGTGCAGCTGATAGTTGAAGACGCCATTGACGCCGCGCCCGACCGCCAGGCCGATGCTTACATCGACCTGACGAGCGACTTGGCTTTTGCACAGACGCACTTCCCGCAGTCGCGCATCACGCTCTATCTGAACGGGCTGGCTTCGGCGCTGCACAACATGATCTACCGTAACAAGCGCGAACCCCTGTCGCGCCTGTGGACGTTCTGGACGCAAGAGATTCCGCTGACCATGTATGAGGCACGGGGCGCACTGCTCACGTCGGTCCTCATCTTTCTGGCCAGTGTCATCATCGGAGCGGTGTCGCAGGCTCATGACGCCGATTTCGCCCGGCTGATTCTCGGTGACTCTTACGTTGACATGACGCTTGAGAACATTGCCAACGGCGAGCCGATGGCGGTCTACAACGGTGGGGGTGAGACATCCATGTTCTTGCAAATCACGCTGAACAACATCTGGGTGTCGTTCGTGGTCTTTGTCATGGGCATCTTCACCAGTTTCGGCACGGGGTTCTATCTGTTCCAGAACGGTGTGATGCTCGGTTCGTTCCAGACGTTTTTCTTCCAGCAGGGCTTCGGCCTTGGCCTTGAATCGATGTTAGCCATCTGGCTGCACGGCACGTTGGAGATTTCGGCCATCATCGTGGCCGGAGCCGCTGGCATCACCATGGGCAACGGCTGGCTCTTTCCCGGCACCTACAGTCGCATGAAGTCGTTTATGCGTGGTGCCCGGCGGGGGACGAAAATCGTGGTGGGCACCGTGCCCATCTTCATCACCGCAGGCTTCATTGAGAGCTTCGCCACGCGCCACACCGAGTGGCCTGACGTCCTGCGGCTGGCTGTCATACTGCTCTCGCTCACGTTTGTCATGACCTATTATGTTATAGTACCTTATTATCGTTATGGAAGAAACAACGACAAGAGTTAGGCTGTATGTGGTCCGCGACTTCGGACAGAAGCTGACGGCCACCATGGACTTCCTCCGGGAAAACTGGAAGGTGCTGCTGAAGTATCTGCTTTACTTCCTGCTGCCCGTCAGTCTGGTGCAGGCCCTTGGGCTTAACGGTTTTATGGAAAGCTACTTCGCCGGGCTTGAGAACATCACCACCGGCTCCGATGACGAGGGCGTCGGCATGATCATCTCTTTTCTGACGTCCATGCTCAGTTACGTCGGTCTGGCCATGGTGGGCTCCTTGCTGTTAGAGGCCGTCGTCTATGCCCTCATGCGCATGAGTGATGAGAGCGAAACGCCGTTGTCGCAGTTGCAGTGGTCTGACCTGAAAGGCTACTTCTGGCAGGGCATACGCCGCACCCTGATACTGAGCATTGTCTTCATCGTGCTGCTCATCCACGTCTTTGCCATCCTCGCCCTGCTGGTGTTCCTGTTGGGCGAGATAGGTGCCGTCGTGGGCATTGTCGTGTTCACCTTCTTCCTGCTGGGTGTCGGCATCGCGCTGGCGCCGTTCTTCGCCATGGTGACGCCGACCTACATCCTGCAAGACGACCTCCACGTGATGGGCGCCATTAAAAAGGCGTTCCGTTACGGCTTCGGCACGTGGGGCGGCACGTGGGCGGTCATACTGGTGCTGAGCTTCCTGACCAACATCGTGTCAAGCATCACCATGATGCCGTGGTATTTCGCAGAGATATTCAAGATGGTTCTCGGGCTCGACGGCTCTGACTACGTTCCCTTCGTGGACTCTTACATCTACAGCTTCCTGCTCTACCTGTTAGCCGTCGTGCAATGCTTCGGCAATTATGTGGTGAGCCTGATTCTCTACGTCGGCTGCGGCTACTGCTACGGCCACGCAGCCGAGAAGCTCGACGGCATGACCATGGACAGTAACATCAGCCGGTTTGATAAATTATAGGAAAGAAATATGTCTGTAATGTCAGCTGACACCATTGTCTACAATGCCTCACGCATCAGCGAGTGGCAGCAGATGGATGACTTCGACTACAACCGCGAGACGGTGGAGTCGCAGACCAGCATCCTGCAATGGTTGCTCACCCAGCTGCTGGAGTTCTTCAATGAGCTGCTTCATCAAGCGCTCAACCTGGAGCAGACCTACTGGATTTTCATTGCCGTTATCGTCGTGCTGTTGGCCGTTGCCGTGTGGGTCATCTACCGCACGAAGCCAGCGCTCTTCGGTTGGCGGAAGAAAGACCAGATGGACTACGAACTGGAAGAGGACAACATCTACGGCATAGACTTCGACGCGGAACTGCACAAGGCATTGGAACGCAAGAACTATCGGGAGGCCGTGCGCCTGAAATACTTGCAGACGCTCAAGCTGCTCACCGAGCGTGAGCGCATTGACTGGCAGCTGCACAAGACGCCGACACAATATACGCTGGAGTTTGACGATGCACAGTTCCGTCAGATGACCAACCACTTCCTGCGCATACGCTATGGTTACTTTGAGGCGACGGAAGAAATCTATCACGAAGTGGCGGAACTCTATGCTGCGCTTGCGAAAGGAGGTGAGGCATGAAACTGAACCGGTGGTTTGTCATTGGCGTGCTGGCTTTCCTGCTGATCATCTTCGTGATTCACTATCAGATGCCGCAGGAGTTCGTGTGGAAACCCACCTTCTCGAACACGGACCGTCAGCCCTTCGGCTGTTATGTGTTCGACAGCATCATGGCCGAGAACATGCCGCATGGCTACACCGTGAGCGACAAGTCGCTGCCCGTGCTGGCTAAGGACACCACGCCGCGCGGCATCCTGATTGTGGCCAGTGACGTCGAAATGAGGGATGCAGAGATGAAAAGCCTCTACAAGTTGCTGAACAGCGGCAGTCATGTGTTGATAGCAACCGAGCATTGCACGAGCCTGGAGGATACCCTGCTGTTGGAGACGGCGTACACGTTCCGGTACAAGAAAATCAGGAATGTCATCAAGCAGAAGGAAGAGCGCGACACGCTGCGCTGGCTGGCCGACACGCTGGGCATGAAGCCGCATGACTATCTGCTCTTCAGCCCGTTGTGCGAGTGGTATCTGCGCGACTGTATTCTGACGGACTCCGTTTCGGAAGACTCTGTGTGCTTTCATCCTGCACACGACACCATTACCAGCATGGCATCGTTTAACGACCGCCCCATTGCTTATACGCAACAGGTAGGACGCGGACGGCTTACCTTGGTCACTGCGCCGCTGCTGTTTACCAACTACACCGTGCTCGACAAAGGCAATGCCGCACTCGTGTTCCGCTTCATGTCGCTGCTTAAGGACCTGCCCGTGGTGCGCACGACGGTGTTCTGTCCTGATGCATTAGAGGCGTCGCAGCAGACGCCCCTGCGCTATTTCCTCTCGCAGCCGCCCCTGCGCTGGGCCGTCTACTTGACACTGCTGTTGGCCGTGCTGGCACTCATCTTCGGCGCCCGCCGTCGTCAGCGTGTCATTCCCATAGAGGCGCCACCGGAGAACCACACCATTGAGTTTGTGGAGCTTATAGGTACCCTCTACTATCACAGTCGTGAGCGCCGTTCGCTCGTGCTGCGCAAGTACACCTACTTTGCCGAGGAACTGCGTCGCACACTGCATGTTGACATCACCGACGACGAGGACGACGGCACGGAACTGCTGACCATTGCCACGCAGTCGGGCATCCCGCAGGAGGAAGTGGAACAGCTGGTCGCCGAACTGCGCCAGCTGGCCGCGGCCGACGAGGAGACGGAAATCAGCCTCAAGGACATGAAGCGGCTCATTGACGAAATGAACAGAATCATTAAAAACATATAGCTATGGAAGAAAACAATCAAGCACCCGTTGAACTTGCTCAGCAAGAACGTACCGACCTGACGCAGTTCGCTGAGAAAATACAGTTGCTGCGCGACAGCATTGCCCAGGTCATTGTGGGGCAGCGGTTCACCGTCGACCTCATACTGACGGCCATCCTCGCCGACGGCCACGTGCTCATTGAGGGCGTGCCCGGTGTGGCCAAGACGTTGCTGGCACGCACCATTGCCCGCCTCATCGACACGAAGTTCAGCCGCGTGCAGTTCACGCCTGACCTCATGCCGAGCGACGTCGTGGGCACCACGGTGTGGAACATGAAACAGAGTGAGTTTGAGTTTCACCCGGGCCCCGTGTTTGCCGACATCGTGCTGGTGGATGAAATCAACCGTGCGCCCGCCAAGACGCAGGCTGCCCTGTTCGAGGTAATGGAGGAGCGCCAGGTCACCATTGACGGCACTACCCACCGCATGGGCGACATCTACACCATCATTGCCACGCAGAACCCCGTGGAACAGGAAGGCACCTACAAGCTGCCCGAGGCGCAGACGGACCGTTTCCTCATGAAGATCACCATGGGCTATCCCTCGCTGGACGAGGAGGTGCAGGTGCTGGAGCGGCACCACACCAACGCGAAGCTGACGCGGCTGGACGATGTGAAGCCCGTCATCACGCACGATGAGCTGTTGCAGCTGCGCTCCCTCTTGCAGAAGGTCTATGTGGAGCCGTCGCTGCTGCGCTACATCGCAGCCATCGTACAGCAGACGCGCCAGTCGAAGGCGGTCTTCCTCGGTGCCTCGCCGCGTGCCTCGGTAGCTATGTTGCAGGCATCGAAGGCGCTGGCCCTGCTCTCAGGACGTGACTTCGTGACGCCCGACGACATCAAGTTCGTCACGCCGAGCATCTTGCAGCACCGACTCATCCTCACCGCCGAAGCCGAGATGGAAGGTCACACCGCCCTGAAGGTCACCCAACGTCTCATTGACAAAGTGGAAGTACCTAAATAAAGGTAAAAAGGTAAAAAGGTAAAAAAGTAAAAAAGGTAAAAAAGTAAAAAGGTAAAAAAGTAAAAGTAAAATTGTTCTTAACACGTAGGTTCTATATCGTAGCAGCCCTCGTCATCCTCTGCATAGCCAGCGGATACCTGTGGAGTCCGATGTTCATCGTCGGCAAGGCGTTGCTGTGGCTGTTCCTTGCCGCCATGGTTGTTGACATCGTGCTGCTTTGGGTGTCTTCTCCCAGAGGGGAGGGCAGGAGAGGGCTTTCGGCCTTCCGCCAGATGGCCGACCGCTTCTCAAACGGCGACGACAACGAGGTGCGCCTGCGCATCGAGAACAGCTATCCGTTTGCCGTCAAGGTGGAGGTGATTGACGAGATACCCTTCGTCTTCCAGCGGCGCGACATCTGTTTCCGTGCCACGATAGCCAAGGAGGAGGCTGTCACCATCAAGTACCAGCTGCACCCGACGCGCCGCGGCACCTACGGATTCGGCCACATCCGCGCGTTCGCGGCTTCACCTGTCGGACTGCTGCAGCGGCGCCACACGCTCGGCGAGCCGCAGGATGTCAAGGTCTATCCCTCGTTCCTCATGCTGCATCAGTATGAGCTGCTGGCCATTTCCAACAACCTCACCGAACTGGGCATCAAGCGCATACGCCGCGTGGGGCATCACACCGACTTCGAACAGATCAAGGACTACGTGGCGGGTGACGACTTCCGCACCATCAACTGGAAAGCCTCGGCACGCCGCTCGAAGCTCATGGTCAACGTCTATCAGGACGAGCGCTCGCAGCACATCTACAACGTCATTGACAAGGGGCGCGTCATGCAGCAGGCTTTCCGGCAGATGACGCTGCTCGACTATGCCATCAATGCCTCGCTCGTACTCTCCTACATCGCCATGAACAAGGAAGACCGTGCTGGACTCATCACCTTCAACGAACAGTTCGACAGCTTCGTGCCCGCATCGAAGCAGCCCGGCCACTTGCAGCTGCTCATGGACACGCTCTATGCCCAGCAGACCACGTTCGGCGAGACCGACTATTCGTCGCTGGTGGTCAACCTGAACAAGCACGTCAACAAACGCTCGCTCATCGTACTCTACACGAACTTCACCGGATTGGTGAGTCTGAAGCGCCAGCTGCCCTTCCTGCAACAGATCAACTCGCGCCACAGGCTGCTCGTCGTGTTCTTTGAGGACGAACAGCTGAAGGAATACATCACCGCTCACCATTCACCACTCAACGCTCACCCCACAACGGAATCCTACTACCGTCATGTCATGGCTGAGCGCTTTGTCTACGAGCAGCGGCTCATCGTCTCTACTTTGCGTCAGTATGGCATTCTCTCGCTGCTCACTACCCCGCAACAACTCTCTGTCGACGTCATCAACCGCTACTTGGAAATGAAGTCGCAGCAACTTATTTAGTGTCAGGAGTTACAGGAGTTACAGGAGTTACAGGAGTTACAGGAGTTACAGGAGTTACGGGAGTTTCAGGAGTTCAGACGATAGTTTGTGCACTTCGTGTAGTCTTCTGTTCCTCTACCCCTACGGTACTATTGTCTGAACTCCTGCAACTCCTGTAACTCCTGCAACTCCTAATGATAATTTGTAAACTGCCGATTCTCGTCGTGGGAACTGCCGATTCTCGCCGTGAGAACTGCCGATTCTCGTCGTGGGAATCGGCAGTTCTCAAAACGAGACCCGTTTGCAGCGGATTTTGCGGGCTTTTTTCTCCATTTT
>JAFUSC010000146.1 GCA_017467705.1 Prevotella sp. | reverse complement strand
TGACCTGAACGCGGTTACCCTTTGCTTTCTTGCTTGCCATAGTTATTAATCTCCTATTACTTTAATGTCTTTCCAATCTACATAACCTTTAGCAACAGCCTGCTTTAAGGCAGCGTCCAGACCTACTTTATTAATCATACGCAGACCAGCAGCGCTGATCTTCAACTGAATCCAGCAATCCTCCTCAACATAGTAGAACTTCTTGCTGAACAGGTTAACATCAAAGACGCGCTTTGTGCGGTGCTTTGAGTGCGACACATTATTGCCACGCTGTGCCGTCTTTCCCGTGATTTGACAAATTTTAGACATTTCTATCTACTTTTTACTTGATGCTTTTTACTAACTTATTCCAAACAGGGTGCAAAGGTACAAAAATAATTATGAATTACGAATTAAGAATTATGAATTATTCCAACTCTTAATATTTTTTAACTCCTTTGCTCGTTTATTCCCCTACTCTTTCTCGTTTTTAGCCTTCAAGAAGTCAAGAAACATCTGCATGGCCCGGCTGGTGGCAATGGCCAGATTAATGTCGCGGCCATGGTCTTCCTCCACTTTGCAGGTTACGATATCATCGGTCGTTCCACAGGCCAACCAGATGGTGCCTACGGGTATGTCCTTTGTGCCTCCTGTCGGGCCGGCTATGCCCGTAGCTGCTACGGCATAGGTGGTGTTCAGTGTCTTACAGGCACCTTTGACTAGATCAATTGCCACTTCCTCGCATACGGCGGTCTTCGTGTCGAGCAGCTCGCGGCTGACGCCAAGGAGGTTTTCTTTCACTTCATCGACGTAGCAGATGATGCCTCCCTTGAAATACTTGCTGGCACCGGGCACCGACATGATGGCTTCGGCTATGCGTCCACCTGTGCAACTCTCTGCCGTCGAGACGGTTTCTTCTCTTTCCCACAGCAGCTGACTAATGTCGCGGCAGATAATCTTGCTTTCAAAATCCATCTTTATAATTTACGATTTGACTATTTACGATCTACTATTTATTTTTCAATTGTTCTATTTGAAGGTGACCTTTGAGAAGGCCGGGGCGTCTATCGGGCAAAACTCCTTGTCCAGATATTTGTAGTAGCCCACAATGCCTATCATGGCCGCATTGTCAGTGGTATAGCTGAACTTCGGAATATAGATAGTCCATCCGTAACGCTTGGCATGGTCGTGGAACGCATTGCGCAGACCGTTGTTAGCACTGACACCACCCGCTACGGCCACATGCTTGATGCCTGTCTGCTTGACGGCCAGACGCAGCTTCTTCATCAAAATGTCGACAATCGTCCATTCCAGCGAGGCCGCAATGTCTTCCTGATGATGCTCAATGAAGTCCGGGTCTTCGGCTATCCATTTGCGCAGGCTGTAAAGGAACGAAGTCTTCAGCCCAGAGAAACTGTAGTCGAGTCCCGGAATATGCGGTTCAGCAAACTGGTAGGCTTTGGGATTGCCTTGTCGGGCCAGGCGGTCGATAATCGGCCCACCAGGATAACCCAGCCCCATCACCTTCGAACACTTGTCAATAGCCTCGCCTGCCGCGTCATCGATGGTCTGTCCCAGCACTTCCATGTCGTTGTAGGCGTTCACCTTGACAATCTGCGAGTTTCCGCCGCTGACGAGCAGGCAGAGAAAGGGATAAGGTGGAGGATTGAAGGCGGAGGGTTGAGCGTCGCCAGAGTCAATAAAGTGCGCCATGACATGCCCTTGCAGGTGGTTGACATCAATGAGAGGGATGTCCAACGAGCGGGCAAAGCCCTTGGCAAAGTTGACGCCGACAAGCAGTGAGCCCATCAGACCAGGCCCGCGTGTGAAAGCAACGGCCGAGAGCTGTTCCTTGGTGATGCCGGCGCGCTTGATGGCTTCACTGACTACGGGCACCACATTCTGCTGGTGAGCACGGCTGGCCAGTTCGGGCACCACGCCGCCGTAAGCTTCATGGACGGCTTGCGACGCTGTGACGTTCGACAACAGGATGCCGTCCTTGAGGACTGCTGCTGAGGTGTCGTCGCATGAGCTTTCTATTCCTAAGATGTAGACGGGGCTCATAGGGCTTGTATGACTTATGGGGCTTATATGACTTATAGGACTCATCATACTAATGCGTTAAGATTTCAACTCCGTGCTCGGTCATGAGCAGGGTGTGCTCCCACTGTGCAGAGGGCAGTTCGTCCTCGCTGATGACTTCCCATCCATAAGGATCGCCCTCATCAATGAATACACGCCACGTTCCCATGTTGATCATCGGCTCGATGGTGAACACCATGCCCGGCACAAGCAGCATGCCGTCACCGCGTTGGGCAAAGTGGGCCACTTCCGGGTCTTCGTGGAACTTCAGCCCTACCCCATGTCCACAGAGGTCACGCACCACACCGTAGTGATAGCGCTTGGCATGCTTCTCAATGGCGCGCCCTATCTCGTTCACGCCGTGCCAAGGCTTGGCAGCCTCCATGCCTATCTCTAAACACTCCTTCGTGACACGTACCAGCTGTTCCTTCTCAGGCGTAGTCTTGCCGCCCACGATGAACATGCGTGAGGCATCAGAATAGTAGCCGTCAAGAATAGTGGTAAAGTCCACGTTGATGATGTCACCCTCTTCCAGCACGTCTTCCTCTTTCGGAATACCATGACACACCACTTCGTTGATGCTTGTGCAGACGCTCTTCGGGAAAGGCTGCGTGTCTTTGTCGCCGCCATACCCTAAGCAGGCTGGCGTAGCACCGTGCTGACGGCAATACTCCATACAGATGTCGTCAATCTCCTGCGTGTTCATGCCTGGGCGAATAGCCTTCTCTACGGCATCAAGCACTCCCGTGTTCACGACACCCGAGCGGCGTATGCCTGCTATTTGCTCGTCGTTGAGCACAAGGTCATTGGTGGGAACAAGGGCTCCCTTGTTCTCCAGATACATGATTTTCTTATCGAATTCCGTCGGTTGTGATCCCGACTTGCATCGCCATCTTCTTTTCATCTTTTCAAGAATTTGGCTGCAAAGGTAATAAATAATTTACGAACAGACGATTTACCGTTTACAATTTGGCAATTCTTAATATTTTTTTACCCTCAATGCTCCACCTGACAGGAGATACCTTCTTTTATTGTTTGAAATCTCACAAATTATTTTGGTCATATCATTTTTTCTTCTTACCTTTGTGCTCACGTTAAAATAATAAAGAAAGACAACGACTAACGACAAAATATGGCAATCATCAGGATCAAAGACATTGCTGAGCGTGCAGGTGTGAGTGTGGGCACCGTTGATCGCGTGCTGCACAATCGTCCTAACGTTTCACCCAAGGCGCTGGCCAAGGTGAACAAGGCGTTAGAGGAAATGGATTACAAGCCCAACATGTATGCCTCGGCATTGGCCTACAACAAGCAATACACTTTTTGGTGTATCATTCCCAAACATGAAAGTGAAGCCTACTGGGAGGAGATTGAAGAGGGAGCACAGGCAGCCTGCGAGCGTCGCCGCGACTTCGGCATTTCCATCAAGATGATGTACTACAAGCGGTTCCAGACAGAGACCTTCGTGCGTGCCACCAATGAAGTGCTGCGACAGAAGCCCGACGGTGTCATCGTCGTGCCCTCAACACTTGAATTGACACGTAAATTTACTGACCAGCTGCACGAGCAACAGGTTCCCTTTATTCTGTTGGACTCCTATATGCCAGACCTTCGGCCGCTGTCGTTCTTCGGGCAAGACTCTTTCCACAGCGGTTACTTTGCCGCGCGCATCCTCATGATGATGGCGCCACAGGAGAAAGAAATCATGCTGATGAAGCAGATGAAGAACGGCAATGTGGCCTCCAAGCAGCAGGAGAACCGTGAGACTGGTTTCCGTCATTACATGCATGATCACTTCCCCGATGTGCAGATTTACGAGTTAGACCTGCCGCTCGATGGGGAGCGTGGACAGTACAGCCAAATACTGGAGCAGTTCTTCAAGCAGCATCCGCTGGTGCATCACTGCATCACGTTCAACTCCAAGGCTCACATCGTGGGCGAGTTCCTGCAACGCTCCAATCGTCGCAACATCCAGATCATGGGCTATGACATGGTGGAGAAGAACGCCGAGTGTGTGCGTCAGGGCAGCATCTCGTTCCTCATAGCGCAGCATGCCTACATGCAGGGCTACGAGTGCGTGGAGACGCTCTTCGATGCCATCGTGCTCAAGCGCGAAGTGAATCCCGTCAACTACATGCCGATAGAACTGCTTACCAAAGAGAACCTCGACTTCTATCGGCGTAAAAACATTGGATGAGATTTCAAAGTTCAAACATCAAATTTCAACTTATATGAAACAAGCTACATTTATTAAAATTAATCCGGCTGACTCCGTCGTTGTCTGCCTGCAACCTAAGAAGCAAGGTGACGTCATCGACGTGGACGGCCAGCAAATCACATTGCTGCAAGACACCCCTGCCGGGCACAAGGTGCTTATCAGCGACAAACGTCAGGGTGAAGACATCATCAAGTACGGCTACCCCATCGGGCATGCCCGTGAAGACCTGAAAGCCGGCCAGTGGGTCAATGAGAACAACCTGAAGACCAATCTCAGCGGAACGCTCGAATATACCTACCAGCCTGTTAACGAGACCTTCAAATCTCAATTCGCCGACATCACGGGAAAAACATTTAAAGGCTACGTCCGTAAGAACGGTGAGGTGGGTGTACGCAACGAGATATGGATTGTGCCCACCGTTGGCTGCGTCAATGGCATTGCTGAACGGCTGGTGCATCAGTTGCATCAGGAAATTGGAAATGGTGTCGATGCCATTCACGCCTGGCATCACAACTACGGCTGTTCCCAGCTCTCGGGTGACCATGAGAATACCCGCAAGGTGCTGCGCGACATCTGTCTGCACCCCAATGCCGGTGGTGTGCTTGTGCTGAGTCTCGGTTGCGAGAACAATCAGCCCGACGACTTCATGGCCATGCTGGGCGACTACGACAAGGAGCGCATCCGCCTGCTGGTCACTCAGCGTGTCGAGGGTGACGAGGTGGAAGAAGGCATGAAGATTCTGCGTGAGCTCTATGACATTGCCTCGAAGGATGAACGCCAGGAGGTCAGTGTCAGCAAGCTGCGTGTCGGTTTGAAGTGTGGCGGCTCTGATGGCTTCAGCGGCATCACGGCCAATCCGTTGGTGGGCGAATTCAGCGACTGGCTCGTGTCACAGGGCGGCACCAGTGTCCTCACCGAGGTTCCTGAGATGTTTGGCGCAGAGACCATTCTGATGAACCGCTGCGAGACTCCTGAACTGTTCGGACAGACCGTGTCAATGATCAATAACTTCAAGGAGTACTTCCTCAGTCACGGTGAGCCTGTGGGCGAGAATCCCAGCCCGGGCAACAAGGCCGGCGGCATCTCTACTCTTGAAGACAAGGCTTTAGGTTGCACGCAGAAGTGCGGTCGTGCCCTCGTCAGCGGTGTGCTGGAATATGGCGACCGCTTGCAGACCAACGGTTTGAACCTGCTCTCGGCTCCGGGCAACGACCTTGTGGCAGCCACCGCCTTAGCTTCTGCCGGTTGTCAGCTTGTGCTCTTCACGACAGGGCGCGGTACCCCCTTCGGTACCTTTGTACCCACTATGAAGATTGCCACCAACCCCACCCTCGCCAAGAACAAACCCCATTGGGTGGACTTCTCTGCCGGTCAGCTCGTCGAAGGCCGCACCATGCAGGAGCTCGTGCCCGAGTTCATTGACAAGGTGCTTGCCGTAGCCTCTGGCGAACCCGCCCGCAACGAAGCTAACGGCTACAGCGAGATTGCCATCTTCAAGAACGGTGTGACGTTGTAATTATATATGACTGGCATAGGAATCAGCAAGGCGCAGCAAAAGCTAATACGCTCGTTAGAACAGAAAAAGCACCGACAGCGTGAGGGACTCTTTGTCGCAGAGGGTCCCAAGGTTGTCGGTGATTTGCTGCAAGCAGGCTTTCAGGCAGAGTGGCTATACAGCACCGGTCCATATCTTCAGGATGAGGCGTTGCAGGTGGCTATGGCCCCCCAAGTCGTGGAAGTCACCGACGAAGCGTTGCGCCGTGTCAGTTTCCTACAGCATCCGCAAGGCGTTCTGGCTGTTTTCCGTATGCCGGAGGAAATGCCTATGCCAGTCATTGATACTTTGAAATCATCCATCATCCTTGCATTGGATGGTGTGCAGGACCCCGGCAATCTGGGAACCATCATCCGCATTGCTGACTGGTTTGGCATTGACACCATCTGTTGCAGCATGGATACTGCCGATGCGTGGAATCCCAAGGTTGTGCAGGCAAGCATGGGCAGTATCGCGCGCGTACATATTATATATATGGAGCTCACCGAACTGGCAGAAAAAGCCAAGGCTGCCGGTGTGCCTGTCTATGGCATGCTGCTTGATGGCATGAACATCTACGAACAGCCGCTTTCTTCTCATGGAATCATTGTCATGGGAAATGAAGGTAATGGCATCTCTGCCGCTATGCGTCAGCATGTGACGCACAGGCTGCTCATTCCCGATTTCCACAAGGGGCAAACGGCTGACAGCCTTAACGTTGCGATTGCAACGGCCATCACTTGTTCGGAGTTCCGAAGACGGTAGAGTCGGTAGCGTCAACGCAAAAAAATTAGGCTATCTTCGCAGACAGCCTAATCAGAGGAAAATGATAAATATAGATTAAAATTACTAGTTGTCGAGTGCAAAGGTACATAAAAAGAAATAAACCGCCAAATAATTGCGCTACTTTTTTCAAAAAAAGTTTTTCCTTAGCTCTTCATAGATTCTTTGCACAGGTAATCCCATGACGTTGAAGTAGCTGCCGTTCAGCTGTGTTACGCCAATGTATCCTATCCATTCCTGGATTCCATAAGCTCCGGCTTTGTCCATGGGATGGTATTCGTTCACGTAGTAGCTGATCTCGTCGTCGCTGAGCTCCTTGAATGTGACGTCAGTACTGACGCTGAACCGGCGTTGGCGGCTCTTGGTCATGATGCAGACGCCGGTGATGACCTGATGTGTGCGGCCGCTCAGCATGCGGAGCATGCGACAAGCGTCGTCGGCGTCATGTGGCTTACCCAGCACCTGCTGCCCACATATAACCACCGTGTCGGCTGTGATGACGAGGTCGTTGTCCTTCAGCAGCGAACGATAGGCTGCTGCCTTTTCCACGGCAATGTATTCTGCGGTCTGGCTGACGGGCAGGTCGTCGGGGAACGACTCACTGACGTCAGGCAACACGTGTACCTCGAAAGGAAATCCCAAACCGGCCAGCAGCTCGCGGCGACGCGGTGACTGGCTGGCAAGGATGATCCGGTATTTACTAAGATGCTCTAACATATTCGTGATTTCTTTACCAGCCGAAAGCGGTGGTGTCCTTCATCCATGTGCCTTGTGCCTTCAGCACCTGTTCAATGACATCACGGGCGCATCCCTCTCCTCCGTTCTTATGACTGATGTAGATGCTGATCTGCTTGATTTCGGGGCAGGCATCAGCAGGGCAGACGGGACAGCCTACGCGCTTCATGATCTCGTAGTCCGGAATGTCGTCCCCCATATACATGACTTCGGCATCAGTCAGATTGTAGTTCGCAAGAAACTCCTCGTATGTCTTTATTTTCACGGCGATTCCCATGAAGATGTTTTCAACGCCCAGACGTTCGTAACGCAGCCGTACGCTTTCCGTCTTGCCTCCGGTCAGGATGACGATACGCAGCCCGGTCTTCATGGCTAACTGAATGGCATAGCCGTCTTTGATGTTCACGGTGCGCATCGGTTCCCCGTTGGGATGCAGGGTGATGGTCTGCTTGCTTAACACGCCATCCACATCGAAGATGATAGCGCGGATTTTGCTTAAATCGTAGTTAATCATTATAAGATT
>JAFUSC010000145.1 GCA_017467705.1 Prevotella sp. | reverse complement strand
GGCTTCTTTGAAGCGGGTGCAGCAGGTTTAGCCGTGTTTGTTGCCGTGTTTGTTGCTGGCTTCGTCTGTTCCGCAGCCTTTTTCTTTTCCTCTGCAGCAGCTATACTATCCTTGCGTGCTTGTTCTTCGGCTGCCAACCGTGATTTGATCTCCTCCATTCTCATAGCCGCCTCATCAGAATGGTCGCCCTGATTAGCATAGTTTTTCAGATAAGCCTCATACGATGCCACTGTATTGGCTTTCAAGGCTGTAGCCCAATCGAGTGAGTCAATGGTGAGTCGCGCTTCCTTCACATGCATGTTATGCGGATACTTCTCAACAAACGCAGCAATCTTTGTCCGATTTTTACTACTGAACACCTTTTCCCACTCCTGCTCGATTTTCTTCAGACGTTCCAGCATGGCCTCAACGCTATCACGACGTTCAGGTGCTGCCTGCGGATAACGGATAAGATAATCGTTGAGAATGAGGGGTTCATTGCTGGCAACAGCACGCTCAAAGGCATCAATCTCATTCTGTTTGTCCATTTTCTCCACCATATAGATGCCCAAGAAGACCAAAGCCAACGAAAAGACCAGCGCACTGCCGAAGACGACGGCTCCCACATGACGGTTCTTTTTAACCTTCTCCTCACGGTCAGGACTATTCTTCATGCGCTGCTCCGACTCCTGACGATGCACATGGGGTCTGGTCTCAGGTTCCTCTGTTTCCATCAAACGCTGCACTTTTACTGTACCGCCGCTTTGATTTGTCAGAGGTTGATGACAATTAGGACAGTCATCATAACACAGTAACGTCAGTTCACCACACGACGGGCAACGGGTGATGTTTCCTAAGATATCAATACCGCAACTGGGACACACCTTTGCATGATCGCTGACCTGATGACCACATTCGGGACACTTCATAATTGCCATAGCATTTATTCAAATTAGGTATATAACAAGTACTTTTATTAATTTTTCGTGCAAAGATAACAAAATATCCACATTTTTATGTAACTTTGCCGCAAAATATTATATGACATGAAGTATTTATTGACTTTTCTCGCCGCAGCACTGATGCTGACGGCATGCCAGAGTGAAGAAGAACCGATCATTGAACCAGACATAGACCGCACTGCCAGTCGGACTGTGATATTTTATGTTTCAGGAGAGAATGACCTTTCCATCTTTGCCGCAAGTGATACGGCAGAGATTGCCAAAGGAAGTGTGAACCTGAAAGATAACCAGCATTGCATTGCTTTTATTGATTTGGCGGAGAAGAATATCGGCCCCAGCATCTGGGAATTCAAGGGAGGCAAACGCGAACTAGTGATGCAGTATGAACAGGACTTCTATAACTCAGATCCACGGAAGATGAAAGAAGTGCTGAACTGGATTATCAACAAATATCCAGCAAAGAGCTACGGTCTGGTGCTCTGGGGACATGCCAGTGCATGGTATAACAAGAACGACAGTGTTGATGTCTCAAAAGAAATCAGCTATTACCAAGCCCCCCGTCGCTCCTACGGCCGCGACTCCGGCGACAATACAAGTGACAGCAAAAAGGGATTGGTCATCAACATACCCTCAATGGCTCAGGTGCTGGAGAATCTGTCAGCGAAACTTGACTTCATTTTCTGCGACTGCTGCAACATGGCCAATGCAGCCACGGCATTTGAACTGCGCAAGTCGGCCAACCTGCTCATTGCGTCACCTGCTGAAATTCCTGGCACAGGAGCTCCATACGACAAGATTTTGCCTGGTCTTTTCTCTACTCAAAGTGATTATTACAAGGAGGTAGTTGACCCCTACGTAGAAGATGCCAACAACAAGCTACCCATGGCTGTCATTCAGCTAAACCAGATGGAACAGTTTGCAGCTGCCACAGCTACCATCTTGCAGACCATCAACCCGACACGAGATGCCGAACTGAATTTCAACAATCTGATTTATTATGACGGCAGCAAATCAAGTGGAGTGCGGCTGCTGTACGACATCAAGGACTTTATGCTGGCCAATAGCGCGCCAGCAGCTTACAGCGTATGGGAAACAAGCCTTAACAAGACCGTCGTATATCGCCAATGCACAGACAACAAGACTTGGACGACCAGCGGACACGTCAACTTCGATGATTTCAAGATGTCAGCTGACCGATGTGCATGCTTCTCGGCACACATACCGTTGGAACAGCATGAACTCAACAGCTACAGCAGGGGATTAAACACCTACTTCAGAAAGATGCAATGGTTTTGGGCTGTCAATTGGGACGCGTATGGATGGTAACTTTCACCTTTGAGATTCTGCGCTCATCCATTTCGAGCACCTCGAAGGTAAAGTTACTGTAATCCATCTTCTCGTGTAGTCCAGGGAAATCACCTTTGATTTCAAGCAACAGACCGGCGACGGTGTCGGCGTCGCCCTGTACTTCATCGAACGTCTCGTCATCAAGCTTCAGTATCTTGTAGAAATCGCTCAACAGCGTTTTACCTTCAAATACGAAAGTGTTGCTGTTGATGCGCACATAGCTCTTTTCCTCCTCGTCATACTCATCATTGATTTCACCAACAATCTCTTCAAGCACATCCTCCAATGTGACAATTCCACTGGTACCGCCAAATTCGTCTACCACGACAGCGATATGAATCTTGTTGTCCTGAAACTCACGCAGCAGGTCATCTATCTTTTTGGTCTCAGGCACAAAATACGGCGGGCGGATGAGTGTCTGCCAACGAAAGTTTGCAGGTTTGTTCAGATGTGGCAACAGGTCCTTGATGTAAAGAATACCCCGAATATTGTCTATGTTATCCTGATAGACAGGAATACGTGAGTAGTTATTCTCAACGACACACGTCAGCACATCAGCAAATGACGAAGTAATCTCAAGGTCAACAACATCCTGACGGCTGGTCATGATTTCCTTCGCTGTCTCATCACCAAAGCGGACAATGCCTTCCAGTATTCGCTGTTCCTCCTTGATGTCTTCTTTGTCCGTCAGTTCCAAAGCTTGTTCCAGATCGTCCACACTCAGCACCCGGTTCTCCTGCGGTACGACTTTCTCAGCAAGAACGCCCGACCGGAGCAGAATCGTTGCAAAGGGATAGAACAAGTGGCGACAGAAGACAATACCCTTCACGACGCTACGGCAAAAAGAGAGTGCATGCTGACTGCAATACACTTTCGGCATGATCTCACCAAACAGCAAGAGTAAAAAGGTAAGCAAGATTGTAATGCAGATGAACTGAAGCCAATAGGCATTACCAAAATCCACCACATTCGCAAAGAAATAATTGCAGAGCATGATGATGGTCACGTTCACCAGGTTATTGCTGATAAGAATGGTGGCAAGAGTGCGCTCAGAATCTTCACGCAGTTCCATAATCTGATGGTCACGTTCATCCTTGCTGTCTTCCAATTCGTTCAGGTCTGTAGGAGATAACGAAAAGAAAGCTATCTCTGAGCCAGACGCAAATGCCGAAACAAGAAGCAATATACAGGCCAGACAAAGTGCAATGAGCGGTCCGGCACTCTGTAATTGGAAATGAACTTCGGAAAAAAGTTGATAAAGTTCTGACATGGCCTATTCAGAAGTGGGTGCAGGCTCACTGGCCATTTGCGAATTATTCATTATCGACTGGCTACGCGGTGTCAGCATCTCCATGTTCTCTGCCCATATCTCCGTTACATCATGCCGTACACCACGCTTATCATCATACGTGCTATAGCGCAGACGTCCTTCAATGTAGAGCTTGTCGCCTTTGTGAACATACTTTTCAACGACCTCAGCCAACCTGCGCCATAACAGCACCGTGTGCCAATCTGTACGGTCAGGGACCTGCGTACCGTTCTGCAGCGAATAGCCACGCTCTGTTGTTGCCAGCCTCAAGCGTGCAACAGCAACACCTGCATCAACATAACGCACCTCAGGTTCAGCCCCTACATTACCAATTAGCATGACCTTATTCATAGGATCAATTGTCAATTATCAATATGAATTGTCAATTATCACTTCGCTTGTCCCAAATAACGGAACTTGAAGTTCTTTCCCTTAGCCGAAGGGAACTGGCTGCGACTATCCACCCGCGCACGCAGATAATCAACAATACGATTATAACAGTCAATGCCTGATGTAGCTTTACACTGAGCAACGAAATGAGTGTCACGATATTGGAACTTACCTGTTCCAGGCACCAGCAACACACGTTTGAAATCTATGATTCCTTCGTACCACCCATGCAATTCTTCAGTAAGCCGAAGCAATGCCGGCGACATGGCTTTCTCTGCTGCGCTGTCTGCTGACTGTGCGTGCACGGCCTTCTTCTCTTTGAAATCCTGCATCGTGGCTGCCTCTGTCTTTATAATAATAAAGTACACGCGCGGGCGAATCTTATAACGTTTGGGATAGTATACATCACTTGCTGCATATTCACGTATATCAGCCTCAAGCATCGGGTTCATACCAATCTCGTCAATATCAGCAAGAAATGAAATGGCATCATCAACATTAGTAACTAATGTCTCATTGTCAAAATAACGTAAGTATAAATTCATTTGAGTCTATGTTTTCCTACAATAAAAGGAGCGGAAAACGGGACTCGGACCCGCGACCCCAACCTTGGCAAGGTTGTGCTCTACCAACTGAGCTATTTCCGCATTATTTCAAAAAACGTGAAGAGGAGGAGACTCGAACTCCCACGTCGCAATTGACACTACCCCCTCAAAGTAGCGCGTCTACCAATTCCGCCACCTCTCCATCAAAAACGATGAATAAAAAGAGTGCCCAGAACAGGACTCGAACCTGCACGCCTCGCGGCACACGCACCTGAAACGTGCGCGTCTACCAATTCCGCCACCTGGGCATTTTTCCGATAGGGCCATTCCCCATCGCTCTTTTTGTTCAATCTGTGGAGCGGAAAACGGGACTCGGACCCGCGACCCCAACCTTGGCAAGGTTGTGCTCTACCAACTGAGCTATTTCCGCGTATTACCTCTCTTCAGAAGTGCATCTCTCTTGATTGCGGATGCAAAGGTAATGCTTTTTTCGGAACTGACAAACTTTTCGGGCTTTTTTTTGCAAAAAAAGTTTCAATCCATCCTGTTTCGATAGTCTTCGTAGCCAAATTGACGCAAAATTTCAAGTTGTCCATCAGTATGAAGCATGCCTATGGACGGATGCGTAATGCCATTAAACATGTTTGTCTTGACCGTTGTGTAGTGTATCATATCCTCAAAGATTACTTCATCACCGACCTTCAACTCATGGTCAAAACGCCACATGCCCATAAAGTCGCCACTCAAGCAGCTGTTGCCACCAAGACGATAAGCATATTCCCCATTTTCTCCCTCATGGAGGATATGGCCCCCTCTCACTTCCGGCATATACGGCATTTCAAGACAATCAGGCATGTGACAAGTAAAGCTCACGTCAAGAATGGCTGTGCGGATTCCTTTGTCCTCTACGATGTCTACCACATGCGACACCAAAGGTCCCGTCTGCCACGCGAAAGCACTTCCCGGTTCAAAGATGACATGAAGGTGAGGATAGCGACGATGAAAGCCCTGAACAATATGTACTAACAGTTCAACATCATAATCCCGACGTGTTACCAAATGGCCACCGCCAAAGTTTATCCACTTCAACTGCTGAAACCATGCGGAAAACTTTTCTTCTATATGCCTGAGTGTTCGTTCAAAAACATCTGCCCCACTCTCACAATGACAATGACAGTGAAAACCCTCCACATCTATCGGCAGCATTTGCGGCAGTTTATCAGCCGTGATGCCAAATCGTGTTCCCGGTGCACACGGGTTATAGAGATCCGTACCCACCTCACTATATTCAGGATTGACACGTAGCCCTATAGAGCAATCCGGCTGAATCGCGCGCACGCGTGCGTGAAACCTATTATATTGTGTCAGCGAATTGAAGGTCAGATGACTTGAACAACGCGCAATCTCACCTATCTCTGCATCAGTATATGCAGGCGAATAAGTATGGCACCGTGCTCCAAACTCACGCTGGGCTAACAACGCCTCATTCAAGGAGCTGGCTGTCGTTGCGTTAATGTATTCACGGAATACAGGAAACGTCTTCCACAACGCAAAAGACTTGAATGCCAATATCCACTCTGAGTCTGTACGCTTTGCGACATCACTTATCAGTTGAAGGTTTCGCCGCAACCGTTCCTCTTCGATGATATAAATAGGCGTATCCATCTGTCAGCACTATTCACTGCTTACAATCCAAACAGAGTGCGCAGGCCACCATCCACTCCAGAGAAGCCCATAAAGGCTAATGAGAGAAGACCTGCTGCAACGAGAACAATAGCAGTTCCACGCATACCCTTAGGAATATCCGACAATTCCATCTGCTCGCGCATACCAGCAAAAACGGTCAGTGCCAATCCGAAACCAATAGCAGTAGAAAGGGCATAAACAATAGACTGCAACAGATTAAAGTCTTTCTGGATAACCAGAATGGCCACGCCTAATACAGCACAGTTCGTCGTGATAAGTGGCAGGAAGATGCCCAATGCCTGATAGAGGGCGGGCGACACCTTTTTAAGTACAATCTCCACCATCTGCACCAAAGCAGCAATGACCAAAATAAATACAATAGTCTGAAGGTAGGTTAAATCAGCTGCCACCAATACGACGTGCTGATGCATTTTTGCCAGTTCTGTAGGTTCAAGAACGAAGTGTTGCACCAACCAGGTGACAATGGTAGCCAATGTCAGCACAAAGGCCACGGCTGCCGACATGCCCAACGACGTGCTAACCTTCTTTGACACGCCGAGGAACGGACAAATGCCAAGGAACTGCGATAAAATGATATTGTTGACAAATATCGCACTTATGAAAATCAATATATATTCCATAACTTCAATTCTTCAATTTTTCAATTCTTCAACTTATTCACAACAGCTACAAGGAAGCCAAGGGTGATGAACGCTCCCGGAGGCAGCACGAAGAGAAGGATATTATATGCCTCAGGCATCAGGGTAAAACCGAAGACAGAGCCTGCTCCGAGCAGTTCACGGCAGATGCCAAGCAAGGTAAGTCCCAGTGTAAAGCCGAGTCCGATGCCAATACCGTCAAACAAGGAAGCCACAGGAGACTGCTTTGCTGCAAAAGCCTCTGCACGACCGAGGATGATACAGTTAACCACAATCAGTGGAATAAACAGGCCAAGTGCTGCATCGATATCAGGCAGATAGGCCTTGATAAACATTTGAAGAATAGTCACGAACGCAGCTATAACGACAATGAATACAGGAATACGTACCTTGTCAGGCGTAAGGCTCTTCAGACATGAGATAACAAAGTTGGTACAGATGAGCACCGTCATCGTGGCCAGTCCCATTGACATGCCATTCATGGCACTGGTCGTCGTGGCCAGCGTAGGACACATACCAAGCATCAGGACAAAGGTTGGATTCTCCTTGACGATGCCGTTTTTGATGATTTCAATATAACTCATAATGGATATTTGCGATTTCAGGATTAATTACTTGGTATCAGCATTTGCCGAGGTCTTCATATAAGTCTTATAAGCATTGTTCACGGCCAAAAGGAAAGCACGGCTAGTAATGGTAGAGGCTGTGATGGCGTCAATCGGCTGCTCCTCTCCCTTTTTATCCTTAGAAACACCAAAAGGCTTTTCGCCTGGTGTTTTGCCGATGATACTACCTTTTCCGCCTTCTTGGAACCACTTGTCAGCCTTGGCACCAAGTCCAGGTGTCTCAGCATGTTCCAACAGAGTGTAGCCTAAGATGTTGCCATCCTTGTCGAAACCCACAAGCACCTTTAGATCGCCTCCAAAGCCCATCGTCGTGCTCTGCACAGCAGCACCTTTTTCGTTGTTATAGACAATATATACATTCTTGCCGTCCTCTGCCGGAATGGTGTCTGTACTGGTCGGAGTAACATCTGCACGCATGACAGCCTTAATACCGTCAGTCAAGGCTTTCTCTTTCTGCTGACTAATGGGGTCGCTGGTCAGGTGGTTCACATAAGCGAGGATACCACCCATCATGACAGCCACACCAGTCAAGACGAGTACCATATTCAGTAATGATGATTCTAATTTCTTCATACGTCGTCCTCCTTATTTCTTTTCAGGCACTTCACCGAAGCGCTTGGGTTTTACATACATATTGATGAGCGGTGTAAACGCGTTCATAATCAGAACAGCAAACGACATGCCCTCAGGGTAACTACCCCAATTACGGATGACAAGCGTCAACACGCCAATAGAAACGCCATAGATAATCTGCCCCTTCGGTGTCATAGGCGATGTCACGTAGTCAGTAGCCATGAAAATGGCACCGAGCATCAAGCCACCACTCAGAATGACGGTGAACGGATCAGCATAGATGGGGTTGGCCAAGTGCAGCAAGGCAGCCAGTACAAAGACAGTGCCGATAATGCTGACAGGTATATGCCATGTGATAATCTTTTTCCACAACATATAAACCAAGCCCAAGAGTAATGCCAATGCACAAATCTCGCCAATGGTACCTGCACCATCAGCATAGCCGTTACCCAAGAACATCGACAGTGCATCAGGCACTTTCTCCAGTTCTTTCACGTCACCGTTCTTGATGGCTTGCTTCATATAATAAAGAGGTGTTGCACCTGTCATTCCATCGGCAGGCCCTGACGAGACAGGATAAGTCAACAGATGACCGACCTTTGGCCATGTGGTCATCTGTGCAGGGAATGACACCAACAGGAAACAACGTCCCACCAAAGCAGGATTAAAAATATTCTGTCCTAATCCGCCGAAGGTCATCTTACCCACACCGATAGCAACCAATGCACCGATGACAATAATCCAGATAGGAAGATTAGACGGAAGGTTGAAGCCAAGCAGCAGACCCGTCAATGCGGCAGACCCGTCAAGAATAGTGTTCTGCTGACGGCCAAGGATAAACTTATTGATAGCCCACTCAAAGAAAACGCAGGCAATAACACTCGTTGCACACACTACGGCCGAACCAAGTCCGAAGAAATAGAACGAAACGAGCAACGCAGGCAACAGGGCAATCATAACCCCGTACATATTACGCTCCACCGTGTCAGTTCCGTGCGCATGAGGCGATAGTGATACGATCAGTTTACTCATATTTATATTTATTCATTTACAAAAATTACTTTTTAGCAGCTCTGCTGCGAATGATACCCATGACGGTTGCCTTGCCTTGGCGAATATTGTCGAGCAGCGGACGATGAGCAGGACAAGTGAACTGACACGAACCACACTCGATGCAGCTGACAATGTCTTCCTGTTCGGCGCGTTCCCAGTTCTGTACGGTAGAAATCTTGGCCAGCAGATAAGGCTCCAGTCCCATCGGGCAAGCACCGACACACTTAGCGCATCGGATGCATGGCTGCGGGTCTTTGCGACGAGCCTCGTCGCCACTGATAATCGTCACAGAGTTTGTCCCCTTACAGATAGGCACCTCGGTCGATGTCAGTGCCTTACCCATCATCGGACCACCGGCCAGCAATTTGTTGTCACCCTCAGGCATACCGCCGCAAGCGTCAATCAAGTCTTTCATCGGCGTTCCCATGCGAACAAGGAAATTGCTGGGTTTCTGCAGACGTTTACCCGTGACTGTGGTGTAGCGCTCAAAGAGAGGTTTGCGCTTCATCACGGCCTCATAGACAGCATAGGCAGTACCAACGTTCTGCACAATGGCACCTACATTAACCGGAATAGCAGGAGGGGCAGGAACCTGACGGCGGATTACAGCATCCACCAACTGCTTCTCACCACCTTGTGGGTAACGCTGTTTCAAAGGCACCACCTCTACGCGATATTCCGAAGCGCCGAACGCCTCAGCACACTTATGGGTGAGCAACTCAATGGCAGCGGGTTTATTGGTTTCAATGCCAATATAGCCCGTAGTCACCTTTGCAGCCTTCATCAGCAGTTCCAAGCCGACAACAATTTCATCGGCATGCTCCATCATCAGACGGAAATCGGCCGTGATGTAAGGTTCGCACTCTACGGCATTGATGATAACACACTCTGCCTTGGCCGTAGGCGGCGGAGTAAGTTTAATGAATGTGGGGAAACATGCACCACCCATACCAACGACACCAGCATCCTTGATGCGGGTAACAATCTCCTCGGGGGTCAACTCAGGGTGATCAGCCACCTTTTCCAACTTGTCAGAGCGGTCAATGCTCTCTTCCCACTCGTCACCCTCTACATTAATAATGATAACGGGCTTACGATAACCAGTAGCGTCAATGGCCGTATCAATCTTAAACACGGTGCCGCTGACAGATGAGAAGATGGGCGCTGACACAAAGCCACCTGCTTCAGCCAGCAATGTGCCCACCTTCACCTTGTCGCCTTTCTGAACGACAGGCTTGGCAGGAGCACCGATATGCTGCGACAACGGGAAGATGGCTTGTTTAGGCAACGCTGCCACCTGCGTCACAGCATCATTTGAAAGCTTATTTTCTTCGGGGTGGACACCACCTATGCGGAATGTTCTTGCGTTCATGCTTGTACCTCCTTTTCTTTTGGTTCATTGGATGAGTTGGAAGAATCAGCTGGGCTAACCTGACTATGTGCACTCGCTTCACTAACTTCTGGTTTCGGCTTCGGAGCAGGGAAGTTAAGCGCATGAATAGCCTTGGTGGGACATGCCTCAACGCACTTACGACAGAGACGGCATTTGTTGAAGTCAATGTATGCAACATTGTTCTCCACCGTGATGGCCTCGAACTTACATTCTTTCTGACACTTACCACAACCGATGCAAGCGGCCTTACATGCCTTCATTGCAACAGGACCCTTATCCTTGTTCACACAGCTTACATAGATGCGACGGCTCTTTGGCCCCTTCTTCCGCAGTTCGATGATGTGTCGCGGACAAGCTTTCACACAGGCTCCGCACGACGTACATTTCTCTTCGTCTACTTCGGGCAGTCCAGTCTCTGCATTCATGTGAATGGCATCAAACTGGCAGGCAGCCACACAATCGCCACAGCCAAGGCAGCCAAAACCACAAGCCGTCTCACCTGCACCCGTGGCGTTCATGGCCGAGCAGGTGCGAAGACCGCTATATTCGGCTATGCGAGGACGAAGTTGGCACGTGCCATTACATCTTACTACGGCAACCATCGGTTCCGTGTTGGCAATGGCCATCCCCAACAGGTCAGCCACCTGCCCCATCACTTCCTGTCCGCCAACGGGACACTTCAGACCGTCAAGGCTTCCGGCATCTGCCCCTTTGACCAGAGCATCAGCCAAGCCGCCACAACCGGCAAATCCGCATCCGCCACAATTGGCGCCAGGCAACACCTCGGTCACCTGTGCTATACGCGGATCTTCATAGACGGCAAACTTCTTGGAGCAGACAAACAGTATCAAGGCAGCAATCAATCCGATGGCACCCAATACTGCTACTGCAATCAAAATGAAATCCATAATCAAATATTTGTTTTAGTATATCTATTTTTCTTCTATCCAGAATGACATCTGTCTCTGCAAACTGGAACGCAACACGAACAAGACCATAAAATATGGCACCAAAGCCAGTATGCCACATAGGGCAGCAATCCCTTCGCTACCTGTAATCTTCAGCGCGATGACCAACACCAACAGCAGCAACAACAAGGGGATGCCGAAAGCAAAGGCAAGAGCCTTGTTTGCCATTTGCTGTGATGCGGCAACAACCACTTGCTCACCTATCGTCCATCGTGATGTGTCTGTCGTAAACACGTCCACGAGCTTTTCTTTCGACTCGGAGGCATTACAATGCTTGGCTACTTTGCAGGCTGCGCATGCCGCTGTCTGCACAATCCGCACACGCACTTTCCCCTCAGCAATACTGTCAATAATGCCGTCATGCTTGATTTTGTTGCTCATAGATTTGTTTTTAACGTATGCAAAGGTACAACAAAAACCCGAATATTTACCGCATGAAAATAATTATTTGCGAAAAACATTCGTAATCGTTTGCGATTTTCACTCTATCAAACAACACCGACAGACAGCTGTCAAAGTTTAAGTTTCACTTTCACCGGATTGCCTTCATTTTCCAGACGGTTCAGGGCGGTTACGGCATAGACGCAACGACGTGCCAAGTCCTCCATCGGCAGTTTATAGAATGTGTCCGTAGTGATAGCCACAATCTTTGAGGGGTCATCCGTATCGACTGATTCGCCTTTTTCAAACCTATAGACAACATACTTCGTTGCCTCCTTCTCCCATCCCGAGCCACGCGGCGGAGTCCAGAACAGCACAGGCTCTTCATCTGTTATCCAAACCACCATCTCCTTGCGTGGTTTCTTGGGTGTCTTCTTGCTGATGAAGGGCATTGACGGTTGTAACGCCGGATAACGCCAGAAGTTCTGGCGCAATTGTGTAGCATAGCCGCCCGTATTGTCAACGGCAGCCTTGGCATACCACAGAACTGTTCCGCCAACATTTTCACACGCATCATGCAATTGCTGTTTCTGCGACTGCTGATTGAACTTCACCGTGCGTTCAATGTCTTCTCCGATAAAAAGCGGGCGGTCTGATGCATGGTCGTTCCACCAGCGTATGAGCTCGGCATAGTCAGCAGCACGGTTACCGATTTCCCAGTACAGCTGTGGCACGCTATAGTCCACCCATCCCTTGTCCACCCAATGCAGGATGTCTGCATAAAGGTCATCGTAATTCTGTAAGCCATTGGTGGCCGAACCTTCCGGGTCATTTTTCTTGTTACGGTAAATGCCGAAGGGCGACACCCCGACCTTCACCCACGGTTTGATGTCCTTGACTGTTTCATACAGCTGCCGCACAAAGAGGCTAACCTGATGACGGCGCCAATCACCTTTATCGTCATATCCGTCAGGGTCTTGCCTGTACTGTGCATCGTCAGGAATGGTCTTGCCTGCTACGGGATACGGATAGAAGTAGTCATCATAGTGTATGCCGTCCACGTCGTAGCGACTGACAATGTCGGCAACCACCGCACAGATATAATCACGGTTCTCCTGCATGCCGGGATTAAGTATCAGCAAGTCGTCGTATTCGAACACATTTTCAGGATGCTTGATAGCTACATGACTGGTTGAGAGCATGGTTGTTGCCTTGGTCTTCGCCCGGTAAGGGTTAATCCAAGCATGCAACTCCATACCTCGGCTATGGCATTGGTCAATCATCCATTGCAGGGGGTCCCAGTAGGGGTTGGGCGACTTGCCTTGCTGACCAGTCAAAAAGCGGCTCCACGGTTCAAGCTGGCTTGGATAAAGCGCATCACACTCTGGACGCACCTGAAAGATAATGGTGTTAGCTCCCATCTTCTTCAGTTCGTCAAGCTGATAGGTCAGCGTCTGCTGCATGGTCTGGGTTGACATGCCAATAAACTGACCATTCACACATTGTATCCACGCAGCCCGGAACTCGCGTTTGGGTTGTGCCTGTGCCCAGCTCAATGGTAAAAGGGCCAAAAGATAAATAGGTAAAAACCATTTTAGCAACCCTCTTGCCCCGCGTAATATTAATGTACTCATATCTTTCTCTTTTTTTCTTACTCTTTCACCTTTTTCCTTTTTTTACTCTTTCACCTTTTTCTTTCTTACTCTTTCACCTTTTCCCATATTGCCTTCGTCCAGTCCTCTCCGTTTAGGGGACAATAGGTGTGCAGCCCCATCTGACTGGCTGTAGCCACATTACGCGGGCCGTCATCCACAAAGAGGGTCTCTTCAGGATCAATGCCCTCCCCCATCAGCATCTGACTGAATATCTCCGGCGAGGGTTTCAGCACCCGGCACTTGTAGCTCATGTAGCAGGCGTCCATGTAGTAATCGAGTGAATGACCATGACCATCAAACTCATCACTCATCACCCACGACATCATGTAAGGATTAGTGTTTGACAAGAGTATCAGGCGATAGCCCTCGCTGCGCAGCTCCAGCAGCGCATCCAGATTGCGCTGTGGCAGTTCTCTGCAATAGCCCAGCCAAGCATGGCGGCACTCCTCGTAGGTCACCTCGTGCCCTACGAGCTTTCCAAGTTCCACACGGAATGTCTCAGCATCTATGTCACCACGCTCCAAGTCACCGAAGATGCCACTTTGCGTATAGGCATCCAACCTCTCCTTGGCATCATGAAGCCCAAGAGCCTCAAAACGACGGATGGCCTGATCCTGTCCCAACGTAATGATAACGCCTCCCAAGTCAAATACAATATTCTTAATCATAATCTTCAATTTTCAATTTTCAATCTTCAATCTTCAATCTTCAAACAGGTTCAACTTGTTCTTTCTGGCATCGTCAATCGACAGCAGTTTCTGCTGGTCCTGCTGATAAGACTCACGCAGACGGGCATACTTATCATCCAGTTCATGCTCCACCTGTTGCTGCTCTGTCATCAGCCGTTGAGCCACGAGTGCATTCTGGGAAGCATCTTTCAGCCACACCACAGGGCCTCCATAGACAGGTGCAATCTTCAGGGCGACATGCAGTTCGCTGGTCGTGGCGCCACCTATCATGATAGGAATGTTCAGCCCTGCCCGTTCCAGTTCACGTGCCACATTGACTATCTCCTCCAGCGAGGGGGTAATGAGTCCTGACAGCCCTATCATGTCCACCTGCTCTTCCCGTGCCTTCTGCACAATCTGTTCGGCAGGCACCATGACCCCCATGTCTATCACCTCATAGTTATTGCAGGCCATGACGACGCTCACAATGTTCTTCCCGATGTCGTGCACATCGCCCTTGACCGTTGCCAGCAGCACCTTTCCTGCCCGTTCTGCATCCGTGTCTCCACGTTCCTGTTCTATATAGGGTTGCAGAATGGTCACCGCCTGCTTCATGATGCGTGCCGACTTGACCACCTGCGGCAGAAACATCTTGCCGCAGCCGAACCGCTCACCCACCAAGTTCATGCCTGCCATCAACGGACCTTCTATGATATTGACAGCACGCGGATATTGCCCGAGGGCTTCTTTCAGGTCTTCCTCCAGATGGTCGCTGATGCCACGGACCAATGCCTGTTGCAGACGTTCCTCAAGCGAGAGCTGGACATGCTGAGCCCCGGGAGTCGTCTGAGTGCCCTGAACGTTCTGATTCAGGTTCACATCAGAGGCCAAGGCAATCAGGCCCTCCGGCTTTCCCCTCAGGATGGCATCCTCCAGCACCGTAAGCTGCTCCTGCGGAATGTCTCCATAGGTCACCTTCGTTGCGGGGTTGACAATGCCGAAATCCATGCCGGCTTGAATGGCATGATAGAGGAACACGGCATGCATGGCTTCACGGATGTAGTTATTGCCACGGAACGAGAACGACAGATTGCTTACTCCTCCGCTCACATGGGCTCCCGGCAGGTGTTCCCTTATCCATGCTGTTGCCCGAATGAAGTCCTTGGCATAGTCATTATGCTCTTCCATGCCTGTGGCAATGGCCAGAATGTTGGGGTCAAAGATAATGTCAAGCGGGTTCATTCCCACCTGCCCGGTCAATATCCTGTAGGCACGGCTTGCTATTTCTATGCGGCGTTCGAAGGTTGTCGCCTGTCCCTGCTCATCAAAGCACATCACCACGACGGCTGCGCCATAGTGTTTGGCATCAAGGGCATGACGGACGAAGAGCTCTTCACCCTCCTTCAGCGAGATGCTGTTGACGATGCTCTTGCCCTGCACGCATTGCAGCCCGGCTTTGATGACCTCCCAATCAGAGGAGTCGAGCATCAGCGGCACCCGTGCAATGTCAGGCTCTGATGCAATCATGTTCAGGAATCTCACCATCTCACGGCGGGCATCCAGCAGACCGTCGTCCATGTTGATGTCTATCACCAGCGCCCCGTCCTCCACCTGTCTGCGGGCAATGCTGATGGCTTCTTCATATTGTTTTTCTTTAATCAGCCGCAGAAACTTTCTGGAACCCGAAACGTTACAGCGTTCGCCCACGTTGACGAAATGCACTTCGGGTGTCAGTTCCAACAGCTCGATGCCACTTAACCATATATGCTGTGGCTGCTGCATCGGCACATGGGGTTTCTTGCCTTTCACCAACGGCACATAGCGGGCAATAAACTCTTCTGTGGTGCCGCAGCAGCCTCCGACGATGTTGACAAGCCCTTCGTCAATGAGCTCCGCTATCTTCGGCGCCATGGAGTCGGGCGTCTCGTCATAAAGTCCCATGGAGTTAGGCAGTCCGGCATTGGGGTAAGCACTGATATAATAAGGTGCGCGCCCTGCCAGCTGACGCAGGTAGGGCTTCATCTGGTCGGCACCGAACGAGCAGTTCAAGCCGACGGAGAACACCGGATAGCTGCTGATGCTGGCAAGGAAAGCCTCAAGCGTCTGGCCACTCAGCGTGCGACCGGCCATATCAGAAATAGTGGCACTGAGCATGATGGGTACTTCCCTGCTCATGTCGCTGAACACCTGCCGGGCAGCGTAGAGCGCAGCCTTGGCATTGAGCGTGTCGAAGATGGTCTCAATGAGCAGGATGTCCACCCCACCCTTCAGCAGTCCGCTGATCTGTTCATAATAGGCCGCGCGCAGTTCTTCAAATGTCACGTCGCGTGCAGCAGGGTCGCTGACGTCAGGCGACATGGAGCACGCCTTGTTGGTCGGGCCCACAGAACCGGCCACGAAGCGCGGCTTCGCTTCTGTCGAGAAGTCATCAGCACACTGCCGGGCAATGCGTGCGCCCTCGAAAGCCATTTCCTGCGCCAGCTCTTCCAGATGGTAGTCGGCCTGACTGATGCGCTGGCTGTTAAACGTGTTGGTGGAGATGATGTCGGCTCCAGCCTGCAGGTATTTACAATGAATGTCCTCAATGACATGCGGCTGGGTCAGGTTCAGCAAATCATTGTTGCCGCGCAGCTGACCGTCCATATAAGCAAAGCGCTCACCACGGAAGTCCGCTTCAGTCAGTCCGTACTGCTGAATCATCGTTCCCATGGCCCCGTCAAGCACAAGGATGCGCTCTGTAATCAAAGTTCTTATATCCATATCACACGCTGGCACTTATCACACTTTCATCGCCCTGTCCATTTCGCGGCGGTCTTCCTTCTCCTTGAGCGTCTGGCGCTTGTCATACTGTTTCTTACCCTTGCAGAGCGCGATGTCCATCTTGGCACGTCCATGCTCGTCGATAAACACCAGCGTCGGCACAATGGTGTAGCCCGTCTGCTTCGTGGCACTCTGCAAACGGCGTATCTCACGTTTGGTAAGCAGCAGCTTACGGTCGCGCTTGGCCTCATGATTATTGTACGAGCCATAGAAATAAGTGGAGATGTTCATACCCTTCACCCATATCTCGCCGTTGATGAACGTGCAGTACGTATCCACCAAGCTGGCCTTGCCCAGACGGATGGACTTGATTTCCGTTCCCGTCTGCACAATGCCCGCCGTCAGTTCCTCAATGAAGAAATACTCAAACGCAGCCTTCTTGTTCTTGATCTGTATAGGGCTTCTCTTCCGAAGCTGTAGTTGTTCCTTGTTCACCGTTATAATGCTTAATTATTAATTCTTCAAGTTTCACATTCGTTCACTTTCTTGGAGTTAAAGGAGTTAAGGGAGTTAAAGGAGTTAAAGGACAATACCTTTTTCCCTTCAATGTTCCCACAAGGAGCAGGGTGTCGGAGCCTTTAGGACATACGTCTTTAACTCCTTTAACTCCCTTAACTCCTTAACTCCTACACTTGCGAAAGTTGAGTTAATGCTTAATGCTTGCAAACCTTTCCACGTGCTCATCGATGTAGCGTGCCATCTGCTCCGTCCATTCCTCCTCATGCTCAATGAACGCATCGTCCAGCTCGTCGAACTCAGGGTATTGCTCGAACATGGCCATGAACTCCTCGTCCGTGCAGTCACGGGTTATCTCGTCGCCATGCTTCACGTAGAGCGTATGCGCCTCATAGACCAGCTTCGACAAGTCACGCAGCCCCCAGAGGCGCACGGCCTTGGCAAACGGATTCTTGAAGATGAACGGTCCGTAGCCGTTGTGTATCAGCTGTACGAACCCGCCGTCCATCACCTCCCCGTGCAGAGCCTCCCACGCCAACAGCGTCAGCTGGTCAGCGTTCAGCTGCTGCATGTTCTCAGCCGTCAGCTCGCCGCCGATGGCATCATGTATAGCGCGCAGGAACACCGTCACAAAGGCATCCATGCCCTCGGCAGCCGCCCCGCGCAGCTCATCGTCATTTACCCAAATATCCATCTTTTTAATGCTTAATTCTTAATGCTTAATGCTTAATGCTTAATGCTTAATGCTTAATTTTGAAGGGCGCAGCAAATCTCAAATCTCAAATCTCAAATCTCAAACCTCAAACCTCTTCATTCTTCATTTAACACTGCCTGCGGTTTGGCTTTCAGCACGAACATGCCGTCGTCGCCGACACCGTACTCATCAATGTCCTGCAGCTTCGGCTCGTCCTTTCCGAACTCCACGAACAGGCGCATGATGTAAATCTCGTAGTTGCTCGTCATGGAGAAGTCCGTCGTCCAGAGCCCCATCTGCTCGTCCTCGTCGTCGCCTGCCGACGTCACCTCGTAGAGCGGCAACCGGTCGACGGCATGGCACGACGCATCAAGGCTCACCAGCGAGAGCGTCTTCACGCCCTCCGCATCCCTGCCCGCCACCAGCGCCATGTGGAAGTTCCTGTAGTCAGGCAGCCTGACGGCCTTGACGTCGCTCATGTCCTCAATGCCGAACACAGCCGATGCTATTCCGACGGGCACGTCCGAGAAGTTCGGCAGCATGCGCAGGAACGTCTCAGAGTTACGCAGCGGCAGCAGGCGCACCTTCAGCTCATAGAAATAATCCTCCGCCGCCGTGCCGTAGGCCGTGGAAGCCTCCGGCTCCCCCGCTTCCAGCCGTGCCAGACTGTCCATCCGTGCCAGCTCCTCAATGCTGACGCTCCTCTGCCTGCATCCGCACAGCAGCACCAGCAGCAGCGTCACAATCGTTATTTTTCTGTCCATGATCATCGTTTTACGCTGCAAAGGTACGATTTAGTGAGCAAAATGCAAAAGGAAAACTTGTTTTTCTTTTCATTTTCGAACGAAAGTACCTTCGACCACAGGTTTAGACCGGGCTTTCGGGCCGTTTGCTACGGGCTTTCGATGCGTTTGCTGCGGGCTTTCGATGCGTTTGCTGCGGGCTTTCGGGCCGTTTGCTGCGGGCTTTCGATGCGCAGTAATTTTATTCTAAGAGGAACCATAAAATGTGCCCATAAAGCAATAGTTGCCAAAGGGATCGGCTATGATGTAGGTAAAAGGATGGTTGGCATAGAAGTATGCTTCTGTAGGGTTCAACAGCTCACCTAAAGTAGCAAATGAAGTAGATGTTAATGCACCTGCTCGCGTTCCATCTTCATCCAAAATGACTTTGGTGCTTTGTAAGATGTCTTTTATCATCATTGGTCTTGATTGAATGTGATTCAATTCAGAATAATCACTAAACATCTTGCTGATGCCCAACGATACAAAATAATCGTTTGCCTTGAACGTATAGTCAACCTTAAATTTAGGAATTTTGGTATAGACACGATCATAGGATTTCAGTTGGCTTATGGCAAATCTAATTTCTTCTCCGTCAAGAGATTGAAGCAATGCTGTAAGTCCATTAACCTTATCAGGAAGAATAATGTAGAGCTGATAACCTCCTACATAGGGAATCTTCAGCATGGAAAAGTTATTGAGTTTTGCATAATAAAAAACTCCCTCTCCTTCTGTTTGATTCATCATGTCAACTTTTGGACTTGTTCCACCATAAAAAGGCTCTTCTTTCGTATAATCTTTATAAAACTTCTGAACCCATCTTCCATTGAAATAGTTTGCCACCAATAAGTTGGCCGACTCATCGTCAGTCTCATTGATTTGAAGGCCGTTAATCAATCCCTCTGTCTGTGCGGCACACCATTTGTCAATTCTCTGTTGCATGGTGCTATCGACTTTGCCTTTGACAACACCAGCAAAATAGCCATGTTCCAAAACGTCCTGAAAGGATTTATATATGTCTATACTTCTCCCTGCTTGGAAAAGAACAGCAGTCCTCATATTCGATGAGGGACCAAGAAAATCATCTTTTGTAACTTTTGCCTGCCCAATCATAAATCTGCGGCAAAGTTCATTAATACGTTCCACATCAGTAGGTGCTATATTAAGGGCATTGCAGATTTCTTGTTGGGTTTGACCAGATGCGCCATTATTGACGATGTTCAATGAATACAACAAGCCAATGGTCGAGACAAAGACATTCCGTTTTTTCTTTTCTTCTGCAATTTTCTTGAAAAGTTTGATAGAAAAGTCATTGCCATTATGCACTATCTTTTGTTCCTCTTCTGTCAATGCGTAAGTTTCTACTGTCTCTGCCGCTATTTCGGACAATGACTTTTGCTGAGCGTCCGTTTCATGTAATGACTTTTGCGAAGTCCCTTTGCATCCAGTCAACATGCAAGTTGTGATAGAGAGTATCAACAAAGCCTCTATCATCTGGTAAGAATCTCCAAGGAGTGCTTTTATTTTCATTTCTGTCATCATCTTTTGTTGTTTCATATCTCGTATTTTTTTTCTATTGACGTCTGCAAAGATAATATGTTTTCTGCAAACATGCAATAGTCAGAAGAGAATTGACACAAAAGTGAAAAGCTAAAATCCTTATTATCAACATGATAACAAAATGCACAGGGGCGTGGTTGACACAAATCTAATTTGGAACATTTGACATTTTATGCAAACTTGTTGCGATTCGAACGTTAAAAGCGACCAAATGACATCGTCAGGGCATTGAATGGTGTAGGAGGGTGTGGGGGATTTCTATCGATTCCGCAAAGTGTTAGGCGGTACCGTTCCAACAACCACAGAATACTTTGTGAATTATCACGCATTATGGAAAAAAATCCTCGCAAGGCTTGCGGAGATTTTTTAGTGTCAGGAAAGTTTTGTAATTTTGCAGTCGAATGACAACAAATGACCAAACAATCAACTCAGACAACATGGATGTAAAGGAAGGAAATACTGCCAAGCCGCTCTTGGACTTCGGCCCTATCAAGGACACGATGAAAGGCATCATCAAAGTAATCGGCGTGGGCGGCGGCGGATGCAATGCCGTGCGCAACATGTTCAACGAAACGGTGCAGGGAGTGACGTATGCCGTGTGTAACACAGACAGCCAGTCGCTGGCCGGCTCACCTGTCCCCGTGAAAATTCTGTTAGGTGAATCTGGTTTAGGAGCCGGAGCGAACCCCGAGCTGGGACGCAGCGAGGCAGAAAGCAACCGCGAAGACATAGAACGGCTGTTGAGCGACGGTACCCAGATGGTGTTCATCACAGCCGGCATGGGCGGCGGCACAGGCACAGGAGCAGCCCCGGTCATTGCAGGCATCGCCAAAAGCATGGGCATACTGACGGTAGGCGTGGTGACCATACCATTCTATTTTGAGAAGAAGCGCAAGATCATCAAGGCGCTGCGAGGAGTGGACGAACTGCGTAAGAACGTGGATGCGCTGCTCATCGTGAACAACGAACGGCTGTGTGACGTCTATGCTGACTCAAATATCACCATCAAGGAGGCTTTCCAACGGGCAGACAACATCCTGACGGATGCCGTAAAAGGCATTTCGGAACTCATCACCGTACACAGCGACGGCGGCATCAACCTTGACTTCCGCGATGTGGAAACGACGATGCGCAACGGCAGCGGTGCCATCATGGCCATGGGAAGAGCCAGCGGCGAGCGACGGGTGGAGCAGGCTATCATTGACGCACTTGACTCCCCCCTGCTCTATGGCAACGACATCGGCAAGGCCAAGCGTATTCTCTTCAACATCTACGCCAGCGACAAGACGCCCATCCACATACATGAGCTATTAGAGATTGATGATTTCTTCGACCAGCTGGACCCGAACATCGACGTCATCTGGGGCACATCGACGGACAACACGCTTGAAGAAGATGCCAAGGTGACCATCCTGGCAACCGGATTGGAAGACGAGTTGCGAGGAAAAAGCCGTGAAGAAAATGGAAACAGGAACGACGACTCCAGAAATACCGATGACTATTACGAGGAGCTGATTCCCATACTCTACAAGCCACAGTGCAAAAAACCGGCCAAGCCGTGCCCCGCAAAGGAACCGACGCCGCCAGAGCCACCGACCTTCATCATTGAGGAGGCTCCGAAACCAGAACCGGCCATCGCTACGCCGCATGTAACAGAGGAAAAGCCCAAACAGGAAAAGCCCATCACGGCCGTTGACAAGCTGAAAGCATGGCTGCTGCGTAAGACGGAGGATGTTTTGCAAGATGAATGACATGACAGAAGAGAGACAGACCGACATTCAGGCAGTAGCCGCAGAGCTGAAGAAGCTTGCAGAACAGCTACAGGCAGCTGGCCGTATGGACTTGCTGCTGAAAGCCATCGGTACACCGCTGATTGAGGAGCTGCGCATAGAGGCGGCACGTGCCAAACTGAGCAGGCTGCACATCACGTCAGACTTCCGTTTCATTCTGACCGACTACGATGAACGGGAAATTGAACTGCAACCCGTACACAAGGCAGTCTACCTGCTGTTTCTGGCTCATCCTGAGGGCATTGAGTTCAAACGCTTAAGCAATTATCGCCAAGAGTTAATGCGCTACTACATGGCTACGGCGCGATGGATGGACCGCCAAAAGATGGAGGAGAGTGTTGACCACCTGACTAATCCACTTGACAATGCCATCAACGAAAAGTGTTCACGCATCAAGAAGGCATTTACAGACATCATGGATGACTACTGCGCCAGCTACTACATCATCAGCAGCCACACGAAACGCCACATCAACGGCTCGGCACGCATCTGGTATGAACGGCTGAAGGTCATCACCCTGCCCCGCGAACTGGTGGAGTTTGAATAAATATTACTTGACACGTTTATTTCGTCTGAAAAGTGCGAAAGGGCGGACAAAAAAGGGGGAAACTTGCAAATTTGTTTGGTTATGTGAAAATTTATTCGTAATTTCGCGGCTATGAAACGAATCGGATTATTCTTATGGGCCGCGTGCTGGGTGCTGATGGTGGTGACAGCCGGGCACTTACGGCTGGCACAGACTGCCTGTCCCCCAGCTGACGAGCTGGCTGCACTGCGCGAGTGGCGGGCTGGAACGACGGTGAGCATGGAGGCTGTCAGGGCTTTCGGCATGGAAGCGTGCTTCGGGGCGGAAGAGATTCCCGACGGCGTGTGGCAGCGCATGCAGGGGAAGAGCTACAAGGAGAACCCCTACATCGGCCGCAAGGACTTGCGACACATCCGGGTGCTCCACTGGGACAGGGACGGGAAGATTCACATCGGCGAAATGGTTTGCAACAAAAAGATTGCCAAGGACTTGACGGAAATCTTCAAAGAGCTTTACAACCACAGATACGCCATTCAGCGCATGGTGCTGCCCGACGAATATGATGCCGACGACGAGCGCCAGATGAGGGCTAACAACACGTCGTGCTTCTGCTACAGGAACGTAGAGGGCTCGGCCGTGCTGTCGAAACATGCACAGGGCATGGCCGTTGACCTGAACACGCTCTACAACCCTTACTATAAGAAACGCAAGGACGGCTCACTCTTTGTCCAGCCGGCCACCGCAACCCGTTATTGCAACCGCAAGGCTGACTTCCCCTACAAGATTGACAAGAACGACTTGGCTTATCGGCTCTTCACTAAGCATGGGTTCAAGTGGGGAGGCAGCTGGAAATCGTGCAAGGACTTTCAGCATTTTGAGATTTGAGATTTGAGGGTTGAGATTTGAGGTTTGAGATTTGAGATTTGAATGTGGAGCGCCAAGCGTTAAAAAGGGGGCACGAAGTGTTTATAGAAGTTAAATAAGCACACGTAAAGTGTAAAAATAACACCAACCACGAAAATAGTTGGCTTTTTTTTAGGTTGTTTCAGAAATTAGTTGTAATTTTACACCCAAATATTGAAAATCTAAAAAAATTATCTTATCTAAAACAAACTCACACAATGAAAAACCTGAAAGGATTTTTGATGGGTTTCGGCGTTGCTGCTGCAATGCTGACAGCCTGCACGACCGGTGACAACCAGTCGAAGACATTGTCAGGTCTGACACCTGCCGCTTTTGACTCAACCATCAACGGCAAGAAGACCGCGTTATTCACCCTGAAGAGCTCGCAAGGCATGGAGGTGTGCATCACGAACTACGGTGGCCGGGTGGTCAGCATCGTGGTGCCCGACAAGAACGGCCAGCCTACGGACGTGGTGCTGGGTTTTGACAACATCCGTCAGTATGCCGACACGCTCAATTCGCCCAGTGACTACGGCTCAACCGTGGGCCGTTACGCTAACCGCATCAACGACGGCAAGATTACGCTGAACGGACAGACCTACCAGCTGACACAGAACGACACGGGCAACGGTGCCAAGCACTGCCTGCACGGTGGCGGCAACACGGGCTGGATGCATCAGGTCTACGATGCCGACCAGCTGAACGACTCGACACTGGTGCTGACGCTGTTAAGCCCCGACGGTGACAACGGATTCCCCGGCGAGGTGAAAGCCAAGGCTACATTCACCGTCGTCGGCATGACGCTCGACATCGTGATGGAGGCTGAGACCGACAAGGAGACCGTCATCAACATGACGAACCACTCTTACTTCAACCTGAACGGCGACCCGTCGAAGGACGGCGAGAACATGGTGCTCTATGTGAACGCCGACAACTACACCCCGTCAGACTCCACCTACATGACCACCGGCGAGATCAAGCCCGTGGAAGGCACACCGATGGACTTCCGTGCTGCCACACCGCTGAGCCTGAACATCAACAACACGGAGTTTGACCAAATCAGGAACGCTACAGGCTTCGACCACAACTGGTGCCTGAACACCTATCGTGACGGTAAGGGCGACGACCAGACTGTCTGCGCATCACTGTGGTCACCAGAGTCAGGCATCTTCTTGGAGATGTTCACCAATGAGCCCGGCGTACAGGTCTACAGCGGTAACTTCCAAGGCGTTGGCCGTGATGCCGACATCCTGCGCAAGCACGGACTGAAATATCCGAAGCACGTCAGCGTCTGTCTGGAAAGCCAGAAATATCCCGACAGCCCCAACAAACCCGAATGGCCCAGCCCCGTGGTGAAGCCCGGCGAGAAGTACATGAGCCACGTGGCTTACCGGTTCTCGGTGAAGTAGGGAAGAAATTGGAGGAGTATAGATTTGGAGTAGTGTAGTAGTTTTTGGAGTGTAGGAGTGTAGGAGTATAGGAGTGCAGACAATACTTTTATTCCCCCCGGAAAAAGGATGCCGCAGGACTAATGTCTGAACTCCTTGAACTCCTGAACTCCAAAAACGGAGTCGCAAAACAAACGTCCACACTCCTGCACTCCTGCACTCCTGCACTCCTACACTCCTACACTCCTACACTCCTACACTCCTAAAAACTACCCTCCTAAAAAAGAAAAAATATTAACAAAAACTCAAAACAACAATGGAAAATCTATCTATTTGGGAAAGAGTCACCAATTCCGGCTTTGAAACGGTAGACTTCATTATCCTCGTCTTTTACATCATCCTGCTGGTCAGCTTAGGTCTGTTCCTCAGCCGCAACAAGGATGGCAAGGAAAAGAGTGCCAACGACTACTTCTTGGCAGGTAACACACTGACGTGGTGGGCCGTGGGTGCATCACTCATTGCAGCCAACATTTCTGCCGAACAGTTCATCGGCATGTCTGGAACGGGTTACGCTGACGGTATTGCCATTGCCGCCTACGAAGTCATGGCTGCCGTGACGCTCGTCGTCATCGGTAAGTTCCTGCTGCCCGTCATGCTCGACCGCAAGATTTTCACCATTCCGCAGTTCCTGCGTGAGCGTTATAACGACGGTGTAGGTCTCGCCTTCTCTATTCTTTGGCTGTTCCTCTACGTGTTTGTCAACCTGACATCTGTGGCATGGCTCGGCGCACTGGCCATTGAGCAGATTCTCGGCCTGAACGGTGCCATGCTGAGCATCGGAGGCTTCGAGGTGTCCATGCGTATGGTCATCATCCTCGGTCTGTTCGTCATTGCCGGTGTCTACTCCATCTATGGCGGTCTGGCTTCTGTGGCATGGACTGACGTGATGCAGGTCACGTTCCTCGTCGGCGGTGGTCTGATTACTGCCTACGTAGCCCTGAAGGAGATGGGTGTCGTGATGGGAACTGACGCTTTAGGTGCCTTAGGACAGGTCTACACCGACATGACGACAGGAGCCCACGCACAGGATGTGCACTTCCACCTCGTCATTCAGGAGAGCCACAATGCCAGCGCCTTCGCCAACGTGCCGGGCATTGCTGCCGTCGTCGGCGGTGTGTGGCTGACCAACTTAGGCTACTGGGGCTTCAACCAGTACATCATCCAGAAAGGTCTGGCTGCCAAGAACGTTGACGAAGCCAAGAAGGGTCTCATCTTCGCCGGCTTCCTGAAGATTCTCATTCCGTTCATCGTCGTGCTGCCCGGCATCTGCGCTTACTACATCATGCAGAATCCCGATGAATTTGCTTCGCTGAATCTGGCTGGTGAAATCGAGAAGAGCGACCAGGCTTATCCGTGGCTCATCCGTAACTTCACCCCGACCGGCATCAAGGGTCTCAGCTTTGCAGCCCTCACTGCTGCCATCATCAGCTCACTGGCTTCCATGTTCAACTCCACTTCGACGCTCTTCACGATGGACATCTACAAGAAGTACATCAACAAGAACGCCGGCGACAAGCAGCTGGTGAACATCGGTCGTCTGACATCTGTCTGCGCACTGGTCATTGCACTCATAGCAGTGAAGCCGTTACTCGGCGGACTTGATCAGGCTTTCCAGTACATTCAGGAATACTCCGGCTTCATTTATCCGGGCATCATCACCGTCTTCGGTCTGGGTCTGCTCTGGAAGCGTGCCTCTGCCACCGCTGCTGTGTGGACGGCCATCCTGACCATCCCCATGGGCGTGCTGTTCAAGGTGTGCTTCCCCGACGTGGCGTTCCAGTTCCGTGCCGGTTACATCTTCATCATCCTCGTTACGTTCTTCATCCTGGTCAGCTATCTGGACAAGAAGTTCGTCAGCGTGGAACTGCCCTCAACTGCTGACCAGAAGCAGATGCTGCTGTGGTCGAAGATTCTGGGTGGTGCAGGTGCTGCCATCATTGTCTTCGCCATCATCGTGGTCATCATGGGCGACAGCACGTCATGGACAGCCTACCTGAACGACATCGGTTTCCAGGCATTTATTTTCTTCGGTGTACTTGTCGGCTGCAATGCCGTCTGGCTCTACAGCAACTCTGTTGACAAGGTTCAGGACAAGAAAGCACTGCCCATCAACCTCAACCTGTTCTCCACGACACGTGGCTACACTTGGGGAGCTTTCGGCATCTGCTTCATCACCTTCCTGCTCTATGCCCTGCTCTGGTAAATGCTCACTACATATATATAATATATAGAAGACATGACCATTTTCTATAGTGAACATTCGAAGGTTTATGTGTCGGTTGACTGCATCATCTTCGGTTTCGACGAGGGCCAGCTGCGCGTGCTCATCGGCAAGCGCCAGATGGACCCGGGTCGTGGCGAGTGGTCACTTTACGGCGGATTCGTCGGCGCTCATGAGAGCGTCGACGACGCTGCCAGCCGCACGCTCTTCGAGCTGACGGGCCTTCGCAACATCTACATGCGGCAGGTGGGTGCCTTCGGAAGCGTCGACCGTGACCCGGGCGAACGTGTCATCTCCATTGCCTACTACGCACTCATCAACGTGAAGGACTATGACGACAGGCTCAGACAGGAGCACGGCGTGGAATGGGTCAACATCAACGCATTGCCGCCGATGTACTCTGACCACCGGGAAATGATCAAGAAAGCCCGCCGCATGATGCAGGACAAAATCAAGACCGAGCCCATCAGCTTCCAGCTGCTGCCTCAGTTGTTCACGCTCACACAGCTGCAACGGCTCTACGAAGCCGTCAACGGCGAAGAAGTGGACAAGCGCAACTTCCGTAAACGCATCAAGGACATGAACTTCATTGAAAAGACGGAGCAGATTGACAAGACCGGTTCGAAGCGCGGTGCCTATCTGTATTGCTTCAATAAGAATGCATTTAACGAAGATACGAATTTTAAATTGTAAGACAAACTATGTTAGAAGAACTCAAACAAAAAGTATTCAAGGCTAATCTGGACTTAGTCAAGCAGGGGCTGGTCATCTTCACGTGGGGCAATGTCTCAGGCATTGACCGTGAGAAGGGCCTCGTGGTGATCAAGCCCTCCGGCGTCAGCTACGACGACATGAAAGCCTCAGACATGGTGGTGGTTGACCTTGAGACGGGCAAGGTGGTCGAAGGCGACCTGAACCCTTCCAGCGACACACCCACCCATCTGGTGCTCTATAAGGCTTTCCCCAACATTCAAGGCGTCGTACACACCCACTCCACCTATGCCACAGCCTTTGCACAGGCCGGGCGCGACATTCCCAACATCGGCACCACACATGCCGACTACTTCTACAAGGACATTCCTTGCACCCGCGACATGACCAAGGAAGAAGTGGAGGGACAGTACGAGCTGGAGACGGGCAACGTCATCGTAGACGAAATCCTGAACATCCGCAAGATCAATCCCGACCACACGCCTGCCGTGCTGGTGAAGAATCACGGTCCGTTCTCGTGGGGCACGTCACCTGACAATGCCGTCTACAACGCCAAAGTCATGGAGCAGTGTGCCAAGATGGCGTTCGTGGCTTTCTCAGTGAATCCCGACACAACGATGAACCCGTTGCTCATTGAGAAGCACTATAATCGCAAGCACGGGCCCAATGCTTATTATGGACAAAAGAAAAAGTAGGGCCCCCTCCTGACCTCCCCCTAAGGGGGAGGAAAACAGCGAAGAAATCATTAACAACAATTGTACTAATAACTAAAGACCCATGCCCCTGTTTGGTCTTCCCCCCATGGGGGGATAAGAGGGGGGCTATATTATGTATAAAAATTTAGAAGTTTGGTGGGTAACTGGTGCACAGTTGCTCTATGGTGGTGACGCAGTGGTTGCAGTTGACGGTCATTCCAAGGAAATGGTTGAGGGACTGAACAACAGCGGCATCATTCCCATTAAAGTGGTATATAAAGGAACGGCTAACTCGTCCAAGGAAGTCGAGGACGTGATGAAGGCTGCCAACAACGACGAGAAGTGCGTGGGCATCATCACTTGGATGCACACCTTCTCACCTGCCAAGATGTGGATCAAAGGCTTGCAGGCTCTGCAGAAGCCCCTACTCCACTTCCACACACAGTACAACGCCGAGATTCCCTGGGACACGATGGACATGGACTTCATGAACCTGAACCAGAGCGCTCACGGCGACATCGAGTTCGGCCACATCTGCACCCGCATGCGTGTTGCCCGTAAGGTGGTCTGCGGCTACTGGAAGGACGAGCAGGTGCAGCAGCAGATTGCCGTCTGGACTCGCGTGGCTGCCGGTGTTGCTGACGCTCGTCAGGTGCGCTGCCTGATGTTCGGCATGAACATGAACAACGTGGCCGTGACCGACGGTGACCGCGTGGAGTTCGAACAGCGCTTAGGCTACCACGTTGACTACTACCCCGTCTCGTCGCTGATGGAGTATTTCAAGAAGGTGACCGACGCCGAAGCCGACGAGCTGGTTGAGGAGTATAAGAAAGAGTACACCATCAAGATTGACGAGAGCGGCGAGCAGGTCTATTGGGAGAAGGTGAAAAACGCAGCCAAGGCTGAGATTGCCCTGCGCCGCGTACTGAAGGATGAGAACGCAACTGCTTTCACCACCAATTTCGACGACCTCGGTGATGCTGACATCACCCAGTCCGACTTCTGCGGCTTCGACCAGATTCCCGGTCTGGCATCGCAGCGTCTCATGGCTGAGGGCATCGGCTTCGGTGCCGAAGGTGACTGGAAGACGGCTTGCCTCTATCGCACGCTGTGGGTCATCTCTCAGGGACTGCCCACTGGCTGTTCGTTCCTCGAGGACTACACGCTCAACTTCGCCGGCGACCGCTCCAGCTGCCTGCAGAGTCACATGCTCGAGGTCTGCCCGCTCATCGCTGTCGACAAGCCCAAGCTGGAGGTTCACTTCCTCGGCATCGGCATCCGCAAGCAGCAGACGGCCCGCCTCGTCTTCACGTCGAAGGTAGGTCGTGGCATCAAGGCTACCGTCGTAGACCTGGGCAACCGCTTCCGCCTGATCTCGCAGGAGGTGGAGTGCATCGAGCCGAAGCCCATGCCCAACCTGCCCGTGGCCAGTGCCCTCTGGGTGCCCCAGCCCACGTTCGAGATTGGTGCCGGTGCTTGGATTCTTGCCGGTGGTACCCACCACAGCGCCTTCTCTTACGACATCAACGAGGAGTACTGGGAAGACTTCGCCGAGATGCTTGGCATCGAG
>JAFUSC010000013.1 GCA_017467705.1 Prevotella sp. | reverse complement strand
CGCTCCGCAGAAATGCGCGTTGTGAACCTCGGAAATGAAAATAAATTACAATTTATTTTGCTTTTCACTCGGTTTACACTACCTTTGCACCCAAATTCACAAACAAACGGCAACACGACAATGAAGATTCTACTCTTAGGCAGCGGCGGACGCGAGCACGCGCTGGCATGGAAGATTGCTCAAAGCAGCAAGTGTGACAAACTCTACATAGCACCGGGCAATGCCGGAACATGCCATGTGGGAGAAAACATCAACATGAAGGCCGACGACTTCGAAGCCATCAAGCAGTTCTGCGTGGACAAGGAGATCGGCATGGTGGTGGTGGGTCCTGAGGATCCGCTGGTGAAAGGCATCTACAACGACCTGAAGGACGACGAGCGGACGAAGCATATTCCCGTCATCGGTCCGTCAAAGCAGGGCGCCGTGCTCGAAGGTTCGAAAGACTTTGCCAAGGCGTTCATGATGCGTCACCACATTCCCACGGCACGCTATGAGACGTTTGACGGGAATCACATTCTAGAAGGACTAGATTTTCTAGAAAAACTAGAAGCACCCTATGTGTTGAAGGCCGACGGCCTTTGCGCCGGCAAGGGAGTGCTCATTCTGCCTACACTGGAAGAAGCGAAGAAGGAGCTGCGCGAGATGCTGGGAGCCCCCTCCGACTCCCCCGTGGGGGAGAGGTCCGAGGCTCCGAAGTTTGGAGAAGCCTCGTCACGTGTGGTCATCGAGGAGTTCATGAGCGGCATCGAGTGCTCGGTGTTCGTGCTGACAGACGGTGAGCACTACCGGATTTTGCCCGAGGCCAAGGACTACAAGCGCATCGGCGAGGGCGACACCGGCCTCAACACGGGCGGCATGGGCAGCGTATCGCCCGTTCCGTTTGCCACGAAGGAGTGGATGCAGAAGGTGGAAGACCGCATCATCCGCCCCACCGTCAACGGACTGCGCGAGGAAGGCATTGACTATAAAGGCTTCATTTTCTTCGGACTCATCAACGTGCAGGGCGAGCCGAAGGTCATTGAATACAACTGCCGCATGGGTGATCCCGAGACGGAGACCGTCATGCTGCGCTTGAAGAGCGACATTGTTGAGCTGTTCGAGGGCGTGGCTAACGGCAACCTCAATGAGTACGAGGTCGTGTTCGACGAGCGTGCTGCCGTCTGCGTCATGCTGGTCAGCGGCGGTTATCCCGAGGCATACCAGAAAGGTTACGAGATTACCGGCACCGACCAAGTGGCCGGCAGCATCGTCTTCCACGCCGGAACAGCCGTCAAGGACGGCAAGATTGTAACAGCCGGCGGGCGCGTCATTGCCGTTTCGTCGTATGGAAAAGACAAGGCCGAGGCTCTGCAACGCTCGTTCACCGAGGCGCAGAAGATACAATTCAAGGACAAATACTTCCGCCGCGACATCGGACAGGACCTTTGAAAGTTGAAAATTGAAAATTGAAAATTAAGCGTGCAGAAGAGTTTACAGAACACGGTTTCAGCGAGTCGCATGTCACTGCCTTTTGTGGTGGTTTATACCATGGTGGTGTGGCTGCTCTGCGGAGTCATTCAGCAGCAGTGGTGGCTCCAGCTGGCCTGTTTTGCCATGTGCACCTACCTGATGGTAGAGATGAACAACGCCAACGCGCTCATCCGCATCTACTCGCGCATGGTGTCGTGCACGTTCCTCGTGCTCTCATGCACGGCTTGTTTCCTGTTCGGTTCACTGAAAGGAGCCGTTGCCGAGCTGTGCTTCATCACCGCTTACCTGACCGCCTTCCGCACTTATCAGGACAAGCAGGCCGTGGGCTGGGCGTTCTACACGTTCCTGCTCATCGGCGTGAGCAGCCTTTTGTTCGTCTACATCGTCTGGTTCCTGCCCGTCCTGTGGCTGCTCATGGCCTTTAAGGTGCAGTCACTGTCATGGCGCACGTTCTTTGCGTCGCTGCTCGGACTGCTCACCCCCTACTGGTTTGCCGCCGTCTACTTTGTCTACAAGGCCGACCTTGACACCCCGTTGGCACACTTTGCACAGTTGGTGACGTATGAAACGCCGTTCGACTTCAGCCAACTCACCAACGGTCAGCTGATGGTCTACGCCTTCACCGCCGTGCTGACGCTGACGGGAACCATCCACTTCCTGCGCACACGCTACAACGACAAGATTCGCATCCGCATGCTGGTTGACTGTTTTATCATCACCGACCTGCTGGCATTGCTGCTGTTGGCACTGCAACCCCAGCACTACGACATGCTGATGCGCATCGTCATCATCAGCACCAGCCCGCTGGTGGGTCACTTCATTGCCCTCACTCACACCCGCTGGACCAACATTGCGTTCTACGCCATGCTGGCAACGGCCCTTGCCATCACCGTCTACAACATAGTTTAGCATGCTATTCGAGGTACGAGGTACGAGGTGCGAGGTACGAGAAATGAAAATAAATCCTAATTTATTTTGCATTTCACTCGGTTTACACTACCTTTGCACATTATTTATAAATAACAACCCGAAAAGTAATGAAACAATACAGACTGGTGGACAACGTGCTGGGCTGGCTGACGTTCCTGATAGCCGCCTTCGTCTATTGCTCCACGATTGAGCCGACAGCCTCGTTCTGGGACTGTCCTGAATTCATTTCCACAGGCTATAAACTCGAAGTCGGTCACCCGCCGGGAGCACCGTTCTTCATGCTCACGGCCAATCTTTTCTCGCAGTTTGTCAGCGACCCAAGCCAAGTGGCCCGCATGGTGAACATCATGAGTGCGCTGCTTTCAGCCGCTACCATCCTGTTCCTGTTCTGGACCATCACGCACTTAGTGCGCCGGTTGCTCATTGACAACTGGGACGAACTGACCACTGCCAAGCTCATTGCCATTGAAGCATCGGGACTGGTGGGCGCGCTCATCTACACATTCAGCGACACGTTCTGGTTCTCAGCGGTCGAAGGCGAGGTGTATGCCTACTCTTCTGCGTTCACCGCCGTGGTGTTCTGGCTCATTCTGAAGTGGGAAGACCATGCCGACGAGCCGCATGCCGACCGCTGGCTGGTGCTCATCTTCTACATGACGGGCCTCAGCATCGGCGTTCACCTGCTCAATCTGCTCTGTCTGCCGGCCATCGTGCTCGTGTGGTACTACCGCCGTTACCAGCATCAGGACCCGAAGAAAGACCTGCGCGGTTCGCTCATTGCGCTCGGCGTGTCAGTCATCATTCTGGCTGCCGTGCTCTACGGCGTCGTGCCGGGCATCGTTCGTGTGGGCGGATGGTTTGAGCTTTTCTTCGTCAACGTGCTCGGTTGTCCGTTCAACACGGGTGAGATTATCTACATGGTGCTGCTCATCGGCATCATCATCTGGGCCATCTACGAGACCTACACCGACCGCAGTTCACTGCGCCAGAACCTGGCTTTCACGCTCTCAGTCGGTCTGCTGGGCATCCCGTTCATGGGTTGGAGCCTGCTGTCAACGCTCTTTGGCATCGTCATTCTGGCCGCCATCTTCTTCCTCTTGCAGTATAAGCACAACAAACTGCCGCTCATCAGCGCCCGCATCAAGAACACATCACTGCTCTGCATGCTCATGCTGATCATCGGATATTCAAGCTATGCCGTCATTGTCATACGTTCAGCAGCCAATCCGCCCATGGACCAGAACTCACCCGAGGACTTCTTTGCACTGGGTGAATACATGGGCCGCGAGCAGTATGGCAGCCGTCCGCTGTTCTACGGACAGGCTTACACGTCGCAAGTGGCGCTGAAACAGGAAGGCGGTTACTGCCGTCCGCAGGTGAAAGAGGGCGACCCCGTCTACCAACGCAAGGAAAAGAAGTCGGCTGAAGAGCCCGACCAGTACGAGGTGGTGCGCACAAAGGATGAGTATATCTACGCACAGAACATGTTGTTCCCCCGCATGTACGACGCCGGACACGCCCAGTCCTACGAACAGTGGATGAACGGCGTGGACGGTACGGAGGTTCCCTACGACCGTTGCGGCGAGGAAATGATGGTAAAGGTGCCCTCGCAGATTGACAACCTGTGGTTCTTCATCACCTACCAGTGCAACTTCATGTACTGGCGCTACTTCATGTGGAACTTCGCAGGCCGCCAGAACGACATACAGGGCAACGGCGAGACGGAGCACGGCAACTGGATCACGGGCATACCGCTGCTTGACAACATGCGGTTGGGCGACCAGAGCCTGCTGCCCGACGAGCTGAAGGAGAACAAGGGACACAACGTGTTCTACTGTCTGCCGCTGTTGCTGGGACTCATCGGCCTGTTCTGGCAGTCACTCATGCGCCAGCAGAAGGGCATCCGGCAGTTCTGGGTGGTGTTCTTCCTGTTCTTCATGACGGGTCTGGCCATTGTCATCTACCTGAACCAGACGCCTAACCAGCCGCGTGAGCGTGACTATGCCTACGCAGGTTCCTTCTATGCCTTTGCCATCTGGTGCGGCATGGGCGTTGCAGCGCTGTGGGACGTACTGCGTCAGTATCTGAAGAAGGTCAATCCCGTCGCCATTGCAGCCGCAGTGAGCGTGGTGAGCATCATTGTTCCCATACAGATGGCCTCGCAGACGTGGGATGACCACGACCGCAGTGGCCGTTACACGTGCCGTGACTTCGGACAGAACTACCTCATGTCGCTACAGGACGAGGGCAACCCGATTGTTTTCACCAACGGCGACAATGATACGTTCCCGTTGTGGTATAACCAAGACGTGGAAGAGGTGCGCACTGACGCCCGCGTCTGCAACCTTTCGTACTTGCAGACGGACTGGTACATCGACCAGATGCGCCGTCCGGCCTACGATTCGCCCAGCGTTCCCATTGAATGGCCACGCTATGACTACGCCGGACGGGCCAACGACATGGTGCAGATATACCCCGAACTGAAGCAACTCATCACCAAGGTCTACGACGAATATCCCGAACAGGCACGCGAACTGTTCGGCGACGAGCCGTTCGAGCTGGCCAACGTGCTGAAATACTGGGTGCGCAACGACATTACACCTAAGCAGCGCGAGGTGATGCAGCTCATGTTGGGCACCGACGACCTGCACATCATTCCCACCGACACGCTCTATATGACCATTGACAAGGACGCTGTCAGGAAGAGCGGCATGGTGATGGCCCGCGACTCCATACCCAACAAGATGGTAATCTCGCTGGTTGGCCGCAAGGCGCTCTACAAGAACGACCTCATGATGCTCGAAATGGTGGCTAAGTGTAACTGGACACGCCCCATCTACGTAGCCATGACCGTCGGCAGCGAAAACTACATGAACCTGTGGCAGAACTTCGTTCAGGAGGGATTGGTCAACCGCATCACGCCGTTCACGACCACACGCACCGGCGAAAGCGGCGTTCCTGTGCCCTACGACAGCACGGCCATCAACTTCGACACGGAGAAGACCTACCGTTGCCTGATGGAACGCTTCCGCTACGGCGGACTGGAAGTGCCGGGACTCTATCTGGATGAGACCGTCATGCGCATGTGCTTCACCCACCGCCGCATCTTCGCACAGCTGGTCAACCACCTCATGGACGAGGGCGACCGGCTGAAAGAGGCAGGCAAGGAGGCCGAGGCCAAGGAGCGTTACGACAAGGCAGCAAAGGTGCTGGCACGCTATGAGCAGGTGCTTCCGCTCAGCAACGTGCGCGAAGACTTCTATTCAGGCTCTGCCGACATTGCCCGCAGCTACGCTGACCTGGGTAACAAGAAGATGGCCATGGTGCACGTCAGGGAGCTGTGGAAGAAGTATTCGCAATACCTGAACTGGTATTACAACCAGAGTCACTTCTGGTTCCTGTCGTCGCAGCGTGAGATTTCGGAGGCACTGATGGCCATGGAGACGACCAGTCAGATTGCTGCAACCGTGAATCCCGACTGGGCAAAGGAGGTAAAGGCCATGGATATTGTCAACCCCATCTGGAGTCGCTCCATTGCCGCGCTGCGTGCTGACCTTGCCAGCACCAATTTCCTCGACGCTCAGGATGATATTTCGCTGCATTACTACATCCTGCGCCGCCTGATTCTCATTGCTCACGACGCCAACGACCCACAGGCCAACAACAAGCTGGGCGAACTGAACCAGATTCTCAACCAACTCAGGGAGCTGGGCTACGGCGTTGAATGAAACAAGTAATTTAAATAATGGAGTTATGGAGTTAAGGGAGTTAAAGGAGTTAAAGACAATAGTTCATAGGCTTCGTACAGTCTTGTGTCCAAGTCCTACGGTACATACGTCTTTAACTCCTTTAACTCCCTAACTCCTTAACTCCCAAAAAGAAAACAAATGCTCATAGAACAACCGGCCGTGTGGCTGCGATGGCTCTTTCCGAAGGCCATCTGGCGGATGGACACGTCAGAGAAGGCGGTTTACCTGACCTTCGACGACGGGCCCATTCCCGAGGCTACGCCGTTTATTCTTGACACCTTGCGGCGCTACGACGTCAAGGCAACGTTCTTCATGGTGGGCGACAACGTGCGCAAACACCCCGAACTGCTGGAGCGCATCAAAGCCGAAGGCCATCAGGTGGGCAACCACACGTACAATCATCTGGGCGCCTTCAAGCACTGGACCGTCACTTACATCATCAACACCTTCAAGGCTAACGAGCTCATTCATGCCCATCTGTTCCGTCCGCCGCACGGACTGATGCGCTGGAGCGAATACTACTGGCTCAACAAGCATTTCAAAATCGTGATGTGGGACCTCGTAACGCGCGACTACTCCAAGTGGCTTAACGCCGACGACGTGCTGAACAACGTGAAGCGCTACGCCCGCAACGGCAGCATCATCACCTTCCACGACTCGCTGAAGAGCATCGACAAGCTGCACACCGCCCTACCCGCCGCCATCGAGTGGCTGCGCGAACAGGGCTACGAATTCAAGACTTTTGAAGACTGAAGAATAAAGAATGAAATCCTAAATGCCCCTTTCATCCACTGTCCAACTGACTGCTGACATCAAGACCGAGGCACTGCGTCTCGGCTTTTTTGCCTGCGGCATGGCCCGGGCGGGGCACGTCAGCAGCGAAGCCGAGGCACGGCTGCGCCGCTGGATCAGTCAGGGAGGCCACGCCGACATGCACTACATGCAGAACAACATGGACCTGCGGCTCGACCCACGGCTGCTGATGCCGGGCACACGGAGCATCATCTGCGTCGCACTCAACTATGCCGCCGCCCACCGACCGCCTGCCAACGAGTATCAGCTGGCCACCTACGCCTTGGGACAGGACTATCACGACGTGGTCAAACAGAAGCTGCACCAGCTCGCCGCGTTCATCCAGAGCCGTCTCAGCGCCCCGGCAGCCGCTGCGTTCAGCTACCGCGCCTGCTGCGACAGTGCCCCGTTGTGGGAGCGTTACTGGGCAGAACAGGCCGGTCTGGGCTGGACAGGCCGCAACCACCAGCTCATCATTCCCCCGATGACAGACCCTCAGACAGGCAAAACGGCCCCCGGAGGCGGCACCATGTTCTTCCTCGGCGAGCTGTTGGTGAACGTTGACCTCGCCTACGATGCCCCCATGCCCAACCGCTGCGGCACCTGTCACCGCTGCATCGATGCCTGTCCCACGGGGGCATTGACCCTTCAAACCTCAAATCT
>JAFUSC010000144.1 GCA_017467705.1 Prevotella sp. | reverse complement strand
TTCATCTATCTGGCGCGTCATTTTGCCAGTTGCCATCTGCCCGTGCCGCAGGTGCTGGCCGTCAGCGACGACGAGATGTGCTACTTGCAGACTGATCTGGGCGCCGTGTCACTCTTCGATGCCTTGAAGGGAGGCCGCGAAGCCGGCGGACGTTATAATGTGGAAGAGCAACAGCTGCTCAGGCAGACCATCCGTGAACTGCCGCGCATGCAGGTGGAAGGAGCCCGTGGGCTGGATTTCTCACAGTGTTATCCGCAGGCGGAGTTCGACCGCGAAAGCGTCATGTTCGACCTCAATTATTTCAAATACTGTTTTCTGAAAGCCACTGACATCGATTTCAACGAGCTGAAGCTGGAGGCCGACTTCCGCCTGATGGCGAAGGACCTGACGCTTCCCGCTGCCGCATCCCATGAAGCGAGCGTTCCGTGTTTCCTCTATCGTGACTTTCAGGCACGGAATGTGATGTTGACACCCCTTGGAGGGAAAACCCAAAGCACCGTGGACACCTCCCCAAAGGGGGAGGAAAGCCGTGGGCCTTTCTTCATCGACTTCCAAGGCGGTCGCCGTGGGCCTTATTATTATGACGTGGCGTCGTTCCTGTGGCAGGCTTCTGCCCGCTATTCGCACAAGCTGCGCCGTGAGCTGGTGCGTGAGTACTACGAGACGTTGAGCCGTTACATGGAGGTGCCGTCGCATCGTCAGTTTGTCGAGCGTCTGTCACTGTTCGTGCTGTTCCGCATCTTGCAGGTGCTGGGTGCCTACGGCTTCCGTGGCTACTTTGAACGCAAGCAGCACTTCATCGACTCCATACCCCCCGCCCTGCAGAACCTGCGCGAGCTGTTACAGATGGAGCACTCACCCGCCGCCCGCTATCCCTACCTGATGGATGTGCTGCGGAGGTTGTGCGAAGGGGAACGAAAACCCACCCCAACTCTCAAACCCACCCCAACCCCTCCCCAAGGGAGGGGCTTAGATACACTCAAGGCCGATGAAAGCACAGGACATCCAGCCCCTCCCTTGGGGAGGGGAGGGTTGGTTGTCCGAATTTTCAGCTTCTCCTACAAGCGCGGTATTCCCGAGGACGAGTCGGGCAACGGCGGCGGTTACGTGTTTGACTGTCGTTCAACGCATAACCCAGGACGCTATGAACCCTATAAGCAGTTGACGGGCTTGGACGAGCCGGTCATCCGTTTCTTGGAAGACGATGGCGAGATACTGACGTTTCTGGAGTCAGTCTACAAGCTGGCCGATGCCCATGTGGAGCGCTACATCCAGCGCGGCTTCACGTCACTCATGTTCTCCTTCGGTTGCACCGGCGGCCAGCACCGCTCCGTCTACTCAGCCCAGCACTTAGCCGAGCACCTCAATCGCAAGTACGGCATCGAAGTCCGCCTCTGCCATCGTGAGCAGAACATCACACAAGTGTTCAGCCACATCTGAATGTCGGCTGAACGGATAGCAGTTGTTCTGTGGTACAGCAATGATAGTTCCGTGGGGTAGTACGCACCGTTTTGTGGTACAATAAGCTCTTCGCCCGAGCGTCCAGCTGGAGCTGCGCGACCGTCCACCCCGGGCTGCGCGATCGCGCAGCACCAGCTGGACGCTCGGGAAAAAGCCGTTTTGAACCTCAGAATGACCCGTTCTGCTCCTCAGAACGATGTGTTGCGTACTGTGTTATTGAAATGATTGAAAGTGTGGGCCTGCTAATACAGAAACCCGAAGAGCCAGAGGGGAATCTTGTTGCCTAATACATATTCCTCGTCAGCTGCAGCAATGTAGCTGTCAGGTGTGTTGGCAATTTGCTTCCCCTCTTTAGAACGACCACCGACTTCGAAAGTATAACGGTGGTCAACGGTGAAGTCGGCTGCGGTCTTGCTGTATTCTACAATGTGATGAACTGAGAGCTGATTGACGAAGAAAGACTCCCGTTCCGTGCCTTCGTTAATGTGAGATGTAGATAGAGAATGAAGCAGATTAGGATTCTCTAAGTAAATCTTGTCGGGTTTCTGCAGACGTTTGATGTTGGCTGTGTCAGAATAGAGCAGGTTGATGAGATGAGCCTCGCCCATGTATTGCAGATATTGCAACAGGGTTGTGCGTGCAATTCCTGCCATGGTCGAAAGCTTTACAGTGTCAACTGTATAAGGGACGTTGGACGACAAGATGCCTAAGAGCGACTTGATTTTGCGGATGTTGCCTATTTCCAGTTTGCGCAGTTGTGGCAGTTCCACGTCGAGGGTCGCGTTGACAATATTCTCAATGCGGGTGTAGTAGTTGTTCAGTCCCTCTTTCAGAAATGGGTAATAGCCGCGTTGCATGTACTCCGCGAAGTGGGGAAGGGGGCGCAGCTGCGCATTGACTTCAGCGCAGATACTGTTGCCATTGGTCAGGATGTCGTGCAGGGTATGACTACGGAAGTTCCTGTTATGGAACATGCTAAGGTATTCGCGGAATGACAGCCCGGGCATGTTGTACGCGATGCAGCGCCGTGAGAGATCTGCTTCGCCGTCATTTAAATTGATAAGTGAAGAACCACTCAGCACCATGTGCATGTCAGGAAATTCGTCGTATGCGTTTTTGACCTCCAGACTCCAACCTTTGTACTTGTGCACTTCATCCATAAAAAGTTGTCTGCCACCTTGTGCGTGGAATTGTTCAATGAAGTCGAGCAGCTGGTGGGTGCTGAAGTAGATGTTGTCAAGGCTGACGTAGAGAACATCCTTGGTGTTGCTTGTTCCGAAAACCTGCATGATACGTTGGGTCATGAGTGTGGTTTTACCTACACCTTTTTGACCTTTAATCATGATAAGTCTTTCGTTCCAGTCGATTTCGTCTATCATGCTTCGCACGAAGTTAAGGTTGACTGTCTGCATCCTGTTGAGATGGCGTCTAATAAGTGATTCCATATGCAGTCGTGTTGTGGTTTCTGGGTGCAAAGGTAGTAATAAATGTTCAGTCTGCAAAACATTTTAAAGCAAAAAGTGTTTAATGGGCTGAACATTTTTAGTCTTTTTACCATTTTTTTTGCCTCGATTTGTTTTGTGTGTTGAACATTTTGAAGTATAAAGTGTTTTGTGGGATGAACATATTGCTGACTTTAATTTATTTTGCATTTCGCTCGAATTCTTTTGGCTTTTTGCTCACTTATTCGTACCTTTGCATCATGAAACAAGCCATGATATTTGCGGCAGGGCTGGGCACGCGGCTCAAACCGTTGACAGATACGATGCCCAAGGCGCTGGTGCCTGTGGGCGGGCGGCCGTTGCTTGACATCAACCTTGAACGGTTGCGGCAAGCGGGTTATACGCGCTTTGTCGTTAATGTGCACCACTTCGCTGATCAGATTGAGGAGCATTTGAAGGAGCAAGATGCAAGGTGCAAGGAGCAAGGTGCAAGGGGCAAGGAGCAAGGTGCAAGGAGCAAAGAGCAAGATGTGAGGAGCGAGGAGCAAGAAATGTCCCTTGCCTCGGAAATATATATCAGCGACGAGCGCGAGCTGCTGCTTGACACGGGCGGCGGACTGAAGAAGGCGGCGCCGCTGTTCAAGGACGACGAGCCGATCTTGATTCACAACGTGGACATTCTGGACAACGTGGACTATGAGTGGTTCAGGCGGCAGCATCAGGAGGATGAGGATGCCGTGCTGTTGGTCAGCCGTCGCAAGACGAAACGCTATCTGCTCTTTGATAACGGCATGCGGCTGATGGGGTGGATGAACATAGAGACGGGTGAGGTGAAGTCGCCTTATCCTTGGCTCCGGCAGGCTCAACTGACCATCGACGATGAATGGAAAGTCTGTGCAGCAGCTGATTCTCAATTTCCAATTTTCAATTATCAATTGACAGCTTTCGCCTTCTCGGGCATCCACTCGTTCTCGCCCCGATTGTTCCCGCTCATGGAACGCTTCCCCGACAAGTTCGGCATCATGGATTTCTATCTCAGCATCTGTCATCGTTCGCGCATCTTCGGTTGCGTGAAGGACGATTTGCAAGTGCTTGACGTCGGTAAGCTTGATGCGCTGGACAAAGCAGAAGAATTTGTTAAATTATTTACAATTTGACAATTTACGATTTACGATTGATTGTATTATTTGGATATTTAACGATATGAATAAGAGTGAACTCCAAGAACGGATGACAGTATTTGCTGTTAGAATTATCAAGATGGTAGATTCATTGCCTTCCACCATCTCTGGTATGGCAGTAGCTCGACAGATTATCCGTTCGGGAACTTCACCATCAGCCAACTACAGGGCTGCATGTATTGCAAAGTCAGATAAGGACTTTATCAATAAGTTGAAGATGGTTGAAGAGGAATTGGATGAAACATCGCATTGGCTCGACATTATCATGCGGAGCGAAATGGTAAAAGCCTCACGTATCCAGTCATTGTATCAAGAATGTAACGAATTATTGAGTATTATTGTTAAGTCGATAATAACTACTAAAAATAGAATGAAGACTGAAGAAATTGAAAAATTAAGTAAATAGCAAAATAAATAGTAAATTGTAAATTGTTAAATAGTAAATTAATATGTTGCAACAGAAAATCATTATTCTCGACTTCGGTTCGCAGACCACGCAGCTGATTGGTCGCCGGGTACGTGAACTCGACACGTTCTGCGAGATTCTGCCTTACAACAAGTTCCCGCAGGATGATCCGTCGGTGATTGGCGTTATCCTGAGCGGGTCTCCCTACAGCGTCCACGACCCTGAGGCGTTCAAGGTTGACTTGTCGCAGTTCATGGGCCGCGTGCCCGTGTTGGGCATCTGCTACGGTGCACAGTTCATCTCGCACACGCTGGGCGGCAAGGTAGAGAAGGCCGACTCACGCGAGTATGGCCGTGCCCATCTGGAGACCATTGACCTCGATAACCCGTTGTTCAAAGACTTCGACAAGGGCTCGCAGGTGTGGATGAGCCACGGCGACACCATCACTCAGATTCCCGAGGGCTTTGAAACAATCGCATCCACCAAGGACGTGAAGCAGGCCGCCTATTGGACTCCCTCTCCTCTTGGAGAGGGTAGGGGTGAGGCTCCTGTATTTGCCGTTCAGTTCCATCCCGAGGTGTACCACACGCTGCAAGGCACGCAGCTGCTGCGCAATTTCGTGGTTGACATCTGTGGCTCGAAGCAGGACTGGAGCGCGGCGTCGTTTGTCGACACCACCGTCAAGGAACTGCAGGAGCAGGTGGGCGACGACCGTGTCATCCTCGGACTCTCGGGCGGCGTTGACTCTTCTGTGGCTGCCGTGCTGCTCAACCGTGCCATCGGCGACCACCTGACGTGCATCTTCGTCGACCACGGCATGCTGCGCAAGAACGAGTTTCAGCAGGTGATGGAGGACTACAAGGGCCTCGGGCTGAACGTCATCGGCGTGGATGCCAGCGCGAAGTTCTTTGCTGACTTGGCCGGTGTGACCGACCCCGAGCAGAAACGCAAGATCATTGGCCGCGACTTCGTCGAGGTGTTTAACGATCAAGCCAAGGCCATCATCAGTCACTCCCCACAGGGAGAGACGGAGGGGGCTGTCCGTTGGTTGGCTCAGGGCACCATCTATCCCGACCGCATTGAGTCGCTGAACATCACGGGCAAGGTCATCAAGAGCCATCACAACGTGGGCGGACTGCCCCGCGAGATGAACCTGAAGCTCTGTGAGCCGCTGAAGTGGCTGTTCAAGGACGAAGTGCGTCGTGTGGGTCGTCAGCTCGGCATGCCCGAACACCTCATCACGCGCCATCCCTTCCCCGGTCCGGGACTGGCCGTCCGCATCTTGGGCGACATCACCCGCGAGAAAGTGCGCATCTTGCAGGATGCCGACGACATCTACATCCGCGGCTTGCGCGAATACGTTGACACCGACGGTGAGACCTTATATAATAAAGTATGGCAGGCGGGTGCCGTGCTGCTCTCGACCGTCCGTTCGGTCGGCGTCATGGGCGACGAGCGCACCTACGAGAATCCCGTGGCCCTGCGTGCCGTCACCTCGACCGACGCCATGACTGCCGACTGGGCTCATCTGCCCTACGACTTCCTGGCCAAGGTCAGCAACGAAATCATCAACAAGGTGCGTGGCGTCAACCGCGTCTGCTACGACATCTCCTCCAAGCCGCCCTCGACCATTGAGTGGGAATAGATGAAACGGAAACGGCTCTTTTGCGAAATCAGCCCCTTCACTTACGCCATCTCCTTGCAGAAGGAAATAGTCAAGCGACATGTGAAGGACCTGCTGAGTCGTGAGGTGTTTGCAACGACACGCCAGCGTGAGAAGCTGCCCGTAGTGGTGGCTTCTCACCAGAACGACATGATCAAAAGAGGCCCCGGCATCAACGCACAGCATCAGCAGAACAAAGCTGACAACATACGTCTCGCCTGTAGCAAGATGAACGGTCTGATCATCTGCCCAGGCGAGACCTTTTCGTTCTGGCGACTGGTGGGCAAGACATCGCGCCGAAACGGTTTTGCCGAGGGGCGCGTCATCATCAACGGCAAGCTGGTGGCCGGCGTGGGCGGTGGACTCTGCAATCTGGCCAACACCATCAATCTGCTGGTGCTGAACAGTCCGCTGACCATTACCGAGATTCATCACCATTCCGACGCCTTGGCTCCTGATGTCGACGGCGTCAGGGTGCCCTACAGCGCCGGCACGTCAGTCAACTACAATCATGTGGACTACCGCTTCCGCAATGACACCCGTCAGCCCGTGCAGCTCTGCCTGTGGTGTGAGGGCGACGACCTGCACGCGGAGCTCCGCACGCAGACGGCGTTCCCATTCACTTATCGCCTCATAGAAGAGGATCACCACTTCCATCAGGAAGCCGACGGCAAGTATTATCGCGTTTCCAAGATTTATCGTGAAACGCTGCGCCGCGACACCGGCGAGCTCGTCAGCCGCGAGCTCTGCTGGGACAACCATTCGGAGGTGATGTTCGACTATTCCCTCATCCCGCCCGAACAGTGCCGATAACCCCGGCCACGTGCTAACATCCTTCGCCACGGACTTCTATAAATCCGTCCGTGGCTAAAAGCGGTGTTCGTGGCTCCGCTTTCTATGTTGTTGGATTCCAATAGTTTATGTATTAGATTCCAATTTCGTCGAATTTACTTTGCAATTTCGTCGAATTTACTCTGCAATTTCGTCGAATTTGCTTTGCAATTTCGATGAATTTGGTTTGCAATTTCGTCGAAATTGGAATCTCGTATAAACGTCGCTGGAATCCCGGACAGCAGAAACGGTACTCTGGTACTACTGTCGTTGGACTCCCAATCCCCCAATCATCAGCGAAAAACCGGAAATGTGAGATAACAAAACTTTTGAGGGATTTTCTCCTTTTGTTCTTTTGTCTTGTGATTTTATGCTAACTTTGCAGCGCAATTAATAATTTGATGGAAGAACATAGGAGTTATGATGACAGCGGAAGAATTGATGATGCACTATAAGAAGGTGCGTGAAGATGAGAATATAGACGGTGGGCTTGGTCTTATAACAAACCCGCAGGCACAGATTGGCGGCATCCTATTGGTGGGTATGAATCCTTCGGGGGAAGGAGACAAAACTCATCTGTACCGTTATTGTGATGGAGACTTTTGGATTCCAAAGCATGAGATGATGGGCAGCACAGCGACATGTTTGGTCGGCCTGTATCCCAAGAGCGGAAACTTAGGTTTATTGATATTCAAACAATAGCCAAGTACATTGATACAGATTGGGAAAGAACGCTATATTAACCTTTTTATCCCTCCACAATCTCGCGGGCGCGGGCAAGGGCGAGGTCGATGTGGTTGCAGATGTTTTCCTCGCCTAACAGTTGGTCGAAGTTGTTGCGCTTGAGCACGGCTTCCACCTTCGGATTGACGCCCGAGAGAACGACAATGATGCCTTCCTTCTGACTCATGTGACACATGTTCTCCAGATTGTGCAGGCCAGTGGAGTCGATGAACGGTACCTTACGCATGCGGATGATGCGCACTTTCGGCTTGTCGCCGTAGCGGGCCATGATGTCCTCAAAGCGGTTGCCGGCGCCGAAGAAGTAAGGGCCGTTGATCTCGTACACCTCGACCTTGCGCGGAATGGTGAGGTGTTCCAAGTTGCCACGCTCCATGTCGGCATCTTCGTTCAGATCAATCTCGTTGAGCACGGCGTGCACGTCGGTGGTCTCAGCCATGCGGCGCATGAAGAGCAGGCAGGCGCAGATCAGGCCGAACTCAATGGCAACGGTCAGGTCGAAGATGATGGTGAGGAAGAACGTCAGCAACAGCACGGTGATGTCACTCTTGGGGTTGCGCATCATGGTGAGGAACGAGCGCCAGCCGCTCATGCCGTAGCTGACCACGACGAGCACGCCGGCCAGACACGCCATCGGGATGTATTGTGCCAGCGGCATGAGGAACAGGAAGATGAGCAGCAGCACCACGGCATGAATGATGCCGGCCACGGGCGTGCGTCCGCCGTTGTTGATGTTGGTCATGGTGCGGGCAATGGCTCCCGTGGCCGGTATGCCGCCGAAGAGTGGCGAGGCAATGTTGGCAATGCCCTGTCCGATCAGCTCTGTGTTGGAGTTGTGATGGTCGCCGATGACACCGTCGGCCACGGTAGCCGACAGCAATGACTCAATGGCTCCGAGCACGGCGATGGTGACGGCAGGCCCGACGAGTCCCTTGATGCCTTCCCACGTGATGGACGGCATGACGGCTTCGGGCAGTGCGGCATTGATGCTGAAACGATCGCCGATGGTCTCAATGGTGGTGATGCCTGCATACTGCTTGAGCAGCAGCACGGCGACGGTCATGATGATGATGGCGACGAGTGAGCCGGGAATCTTTTTCGAGAGGCGTGGCATGAGGGCGATGATGACGACGCTGACAATGCCCACCATGGCACTCCACGGGTCGATGTGACTGAAGTTACGGACGTAGGCAATCCACTTCTCAATGAAGTCGCTGGGCACGGCGTCCATCTGCATGCCCAGCAGGTCCTTGACCTGCGTGGTGAAGATGGTGACGGCGATGCCGCTGGTGAAACCGACGACGATGGGGTAGGGTATGTATTTAATGATGGTGCCTAAGCGCAGCACGCCGAGCAGGATGAGGAACACGCCCGCCATGAGCGTCGCAATGGTCAGTCCCTGCATGCCGTATTGCTGTATGATGCCGTAGACGATGATGATGAAGGCTCCCGTGGGACCGCCTATCTGCACTTTGCTGCCGCCGAATAGTGAAATCATGAGTCCGGCAACAATGGCTGTGATGATACCCTTCTCGGGCGACACGCCACTGGCAATGCCGAAGGCAATGGCTAACGGCAGGGCTACAATGCCCACAATGACGCCTGCCATGAGGTCGGCGGTGAAAGTGCTGCGGTCGTAGTTCTTGATGGCCGTGAAGAACTTTGGTTTGAAATCTAATGTCTTTTTCATTTTTCTGGTTTGCTATTTCACAATAACTGTTATCCTTTTTCTCTTTTTTGAGGCTGCAAAGGTATGAAAAAATAGGGCAACGCCGTGACGATGCTGCCCCATCTGTTCAATAAAGTGTGTTTTCTTGATTTACTTCATTTTCCGTTATGGAGTGTGCTTAAAAAATGATAATTATTCACACATGATGAGGGTTGTTTGCTCAATAATGCTTACCTTTGTAGATGTTTTGAAGGGAAACGACATACATATATAATATTTAGAGGTTATGAAGAGATATTTGTTTTTGAGTGTGATGGTCCTTGTCATGGGCTGCCAAGTCGTGACGGCTCAGAAGAGCATCGTGATTCTTTATGAGAACGACGTGCATTGCGGCATTGACGGATATAAGAAGATGGCAGGTCTGCGCGATGCCATCAACCGTACGGATACGGCATACGCTGCTGCTGTCTGTGTGGGCGATTTCCTTCAGGGCAACACCACGGGCGCCATCTCGAAGGGACAGTATATCGTGGACATCATGAAGCAAATGGACTATCATGCCTTGGCGCTGGGCAACCATGAGTTTGACTATGGCGTTCCCCGCATGAAGGAACTGATGGCACAGCTCGATGTGCCTGTTGTCTGTGCTAACCTCTATGAAGCAGGAGAACCGGAGCCGATGTATGCGCCCTACGTCATTCGTCAGTATGGCGACAAGAAAGTGGCCTTTGTGGGAGCTACCACTCCTGAGACGATGATTCTGGAAGGCTACTCGTTCTATGACACCAACGGGATTCTGCTTTACGATCTGAAGAGTGAGAACTTCTACCAGCTGATACAGCAAGCCGTAGACCGTGCCCGTCAAGAGGGTGCCGACTACGTGGTGGTGCTCTCTCATGTGGGCGAGACGCCGCAGTCGATGGGCTTCAGCTCCCATCTGATGGTCAACAACACGAGGGGAATTGACGTGGTGCTTGACGGTCATTCGCATGAAGTGATAGAAGATTCCACGGCAGTCAATCTTGACGGCCAGAAAATCTCGGTCACGCAGACAGGTACTCAGTTTGCCAACGTCGGCAAACTGCTCATCACCCCTGACGGGCGCTTTATCACAAAGCTGATCAAGTCGGCTGACATTCCTTATGAGAACGAGGCAGTGGCGGCTGTTACTGACAGTATTCACAAGATGGTGAAGGCTGCGACTTCGACCGTTGTGGCACATACGGACTACAGGCTTGTGGTGAGTGACGAGAACGACCAGTGGGTGGTACGCAATCAGGAAACGAACGCAGGCGACCTGGTGGCTGATGCCTACCGTCACGCCATGAAAGCCGACATTGGTTTTGAGAATGGTGGCGGCATACGTAACGACATCATGGCGGGTGACATTACCTATGGCGACATCATCGGTATGCTGCCCTACGACAACACCCTGCGCCGCATTGCGGTAACCGGTCAGCAGCTGAAGGAGATGCTGAGCCGTTGCACGGCCTTGGTGCCTGTGCTTGACGGTAATTTCCCCCAGTGCTCAGGCGTGCGCTTCATCGTTCACAGCAAGAGCCATACCGTCAGCGATATTGAGGTGTTGCAGAGCGATGGCAGCTATGCTCCGCTTGAGTTGAACCATACCTACAGTGTGGCTGTGACCGACTATAACCACCAAGGTGGCGGACTCTTCGAGTGTTTCAAGAAGTGCCCCGTCCTTTTCGAAAGCTCCATGCGTTACTACGAGGCCTTGGCTGACTACCTCAAAAAAGAACTTGGGGCCAGCACAGGAAATGCCTATGCACAGCCCCAAGGACGTATCAGGATCGTAGAAGACTGATTTACTTCTTCTTCAGCAGGTCACGGATTTCGGTGAGCAGTTCTTCCTGTGTGGGTCCGGCCGGTGCCTCGGGTGCGGGCTCTTCCTTCTTGCGGTTCAGTTTGTTCATGGCCTTGATCATCAGGAAGATGCAGAGTGCCACGATGAGGAAGTCAATGACGTTCTGGCAGAACTGTCCGTAGGCAAACACGGAACCCAGCTCGCGTGCTTTCTCCAGAGACAGACCCTCCGTGATTTTGTCTGACAGCGGAATGTAGAGATTGGTGAAGTCAGCATTGCCGAGCACCTTACCGACGAGCGGCATGATGATGTCGTCAACGAGGCTTGACACGATTTTACCGAAGGCACCGCCGATGATGACACCGACTGCCATGTCCATGACGTTGCCCTTAAGGGCAAACTCCTTGAATTCTTTAATAAATCCCATAATGTTAATTGTTTTGTTTATTGTAATTAAAAATGTCTTTTGTCCGTTATGTCTGCCAGCAGTCAGCGTGAGCCCCTGATTTTGTAAACTCGAAGTTGCAAACCGAAGCGCGCCACCACTTTTCTGGCCTAAATCGCAGCCCGTTTAAACTTATTTAAAAGTTTTAAGCGCGAAAACTGATGCAAATATAGAAAAAAAATTGTAACTTTGTGCCCGAAAAAGGAAAAAAATGCATTTTATGCCGAATTTTCTTGAAAATAATATTTAACCCATTAATAAAAAAACAAGTAAAATGACAAAAGTAGCAATTAACGGTTTTGGCCGTATCGGTCGCCTCGCTTTCCGTCAGATGTTCGAGGCTGAAGGTTATGAAGTAGTAGCAATCAACGACTTGACAAGTCCTAAGATGCTCGCACACCTGCTGAA
>JAFUSC010000143.1 GCA_017467705.1 Prevotella sp. | reverse complement strand
ATCGCAGAGATGATCTCTGCCGATGCCAGCGAACTGCTTACTGCGGTTATTGAAGTCAATCCTAAGTTCCATAAATTCTATCAAATGTATAATTTATACGCAGCGTGATGAATAATCATTCACTTGCGAAAGTTCAGTAATTTAATCTATCATGGCAGGAACTAAAAATTCCATCGTAATGGTTCTGAACGCACGTCAGAACACCAACTCCAAGTCGGAGCAGTACCAGCGCTGGTACCCCTACGTGCGCGGCATCTACGCCATCAGCACCCGTGCACTGGCACAGCACATCGCACAGCACGGCTCGCTGTTCACCCGCGACGTGGTGGAGGGCGTGCTCAACAAGCTCTCGGAGTGCATCCCCGAACTGGTGGCACAAGGCGTGGGCGTGAAGCTCAACGGCATCGGCACCTTCTACCCGCAGGCACAGACGGTGAAGTACGGACTGGCCAACAAGCAGGCCGTGCGCAACACCAACCCCGCCGACGCGGTGAAGGGCATCCACGTACGCTTCAAGCCCGAAGGGTCGTACCTCGACAACCTCACCTCCAAGGCCTTCAAGGAGAAGTGCTCGCTGACCTGGGGCGACTTCGACGAGGTCACCCGCACCACGCGCGGCGACGGCACCGTCAACCGCACCCACACGTACACACCCATCAACGAGTACGTGGCACCGACCCAGAACCCCTGACGGCCCCAGAGCCTCAGGACCCCTGACGGCCCCACCAAGCCTCAAGACCACTGACGGCCCCAGAGCCTCAGAACCCTTGACGACACTGGCTCCCCGCACGCTCACTGCCACGGGGAGCCTTTGCTTTACCCTCACTTCTTCATCCAAGCCACGGACTGACTTTTTATTTAAACCACAGATTACGCGAATTACGCGGATTATCACCCGTTCATCGGCATTTAAAATGCCGATGCCGTTGGTCGGTGCATCTGCGATGCACTATCATTGCAACGGATTATTTAAAAGACCACAGATTGCGCAGAACGCACAGATTTATTTATTGAACCACGGATTACACGGATTTCACGAATTGGGTTATTCTTTTAACCACGATTTACACGGTAATAATCCGTGTAATTCGCGTAATCTGCGGTTTAAATAAAGTCTGTGGCTGAACAATAATCCGTGTAATCCGCGTAATCTGTGGTCAGAAAATTTGGTGTTTTGCTCATTTATTCGTACCTTTGTGCTGTAAAATCATCGAAACGTTTATGGAAAAGCAGAAAGAAGAGACAAGACGAGTGGTGTGTGCCGTCATTGAGCGCGACGGCAAGTTCCTGTGCATGAAGCGCAAGCGCAGTCGCAAGTACGACTACATCAGCGAGCGCTGGGAGTTCCCCGGCGGCAAGGTGGAGCCCGGCGAGAGCGACCACGAGGCGCTGCTACGCGAGATCCGTGAGGAGATGCGCTGGGACATCTACGTCGGGCGCAAGCTGGCCGAGTTCGACTACGACTATCCCGACTTCACCACCCACCTCGCCGCCTACCTCTGTCGCCCGGGCGACGACGAGGACACGTTCCTGCTGCTCGACCATCTGGACTACCGTTGGCTGACGCGCGACGAGTTCGCCCAGCTCGACTGGACCGCCGCCGACCGCGAACTGCTGGACCGCATTTGACCAAAGCTTATTTCTACCACAGATTTCGCGGATTCCGCAGATTTTCGGTGCTGCGTGTTGCCTATGATGTGTCAAGGCAAGACATCCGTGCAATCTGTGCAATCTGTGGTCGTTTTATACAAGCGAGAGCTGAGTTAATTACTGGTGAAACAGCACGGCGGTGCCGCCGGTGCTCTGGGCGTGGCGGCGCAGCAGGTCCTGAATGTAACGGGCATTGTCCATGACACGGGCGGCATTGCCGTCGTAGCCGTTGATGAGCACGACGAGGTGGGTCGTGGTGAGCCGTATCTTCGTGCGCTCATGGTCGCTGGTGGGCGTACCCACCCCACCCTCACGGTCACGGTAGACAGGCAGTCCGGCAATGTTGATGGGCCCGCGGCCGATGCCCTCGTAAGGCTCTCCCTCACGACCGATGCCGAGCGTGAGCGTGTCGCCCACGAAGTAAGATGCATCGAAGCCGCCGATGCTGTAGCCGAAGGCAATGGAGGCCAGATTGATGAGGTCGACGAGCGTGTCAATCTGATAAAGCTCCTTGCCCTGTAACATGCGGCGTATGAGGGCTTCGCTGGCCGGACGATAACGCGAGGGGTCTTTGCCGCAGGCACGGTAGACGCTGCGCGTGGCAGCAATGGAGGGCATCTGCTTGAGCGACTCGGTGGTCAGCTCACGGCGAAAACGCTCCTCCAGCGCGTGAATCTCATCCCAAAGGGGTTGGCAGTAAGGCGTGTTCACCACCTCAGCCTCGACCACAGCCCCCGCAAACGTGGGGCACACCTGTTCAATCTCACGGGAAACGGTAACGGTAATCATATTCTTTTACTTTTTTAGAAGTTACTGGAGTTAAAGGAGTTAAGGAAGTTAAAGGAGTTAAAGGACAATACCTTCTTCCCTTCAGTGTTCCCACAAAGAGCAGGGTGTCGGAGTCTTTGCGCTCGGCTCTGCCGCTTTGCTTAGCAAAGAACATACGTCTTTAACTCCATTAACTCCTTTAACTCCTTTAACTCCATGTATTCATTCTTCATTAATGAGTTCCAAGAACTCATCCTCGGACTTGATGGGTATGCCCAGCTTCTGCGCTTTCTCCAGCTTCGAGGGTCCCATGTTGTCACCGGCGAGGATGAACGAGGTCTTCTTGCTGATGCTGCCGACGTTCTTGCCGCCGTGCTGCTCAATGAGCGCCTTGTACTCGTCGCGGCTGTGGTGCTGGAACACACCGCTGATGACAATCGACAGTCCCGCCAAGCGCGTGCTCGTCTGTGCCAGCTGCTCTTCCGAGAGCGCCATCTGCAGGCCGTAGGAGCGCAACCGGCTGACCATCTCCTGATTCTTGGGGTCGGCGAAGTAACGCATGATGCTGCCCGCCATGACCGTGCCGATGCCCTCAACGTCGGTCAGCTGTTCGATCGTAGCACCAGCCAGCGCATCCATCGTCTTGAAGTGACGCGCCAGCAGCTTGGCCGACGTCTCACCCACGAAGCGGATGCCCAAGGCAAACACCACACGCTCGAAGGGAACAGCCTTCGACTTCTGTATGCCGTTGACGATGCGCTGCGCCGAACGGGTACGCGAACCGTCCCCGTTAATCTGCTGGACCTCAATGTCGTATAGGTCTGCCACGTTGTGTATCAATCCGCGCCGGTAGTAGTCATCGACGGTCTCAGGCCCCAGCGAGTCGATGTTCATGGCCTTGCGCGAAATGAAGTGCTCTATCCTACCCTTGATCTGCGGCGGGCACTGGGTCTCGTTGGGACAGTACCAAGCCGCCTCCCCCTCGTAGCGCACCAGCTGGGCGCCACACTCCGGACAGCGCCGGATGAACTGTACGGGCTGTGCAATGATGGGACGTTGGTCAATGTCGACGCCCACGATCTTGGGAATAATCTCGCCGCCCTTCTCCACGTAGACATAATCACCGATGTGCAGGTCGAAGGAACGGATGAAGTCCTCGTTGTTCAGCGTGGCACGCTTCACGGTGGTGCCCGCCAGTTGCACGGGCTCCATGTTGGCCACGGGCGTCACGGCACCCGTGCGTCCCACCTGATAGCTGACGCTCTCCAAGCGCGTGCAGGCACGCTCAGCCTTGAACTTATAGGCAATGGCCCAGCGCGGGCTCTTGGCCGTGAAACCCAATGAGCGCTGCTGACGCAAGGAGTTGACCTTCAGCACAATGCCGTCGGTAGCCACGGGCAGGTTCTTGCGTTCGGTGTCCCAATAGCTGATGAAATCGTAGATGGCCTGCAACGAGCTGACCTTGCGCATGCCCTGCGACACCTTGAAGCCCCACGAGGCAGCCGCCTGCAGGTTCTCGTAGTGCCCGTCGCCGGGAATATTGTCGCCCAACAGATAATACAGATAAGCATCCAGTTGCCGGCTGGCCACGACTTTCGGGTCAAGGTTCTTCAGCGTGCCGCTGGCGGCGTTGCGCGGATTGGCAAACAGCGGCTCCTCGGCGGCCTCGCGCTCTTGGTTGAGGCGTTCAAAGACTTTCCAAGGCATGAGGATTTCACCGCGGATTTCGAACTCCGCAGGGAAGGACTCTGCGGGCCTCCCGCTGAGCACAGCCCCCGAAGTTCCATCAGCCTTATCAGCCCCATCAGCCCTACCCAGCACCAAGGGGATGCTGCGGATGGTCTTGACGTTGGCCGTCACGTCGTCGCCGCGCACGCCGTCGCCACGGGTGACAGCCTGCGTCAGACGACCGTCAACGTAGGTCAGCGAGATGGACAACCCGTCGTACTTCAGCTCACAGCACACCTCAAAGGGTTCACCCTGCAAGCCCCGGCTGACGCTGTCGTACCAGTCGGCCACGTCCTGCTCGTTGTAGGTGTTGGCCAACGAGAGCATGGGGTACTTGTGTTCCACCTGCCGGAACTCCTGATTCAAGTCACTGCCCACACGCTGGGTGGGTGAATTGGGGTCGGCCAGCTCAGGGTGGCGCGACTCCAAGTCCTGCAACTCATGCATCAGCATGTCGAAGTCCTGATCACTGATGACGGGCTGGTTGAGCACGTAGTAACGGTGATTGTGCTCGTGCAGCTCACGTCGCAGCTGTTCTATGCGTTCTTTCTCATTCATATTCTAATTGCGCTTTAACGTCTGCAAAGTTAAAAAAATATCTTCAAATACGGCACAAACACACTAAAATAAGTGCGAAATAAGCATTTTTAGTAACAATTGCTTGTTTGTTTTAATTTTTTTTTGTACTTTTGTGCGTTCTAAATAATCCAATATAACGGGAGACAGAAACACATGACGAACAAGGACTGGCTGTTCTTCAATTCGCGCGACGACCTGTTGCGCATTGACATGGCAGAAATCATGTACTTCGAAGCCGACGGCAACTACACCAACATCGTGCTGTCCAACCGCACGAAATGCACCGTGGGAATGAGCCTGGGCAAGATGGAGCAGATATTGTCGGAACGACTGCGCGGCAAGGTGATGTACTTCGCCCGCATCGGCAAGAGCTACATCATCAACCTGAACATGGTTTTCCAGATCAACGTGCTGAAGCACCGCCTCGTACTGTCTGACTTCCATCAGGGCACCTTCACGCTTGAAGTGTCGAAGGACGCGCTGAAACGGGTTAAGGAGCTGATTATACAAGTAAAGATTTAACAACATAACAGAAGTTTAAAGAAAAATATGGAAATCATTATCGGACGCAACGCACAAACCGGGCAACTGAACCTGACCGTCGGCGCACAGGCCAAATCATACGGTGCACAGAACAGCGTACCCAGAAGCGTCAGCCGCAGACACTGTCGCATACAGGTGCTGCCTAACGGAAGCTACAAAATTGAGAACCTCAAGATGGAAAATGATACCTTCGTCAACGGAAGCCCTATCTTCACCAAGACCGTTACACGTAACGACGTCGTGGAACTGGGCGGCGACCACTACCGGCTGAACTGGGACGTCATTGACCAGCTGATGCCCAAGACTGCCGACATACGTCCGCTGAAAGCCATCTGGACAAAATACGAGGAGAAGACCAACGCCATACAGACCGATATGGCCCGCAAGAACGCCATCCGCGGTATAGCCGGTGCCTTCGGTACCATCGGTATTCTCTGCACCTTCGTCGAAGCACTCGGCTCGCTGCGCTTCGTCTTCATGGGCGTAGGTCTTATACTGACACTCACGATGGTCATCATCTCCTATATTGACTCCAAGAACGCGCCCAAGAAGCGCAAGGAGCTGCAGCAGAAACTGCGCAACAACTACGTCTGCCCCTGTTGCAAGAAATACTTTAACATGGACTATGACCTGCTGACGCGCCAGTACGACAACTGCCCCTACTGCAAGGCGAAATTCATCAAATAAGAAGAAATCACGGAAACCCACCCGTTTCATCACAAAAACCCGCCTGTTGGTGTAGAATGGCGAAAAAAACTTGGAACTAAAGATAATTCTGTATATCTTTGCAGCAGAAAACTTAATTACAAACCCCTAAAAACAACAGAATTATGGAAGCAAAGAACTTGAACAAGAGTCTGAACGGACAGAAGAAGAACAACAAAGGCAATATCCTCGGCGGAGCACTTGGCGCAGCCATCGGCACCCTCGTAGGTGGAGCAGTCGGAACCGTAGGAGCCACCGTCGTTCACAATTACGGTGCTCAGGACGAAGAAGATATTGAAGTTGTTGACAGCGAAGTTGCCGTTGCACAGGATGCACAGGCAGAGACTCAGGAAGCCGCAGCACAGCCGGCAGCCGAGGCAGAAGCCGCTCCCGCAGCACACGCCACCGCACACGCTGCACCCGTACACCACACGGCACCCGCCGCACACACTGCACAGGCAGAGATATACACTCCGGAGCCAGAACCGCAGCCCGCAGAGCCCGAGGCTGTTCCCGCATCGAACACAGGAGCAAGTGCCGACGTGCGCGTACTCTCTTATCAGACCGTCACCACCGACGACGGCTCGCAGATGGACGTGGCTGAGGTAGTGGTCAACGGACAGGACGCCCTGATTGTCGACGTGAACCGCGACGGATGGGCTGACGGACTCATCACCGACGCCAATGCCGACGGCAACATCACGGAGGACGAGATCATCTCGCTGGAAGGCACCGACATCCAGATTCCCATGCAGGAACTGGCACAGGCAGCTGAGCAGCCCCTTCAGGAAGAGCCCGAGAGCTATGCGAACAACGCTGACGAGGTCATCGTTGCCGACGCAGCCATGACAGTGACACCTGAGACTGACGACGCCTTCATTGAAGCACGCGACTCAGAGCCCATGCCCGACTACATCAACGATGCAAACGTCAGCGACGTAGCTTCCGATGCCTACTATGCAAGCAACGACATCACTGACAACTCAGTGGCCGACGTAGAAATGAGCGACATGGTTTAATGGCAACAACAAGAGAGAGACAACGTAATCAGAATCAAGGAACATTAAAACACATAAGGCTATGAATACAAATGAAGAGACCATACTGATGGGAGCAGACGGTATCAACCTCGAAACAGGTCCGGTAAAGACTCCTCAGCGCCCGGTAGTAAAGCCCGTAGCACAGCCCGTAAGGGGGCAGAACGGACAGACATGGAAGCGCGTTGCCATAGGTGGTGTAGCAGGCATCATGGTGGGAACCGCCGGAGCCGCAGCAGCCACGGTAGCCTACCACCAGTTCTTCAACGACGACGAGGAAGACACAGCAGCAAACGACGCTGAGACGACAGCCGAAGCAGAAGCCACGGCAGCAGAAACAGCAGCACCGGCATACCGCACACTCGACAACGGCATGCGAGTAGCCGACATTGACGAATCAGCCTCGTTCACCGATGCCTTCAACGCAGCTCGTGAGCAGGTCGGCCCCGACGGAGTATTCCACTGGCACGGCAATGTCTACAGCACACACACTGAAGCAGAATGGAACAGCATGACGCCCAGCGAGCGCAGCGAGTTCGTACATAACGCCTCAGCTGAATACGGAGCAGCTTCTGCTGACCAGCCGGCACAAGAGACCGCACACGCAGCAACAGCTCAGGCTCAACACACCGCACACGCTGAACCTGCCGCACACACGGAACAGAACACGAACACTCACCACGAGGAGGCTGACAACGACGTAGCTGTGCACACAGCCAGCAACCACGGCGACGATGACGTGCAGATTGTAGGCGTGGAAGAGGTCAGACTGGCTGACGGCTCTACAGCAACGATGGCAACGACCAACGTTCAGGGCCACGAGGTCTACATGGTCGACGTCGACCACGACGGAATTTTCGATGTAGCAGCCATGGACGCCAACGGCAACGGCCAGCTGGAGGAGAATGAGCTGATGGACATCTCGCAGCACAACATCGACGTTGCCAGTGTCAGCAATGCGGCACCTGCACCCGACATGGGCGGCGACCCGGACCTGAGCAATGACCCGGGACTGACAGCTGATGCAACGACCGCCTCATTTGATGAGACGCCCATGGACGACTACTCTAACGACGTCAGCGGCGACCTGCTTGTTTAATCGTAAAGACGAGACATGAAGAAATCAATCCTATTAACAATCTGCCTGATGGTGCTGAGCACCACATGCGTACAAGCACAGGAAAAGTTCTATCTGGTGTCAGCCGGCGTAGCCGACTATCCGGGACTCAATATGGACCTGCGCACCTGCGCCAACGATGCCAACACCATCAGGTGGGTATATCAAGAAAACAAAAAGGCGGAGTCCGTAACGCTCATGAACTCGAAGGCAACCAAGGCTAACATCCTGGCTGCCCTCGAGCAACAGTTTATGAAGGCATCCAGCGAAGATGCCATCATCTTCTTCTTCAGCGGGCACGGCAGTCCCGGCTCTTTCATCTGCTATGACGGGCCGCTGGACTACTACTTCATTAAGAAAATCATGGCCAAGAGCAAGGCTAAATATAAGATGGTGTTTGCTGATGCCTGCTTCTCAGGCAAGATGACCGAACGCCGGAACAGCAGCAATCCACCCCAGAACCGGCCAGACGACAATGCGAACGAAACAGAGGTCATGTTCTTCCTGTCATCACGTCCCAGCGAGACTTCCCTGGAATTCAGCAACATGAAGAACAGCCTGTTCACCTCCTACCTGCAACGCGGTCTGCGCGGAGGAGCTGATACCAACAAAGACCGTACCATCACAGCCAAGGAAATATTCATCTATGTGCAGAAGCACGTCGTCGACATGTCGCGCGACCGCCAGCACCCCGTCATGTGGGGACGGTTTGACGACAACATGTCAGTCATTTCATGGTGACAACGACGAGCGCAACGGTCTATAAATAAAGAATAACCAATATAAGAAACCAAACAAGTTATATGGAAATCGTAAGAGTGGTCTGCCCGAAGTGCCAGACAGAATTAGACGTAAAGAACAAGCAGAACCTTGCACAGAAGCTCATCAAGTGCCCCGTGTGCAGCAGTCAACTGATGGTGAAGTTCCGTCAAGGTGGAGCTCCGGCCCAGCCGACCCCACCTCAACCGACTCCGCAGCCAGCCCCCGCACAACCGGTAGCAACGCCGAAGCCGGAACAGCCTGCGCCCGCACCACAGCCGACACCGACACCAACGCCACAACCGGCACCAACGCCGCAGCCGGCAGCCGCACAACAGGTTCCGCCACAGGCACCCCAGCAGCCACAGACGCCACCTCCCCCACCCGTCCAGCCAAGAGGAGCAGCAGGTTCGGCTCCCCAGTACAACGCACCCTATCAGGGACCTGCCAACAATGGCGGCTATAACCCCTACAGCAATTTCGGCAACGGGGGCGAGACGATGCTCGTCACTGACTTCAACAAGACCGTATCATCCAACTGCGCCTACCTCGTCTATGAAAACAACCGCTACGAACTGAAGCTCGGACGTAACACCATAGGACGGCAAAGCAGCACACCACAGGCAACGGTGCAGATTGACACCCACGGCGACAAGACCATGAGCCGCTTCCATGCCGTGATAGAATTAGTACGCATGTCTGACATGTCCATTCGTGCCATCATCAGCAACGGTTCCAACAAGAACTCAACCTACGTGTCGGGCGTATTGCTTAACGGCAACGACAAACTGATACTGAAGAACGGTTCTGAGATCAAGATGGGTAACATGCTCATGCGCTATGAGCTGCCTGTATGAGGCACTCGTAAACCACTACATTAAGTCCAAGCATACACAAAACGACAATGAAAATCAAGATAGCACAACCCCAAGCAATTCATCAGATAGGCAGACGTCCGAATCAGGAAGACTCTATCTATCCAGTACTCAACACGGCCTCCGTCAAGGACTTCCTGTTCATTCTCTGCGACGGAATGGGCGGGCACGAATGTGGTGAAGTAGCCAGCGGGACAGTCATACAGACCATGAGCAGCTACATCAAGAGCCGCTTTACCCCCGGCGAGGCACTTCCCGACTCACTGCTCGAGGAAGCCATCGACGCCGCCTACAAGGCACTGGACGAGAAAGACAACCAGGAAGGCAAGAAGATGGGAACGACACTCACCTTCCTCTGCTTCCACCGAGGCGGATGCACCGTGGCACACATCGGCGACAGTCGCATCTATCATGTGCGCCCTGGCAAGCGCGAGATTCTGTACCGTTCACGTGACCACTCGCTGATCTACGACCTGTTCGAGGTGGGCGAGCTGACAAAGGACGAACTGAAGACCGCCAAGAACAAGAATGTCATCACGCGCGTCATCATGGCCAATCAGGAACGTCCGTCGAAGGCAGACATTGTCCACATCACGGACATTGAGGACGGCGACTACTTCTACCTCTGCTCTGACGGAATGTTGGAACAGATGGAGGACAAGCAGCTGTTAGACATCTTCGGCTACGGCATCCCCGACGAGAAGAAGCGTGACATGCTGATAGCAGAAACCGTTGACAGCAACGATAACCACTCGGCCTACATCATTCGCATTGACAGCGTGGAACACGAGGAGCAGGATTTGCTTTGTCCCAACAATGAGCCTGAGGCACGTGCGGCCAACAAGATTCTCATGGCTGAAGAGGCATTGAACAACTCGGGCGATGACACCACGGGCGATTCGGTCATGATTGTTTCAAGGAAACAGGACTCTCCTTCTGAGCCTGCACCTGTAGACATCCCGGAACAGGCACCTGCTGCCGAAGAAGAGGATGAGGAGGAAGAGGAAGAGAAGACAGCATCTCCCATCACCCCGGCTGAACCTGAATCGACAGACTATGATGAGCCTACCAGCGAACCCCGCAGGAGTGAACGCCACAAGATCAAGAGCAGCGGAACGGGCAAGATCATGATTCTTGCATTGGTGACACTCGCTGCCATCATTGCCGTTGCTGTCTACCTGTTCTTAGGCGGCAACAAGAACGATGACAATAACAACGCCCAACCGCCTGTCACCGAGCAGCCTGTCAAAGATGAACCCAAAATACGTCCCCCAAAGCGTCCGGCTGTGACGAACAACGCAAAGGCGAACAAGAGCAAGAGCACTCCTGAAGAGACCACAGAACCCGTCAAGCAACATGCCCCTGCGCAGCAAAGCGCTAAGGAGCAAGACAAAGAGAAAGTCTCTTCTCCTACCCCGACGACAAACGCGACGGCTCCTAAAGGAGAAGGTGGCCAAGGGTCAGCAACAGAATGACAAAACAACTTCAAGCAATAATCATCAATAAAAATAACTACAGCGTATGAAACACTTATTTTCAAAAACCGCGGTAATCATCCTGCTTGCCGGATTGATGTGCACGGAGAGTGTCATGGCCCAGAAGACCATTGTCAGAAGAGGCAAACCGACAACCAGCACGACATCGACAACAAATAACAGCACCAAGCCAACCAAGACCAACAAGCCGACCAAGACGACCAAGCCGACTCAGCCCAAGAAGAAGGTCGACCCCATGTCGAAGGTGACCATTACCAAGCTCCAGATTGGTAACACGGACTACGAAGGCGAAGTCATCGACGCTTTTGGTACGACCATGTATGCTGAAGACATGAAGTATGCTACGCCGAAGCTGACCTACAATTGTTCGACAGCAACGGGCGAGATTACCATCTTCACCAAGATTTATCGTCCGGACGGCAGCATGATGACCGGCAGTTCATCGCCCAGCGGCTACACGACATCAGATGATGCCGACTTCACCACCGGTAACGGCAACACCATCGTGTTCCCCGGCTGGGGTAACGGCGACGGCGGTTCTTACACAACGGGAACCTACCGTTGGGAACTGTGGTACAATGACAAACGCCTCTACAGCACCAACTTCACGCTGCTGGAGAAGCCCGCTGCCAACACCACCGACCTTGCGGGATTTGAATACTACGGCACAAGCCGCGACTACGAGGACAACGCCAAGGCACTGCCTTACATCACTGACGCCATCCGCGAATGGGGTGACAATGGTTGCCGCACGGGTGCCATCACCGAGGACGACCGCGGTGTTGCCATCACGGGTGAGAACGGCTATGCCTACAGCGCATCAGTGCCTAAAGGCATGTCCGACAAGCTGAAGGAATACAACGAGGCCGGTTACCGCATCACCGACGTCACCATCACCGACTCGGGCTACTGGTGCATCGTCTGGGGCGACAACGGCTACTGGGGTGTATTGCCCGACAAGATGAAGGAGCTCATGTCGCAGTACAACAACGACCGCGAGGTCATTCTGTCAGTGTCCATCTGCGAGAACGGCAACTTCGCCATCATCACCGATAAGCACTTCTATGCTTCGCACGAGACTGACCACAGCAACCTGCAGAAGGCCATTGACAAGTTCGGCACCATCCGCTCGGTCTGCATCACCAACAAGGGCATCGTCATCTGCTGCGACGGCGGCGTGTACTACCAGAACATTCCGTCGAACGTTGAAGAGGCCATCAAGGAACAAGACTTCCGTCCGCGCGTCGTGAAGTACACGGACAGCGGCACCTACCTGATTACCGACGGCGACAAGCTGCGCTCATGGTACATGTAACAGAATATCACCGAATTATAACCAAATATCGTTGAAAGCAGAAAGAAACAATGGAATCAGAGAATAACAACATAGCACTGAAGATGGGGGCCACCCTGCAAGACGGGCGCTACACCATCGGGAAAGTACTGGGAAAAGGCGGCTTCGGAATCACCTATCAGGCCGTCACACGTCAGAAACTGGCAGGCAACCTCGGCGGCATGGAGGTGGACGTGCCCGTTGCCATCAAGGAGTTCTTCATGAAGGACACCTGCATCCGTGAGAGCGACGACAGCGTATCCATTCCCTCGACGGGCAGCACGGCACAGGTAGAGAAGTACCGCCAGAAGTTCGTGAAAGAAGCCCAGAACCTGTCGCAGCTGGATCACCCCAACATTGTCCACGTGGCTGAGGTGTTCGAAGAGAACAACACCGTCTACTACGTCATGGAGTTCCTCCGCGACGGCTCCCTGCGCGAATACGTCAAGACCCACGGACCACTTGATGAGAAAGACGCCCTGAAGTACACCATCGACATCGGCAAGGCACTCGACTACATGCACAGCACGAAGCACATGTGCCACTACGACGTGAAGCCGGGCAACATCCTGCTCAACAGCGGCAAGGCCATGCTCATTGACTTCGGCATCTCGAAGAACTACGGCTCTGACGGCCGCGAGACCAGTGCCACCCCCGTGGGACTGAGCAAGGGCTTCGCACCGCTGGAACAGTTCCAGCAGTCGCTTCAGGACTTCTCGCCCGTCACCGACATCTACAGCCTCGGTGCCACGCTCTACAGCCTGCTGACCGGCAAGGTTCCCCCCGAAGCCTCCATCATCAACGAGGAAGGTCTGGGTGCACGCCCGCAGCAGATCAGCGAGCACACATGGCGCGCCATCGTTGCAGCCATGCAGCCACGCCGACGCGACCGTCCACAGACCATGCGCACATTCATCGGCTATCTGGATGGCAGCGTGACGATTCCCGTCACGGCCAATGAGTCGGAGGAGACCATGGTCATCGGCAGCGGCAACGACGTTGCAAGCAGCTCGCAGCCGTCAACGCCCCCGCCTCCCCCCATCACCAGCCGTCCTCCCACGACATCACAGCCTGCCAACACCAGCCAGCCGGGCAACACCAGTCAGCCAGGCAGCACGTCACGCCCGGGCATCGACACCTACACGGGCGGTGGCTACGGCGGAAGCACCATGCCTCCCAAGCCCGGCAACAAACTGCCGCTGATCATCGGAGGCGTTGCAGCAGCACTACTGGTCGTCGCCATCGCTGTGGTTGCACTTGTAGTCTACCCGAAACTGACCGGCAGCAGTGACCCTGATGCAACGGAGGAGTCGGCAGGAAGGAAGACCGTCACCGACGAGCCCATCTACGGACCGGACAACAGCGTCGTGCTGAAGTACACCGGCGAGGTAAACGCCAACAACAAGCCCGACGGCAAGGGCGTTGCCAAGTACACCGACAGCTACAAGGACACGTACACCGGACACTTCAAGAACAGCCTGCGCGTTGACGACCACGGCAAGCTCACCTTCAAGAACGGCGACGTATATGAAGGCACATTCGTTGACGACCACTTCGGCGAAGGCATCTACACCATCGCAGAAGACAAGAGCTACTTCAGCGGTTCGTTCCGCGACGACGTACCTTACAACGGCGCTTGGTATGACAAGACCGGCAAGATGCTCAACAAAGTCGTCGACGGAGTAGACAAATAGAAACGTAGTATAAGAAATGGCAAGTCCATTTAAGATATTCTCTATCATGTTCACGGCGCGCCGCCCGAGCAAGGTGCTCGAGATGCGCGCCGTGAGTATTCCCTTCTGGTTGCGCAAAGGCTACGATGCACTGACGTTTTTCGGCACCATCATCACCGCCGATGCCGCCGACGCCGAACGCTACAACAAGACCTCCCACCCTGTGAAATACCATGAGACCATACATCTGCGTCAGGCACAGTCAACGCATAACTCATGGCTATGCTTCTACTGGAAATACATGGTGTTCTGGTTTCAGGCACGACGCGCCAACCGAATACTCCCCAATGCCGGCTACGAGCTCAACCCGTTCGAGATGGAAGCCTATGCCAACATGTATAACCCCCACTATCTCGAACGTTTCGGCGAAGAAGGTGCCACCGGTTGGAAGCACTATGCCGACATGACACTTGCCCAACGCTTCCGTGCCCGCCGCAAGTACACCCGCCATTGATTCCCCCTTCGACCCGTTTTACTTTCTCCCCCTATATATAATAAGTACGGGTACATATTTATAATGTGTCACCCGAACACCATTTAGGTGGCACCTAACTACCCTTTAGGTACCGCCTAACTGTCCTTTAGGTGCCGCCTAACTGTCCTTTAGGTGCCGCCTAACTGTCCTTTAGGTGCCGCCTGCTCAAAAATATAAGCCCACAAGTTTGGCTATTTCACAATTTATTATTAACTTCGCAGCACGAAACCCTTAGAAGACCACTTATGTACGAAGTCCTGCGGCTCATCCGCCCGTTGCAATGGTTCAAGAACACCTTTGTGCTTGCGCCGCTGTTCTTCAGCAACAACCTGCTGAAGTGGGAACTGCTACTGCCCACACTGCTCGCCTTCGCCGCCTTCTGTCTGGTTTCGAGCAGCATCTATTGCTTTAATGACATCTACGACGTGGAAGCCGACCGGCAGCATCCGCGAAAATGTAAACGTCCGATAGCGTCAGGGAAAGTGTCCGTCACGGTCGGATACGTAACGATGTTCCTGTGTCTCGCACTTGCTTTGACACTCACCGTTGCCAGCAGCATGCTGCTTGGCGTCAGCTACTGGCTGACCGCCATCATTGCAGGCTATTGGCTGATGAACGTAGCCTACTGCATGCGTCTGAAACAATATGCCATCATTGATGTGTTTCTCATCTCCATGGGTTTCGTCCTGCGCGTACTGATTGGAGGACTTGCAGCCAGCATCTTCGTTTCCGAGTGGCTGGTACTGATGACATTCCTGCTGGCCCTGTTCCTCGCCTTCGCCAAGCGCAAGGACGACTACCGCATCTTTGAGCAGACGGGTGTGATGCCGCGAAAGAGCATCAGCGGCTACAATGCCGAGTTCATTGACCTCAGCGTGACCATCGTGGCAACCATCACCATCGTGTGCTACATCATGTATACCATGAGCGACAGCGTCATTGAACGCATGGGCACCCACTACCTCTACCTGACAAGCATCTGGGTCATTGCCGGCCTGCTGCGCCACCTGCAGAACATGCTGGTCTACAAACGCAGCGGCAGCCCCACCAAAGCACTGGTCAAAGACCGCTTCATCCAACTCTGCATCGCAGGATGGATATCCTCATTTGCTGCGATTATTTACCTTTGAGCTCTGAATATATTTGTCCGACGCTATCTGCAACCCGCTTCGCATTGAAGCGACGCTCCACCATGTCGTGTGCCTGCTGTCCACAGCGGGCAAACAGTTCTTTGTCCTTGCGCAGGCGGCAGATGGCATCCGCTAATTGCTGAGGTTGCTCAAAAGGAATAACGAGCCCGTTCTGTTCGTCCGTCAGCAGCTCCTTTGTTCCATCTGTCGGAGTAGCTATAATCGCCTTACGCATAGCCATTGCTTCCAAGAGGGCAATGGACAAGCCCTCCCACAAACTTGGCAGACAATAGGCATCAATGCAATGAAGCAAGTCAGGAACGTCAGTACGGAACTTGCTGCGATAGAGGTAATCCTGCATCTGGTGCTGTGCTATATAGGCATCCACCTCAGCATCCATATCTCCCTCGCCCACGAACAAGCCTTTGACATGTTCATCCTGCTGACGGGCCAACCGCACAGCTTCGAGGAAGTCTAACGGTGACTTCTGTTTAGTACAACGGGCAATGAAACCAGCAACGAAATCATCTGGAGCAAAACCGAACTCATTTCTTAAGTCAGCAAATTGGCCATCAGGATTAAACCGCTCCAGATTGATGCCATTCTCTATCACATCAGCCTTTTTCAAGCCAAACACCTGACGCCCGGTTTCTGCATTACTTTTTGACACACAGACGACACGGTCAGCATAATGACAAATCAATTTCTCACTCCATGCCCGCGCCTTCTTGACGGCCCACGGCTGGTCGTCATGAAAACTCCAACCGTGAACGGTATATACAAAAGGCAACTTCAAACGACGGGCAGGCCACAACATGTTAGAGGCGGCACGACTACCATGGGCATGAACAATCTGTATACGCTCACGCCTCAGCAAATCAACAATCTGCTTCTGCACATGTCGGTCAAAAGCCTTCAACGTGGGAATGACATGACACTTGATACCCATGCGTTCCAACCTGTCAACCATCTCACCCGACGTAAAGGCCAGTCCCACCGGTTCAAAACAATCCTTATCAAGAAAGGCCGCTAAGTCTAACAAATGAGATTCACCCCCCCCAATCTGTCCCTGCCGGATAACCTCCAGCACACGAATCTTATCCATAACTACTACTTATTCTTCACCAGATTATCTTCACTATCCTCATAATGCTCAGTCTTGTAAAAAACACGACTAATACCATGTAATTGTACTTTAACACGATTCCAAAAACCCTTCAACAAAGAACCTTCATTAAGTGTACCATATCCTGTTACGGGACGGGCTTTTCTATCATAAAGAAAAACTATCTTCCCAAACTTCTTCAAAGATAGAGCTAATGAGCCATCCTCTCCACGACGAATGTCTGTCCTTAGCTTAACCTGTTTCGCATAATCCGCACGAAAAGCGAACGTCATTCCACGGATGCAAAGCTCGGGACGTTTGAAGTGTTGTACCCACAGAAATGTGTCTCGAATTAACTCAAACCAAAACAGGCCAAATATGGAATGTTGTGAATCAGGATAAAAACTCCAAAATGTTCCAACACAAGAGACATTTGGCTTTTGCAGCTTCTCCATCATCTTGTCAACATAGCATGAAGGATAAAACGTATCTGCATCAATAAAAAAATGATATTTCCCTCGAGCATGCTGCAGCCCACACTGACGAGCAAAACCTGGACTTTGCTTTATCTCATTAAAATAGGGCAAGCCTAAACGCTGATATACTTCCTCCGTCTTGTCCTTAGAATTATTATTCACCCCCAATATCTCTATGGGATATCGGGTTTGTAATTCACTAAGCGACCATAAGCATGCAGCCAGACGCCGCTCCTCATTATAGGCAATGACGACAACGGAAATCAGCGGATTCTCATTTTGCAGCAATGCTAATCGATTACGAGTTTCTTCTATTATCTCTGATGGAACCTCACTAAACGGCTTTCCGTAAACCGTCAAATATTTATCATACCAAGCCATAATTTTATATATTTTCTGCAAAATTAGCAATAATATTTTGAAATATCAACTTTTCTGCGTATTTTTGCAACATCAATCTAAACTATTAAATATAAATATGGATTTAAGCATTGTTATCCCCGTGTTTCAAGTAGAGAAATACATTCGGTCCTGTATAGAGAGTATTTTCCAGCAAGGACTGGATGAAGGTTGCTATGAAGTTATTATTGTAGACGACGGAACGAAAGACAGAAGTATGGACGTCATTGCCGACATCATTGAACAGCATACAAATATTACTGTTATCCACCAAGAGAACCAAGGACTCTCTGTTGCCCGAAATGTAGGAATAGCACATGCCAAGGGAGAGTATATTCTAATGCCCGACTCTGATGATTTGCTGATTGAAAACAGTTTGCCCGTCTTATTGAAAAAAGCACTTAATACCAAAGCGGACATGATAAGGGCAAACTTTTTAATAATGAGTAATCAAGAAATTGAAGACCAATGTCAGTCGCCGACATTGCCCCAACCAGAGTTTATAGAAAAAGAAGGATGGACCTTATTAAGAGATGACATCAAGCTCTATCAGTTTTACGTTTGGAATACTCTTTTCCGACGTTCGTTCTTACAGGACAATAACATCCTCTTCATTCCCGGAATTGCATTTCAAGATGTACCATTCATCCATGAATGTTGTGTAAAAAGCAAAAAAGCAATCAAAACCACATGCTTACTTAATATTTATCGAAGAGGACACGACTCTGTCTCTTCGCTACAAATGTTTACAAAAAAGAAAGGACTGGATTTCTGCATTGCCATTGCGGCAACATGGGAGCTAACACACGATAAGACTTTATTACCTGAAGCGAGTCAATGTGTAAAGAAGAATGTATACTATTTAAAATTCAATCTGTTGTATCGACTACTGCACCACATTGACCGAATGGATGACAGGGTTGAAGTGCTAAACTATCTATATCAGTTAGCACCAGACCTTCAATTCACAGACACCATTGCTCAACGAACAGGTCGTTATCTTGCCCACAAAGCTCCTCGAATCTATTTCCACATGCTGTCTTTGCGTTGGTGGCTCAACAGACACTTGTTTGCTTAAGAGAGAACTGGACGTTTACATTAATTGTCTTCTTATTTTTTCATTTTCAAGTATTCTTTATAAGGCAAATTTTCATCATAGAAACTAACATGCGGCGCAACCTGTTTCTCTTTGGGTTCATGGAAATCAGTACGGTTATATCTTACTGTCAGATACTCTATATAGTCTCTTACAATACTGTATTGCTTGCCCTCAAATTCTATTGTCGTATAGTTCTCAAATACCGATGGCCTATAGGATATCGTCTGAGCCCAACCGCCAAATAGCTCGGAATAAGTATAATGAGAGGTATGTCCCAGAAACTGTGCTACTTTTGAGAAAAAGAGAAAATACTTCCGCTTCTCCGGTAGACACACATCGATAAACAGATTCCTTATTATGTTTTTTAGTCCCTTTCCTGGCATTTTCCCTCTAAGGACAGTAAACGAACGTTTAACTAAAAACATATCTACATGACGGAGGAAGTTTGTGGGCACCTTATCATAAACCGTTACATCAACAAACACGCCTGATACCTGTCCATTATCATGGACATAGGTTGTATTGTTGTTTATGATTTTTGTCAGCCCCATCACGAAATCGTCGCTTACCTCAAAATTCAACATAGAGAACCCTTCTGGCAATACAGACGGAACAATAGAGACAAAACGATTGTAGTTTTCGCGCGTCATCATGATGTCAATGTCATCATCCCAAGGCAGGAACCCTTTATACAGATGGGCACCAACAACACTTCCTCCACACAATGAATATTGAATATGATGCTCAACACATATGCGATGAACAATATCCAGAATCTCCATGCACTTCAACTGAATTTTCCTAATCTCTGTATCCATAACAATAATATTATTAAAACATTCAACATGAAACTTTTGCAAACAAATCCGTCCACTGCTTCATTACTAAATCACGCTGGAATCTCTTTACATTTACACGTGCTCTGGCTCCCATATCCTTTCTTAGCTGAGGATTTTCTATCAGTTGGCACACCCTTTGCGCAGCCTCATCTGTATTCAAATATTCTACCAAATAGCCGTCTGTGCCATTACTGATAATATCTGCCGGTCCCCAAGGACAATCAAAAGATACGACAGGGACTCCACAAGCCATAGCCTCAACAAGCACCATACCAAAACCTTCAAAGCGTGACGTAAGCAAGAAAATACTGCTCTCTATGTATTTCTCCATAATCTGTTTCGTAGGTTTATGAAGAATCACGACATGTTCCAATCCTGCATCTTTGATGAGTTGTCTGACCAATGTTTCTTGTTCACCTTCGCCATACATGTGAAGTTGCCAGTCTTTATGGCGTTGGTATACTCCTTCCCATGTCTTAATCAGATACTCTAAGCCTTTCTGCTCGTTTAGTCTTCCTACATATATGACCTTCTTATTATCACAGCTACTTGCTTGCTGTGGATAGAAAGGGAGAGCATTGGGAATGACAACTGTGGTGGTTAGCCCTGCCCAACTATCAGCATCATGCTGAGTCAGCAAAACCAAGGTATCTAATTTTCTAACTTTTCGATCCAGCTTGTGTCTCCAATGTTTAGCAATCAAACGATAGACGAAGCCCCGTTGTTCCATAAGGTGAAGATTGCGAACATAGTCCTTTGCAATATGTGACTCCCCAATCTTTGCACTACCATCTTGGATATCGGTAATGAAGTCGATATCACGCCCAAGAGTTGTAATGACTACATCTGGTCGTTCTACGTACAACAAATCAGTTAGTACCTTACGGTAACGCCGCATCAAAGTAAAATACACATAAGCCCTATAGAAAATATGATGTCCATACTGTCTGTGAAAATCAAGCTTAAAATCAACAACTTTAACCTTTTCAGATATTGGATAATAGGGCTCTGCCAATGCATGCGAGGTCACAGCTATGATAACTTCAGTTCCATGTTCAGCCAAATAGTTGGCTTTCTCTATAATCACCCTGTCATAGCCTCCAGGCAGGTTCACGGCTTCTACCACATACATTACTTTCATACAACCACACTTATTACTTCATTAAACAATTCCTTCCATGTTTCAGCTATATGTTCAATCTGAAAACGTTGCACATTCTTCAATGCTTGATTAGAGAACGTAACTCTCATCTCTCTGTCTGACATCATGTTTGACATCGCTTCTGCCAAAGCTTCTACATTACCATTCTCTATCAAGAATCCATCTTCACCATTTCTTACAATATCCTTTGGACCACAAGGACAGGCAAATGACACGACAGGTAATCCGCAAGCCATTGCCTCTACCAACACCATGCCAAAGCCCTCAAACCGAGAACTGAATACGAATAAGGAACTTTTCTGATATTCTAACTCTATATTTTGTGTACGACCATTCAAATGACATCGAGTGGTATCAATACCCAGAGTCTTTATCAGTTGCTCATAAGAAGTACGATTACCATCACCATAAATAGCCAGATTCCAATCAGGATGTTGCTTTTCAATTTTAGCCCAGGCCTGCAACAACAAGTCAAAGCCTTTCTGATAGACATAACGACCAACAGCAATCACTCTTTTTTCCGTAAGCAGACTCTTCTGCCTGGGCATGAACGACAATGGATCTGGGATAACACAGACATTAGACAATTCCGCCCAAGCCTGCTTATCTTCTTCTGTTAGCACGACAAAACGGTCTAATCGTTTCAACCTTGAAACTAAACTCTTCATCCAATATTTGGCAAAGAGATTCTTGATAAAGTTTGTATCCCCTGCTTCAAAGTTACGATAGTTGGCTCTATTGACATGCAACTCGCCCAATTTTCTGCTACCATCATTAATATTACTAAGGAAGTTTATTTCCCGCCGCAACAGGCTTATCGTTATATCCGGCCGAAGAGTCATTAACAAAGCTGTTAATCGCTTTTTGAAAATTCGCTGTTTCTTAAGATATACAAATACTTTTCTGACAAATGAGCACGTCCAAAGCTTTTCAAAATTAATATCAAGATTGACGATTTTAACTTGATCAGATAAAGGATAAAACAAAGGTTTATCTTTCCCTTCTGTCAAGACTATTGTAACGTCATATCCAAAATGTTCTGCAAAATAGTTGGCCTTTAGCGTTAAGACACGTTCAACGCCTCCTGCCATATAAAGTGCCGGAGTAATGTAAACGATTTTATATTTTTTGTCTTCCATTCTTACTACGCTCTATTCATGGATTAATTTATTCACCTCGTCAATCACTTTACGCATTTGAATCTTCCATGTCAGATGCCCTACTGTTTTGCGTATTTCTTGTGGGCTCATGGTGAATTGTGCCATAAAACTGATTATACTTGGGATATCAATAGGAGTTTCATCAGCCGGGGCTTTCATTATATAAGGCTGGTTATCAAAATCAGAGTCCTGTTCACTATATATAAAAGGTATACCACGTGTGGCATACTCACGGTTTTTCAATGTCTTAATGACTGTGATTCCACTGCGATGACGCCCCAATGACCCAATAGCAAACTGGCACTGATTAAAGATGTCCGTCAGTGCGTCGCCAAACAATTGCCCATGAAAGAGTATTCTATTCTGTACTCCATAACGCTCAATAAGGGGACGGAAAACATCTTTCATTGTATTAGGATGCACTCCTCCTACAATATGGAAAAACACATCTCGCTGACCACCATGAGCATAATACTCTCCAATACCTGCCACGACCCTATCGTAGCCATGCCAACTATGCACTTCAGCAACACCGATCAAGTGGAGAGGGGAAAGTGGAGAGTAGAGAGAAGAGCGTGGAGAGTGGAGTGGAATACTATCAAAATCCACACCATTACTAATGCGGATTGTACGCTGTCCGAAAATTTCTTCGGCATCGCTAAAGGTTACCAAAGCATCCATATAGCGATACAAACGATGGCGAAAGAGCTGATCAATTTTTAATCCTAAACGTTCTTTCTTGGAAAAGGTCTTAAACTCTGCATCGTAAGGATAGGTTGGTATCTCCGTTACTGCATGAATACCAGCTTCTCGCAGCCGACGGAAAAAGCGGATGAGCCATGGGTTAGCATTCTGGAAACAACGCGCGTAGACAAACTCTATTCCGTTCTTCTGGCAATAGTCAAAAAGCTGGTTATATTCCATGCGCTGACGCAAACCTGCTTGAACCCCCGTTCCATAGTCAACTAGCACACAATCATCAATAAAACGACATCGGTGACCATTCTCTGCGAATCCATAAGAGCACAGATGCACCTCGTAGCCGTTTTGCCGCAAGCCATTCACCTGATAGTGGATTTTCTTACTGATACCACTATGCTCAGAGAAACCATGGTAGACTAAAAATAATATTCGCATCAATAACAGCCCCTTTATTTTTTTTGCAAATATACTACGTTTTTTTGGAATTATCAAATTTTTGTAGTATTTTTGCAGTTAAAGAAACCATATCTTTATCAAATACCAGAAGATATTGATAAAAAACAACCTCTATTAGGGAATTGGGGGATTTGAATAACAATGAAGGAGAAACTATATGAACTGATGCGTTTTGGCATTGTCGGTGTGGTGGCCACGCTGATACAGTATGGCGTGTACTACCTGCTGCTGCCGTACATGGATGAACGCATTGCACTGACTATTGGCTACATCGTGAGTTTCTGCTGCAATTACGTCATGACGACGCGGTTCACTTTCAAGGTGAAGGCAAGCCCCAAGAATGCCGGCGGTTTTGCACTAAGCCATTTCATCAACTGGAGTCTGCAGGTGGTGAGCCTCAGCTTCTTCATCTGGCTGGGTGTCCCGAAGGAATGGGCTCCCATACCTATGTATATGGTCTGCGTACCGGTTAATTTCCTGCTGGTGCGTTTCTTCGTCAAACGATAACGGAATGGTGTAACAAGAAAACATTGGACACATGAAGGAAAAGGAAAGTATAAGAGAAGGCTTGAAGTCAAGTCCACGACTGAAGAGACTGCTGGATTATCTCATCATGAACCAGCGCGATGCACGTCCCCGGTGGTACATCAGATTGCTGGCACCGCTTTATCAAAAGCGTGGACGGGGTTCGAAGATTTACCATAGCGTGCGCATGGACACCCCACCCTACCGCCGTTTCTCATTGGGCAGGCGCAGCGTGGTGGAGTCATACTGCTGTATCAACAATGCTGTGGGCGACGTCATCATCGGCGACCATACGCGCATCGGCATACATTGTACCGTCATTGGTCCTGTCAAGATTGGCAGTCACGTCAACCTTGCTCAAGGCATCACGGTAACGGCACTCAACCACAACTTCGCTGACTCTGGCAAACGCATTGATGAGCAGGGCATCTCCACCAAACAGGTGACCATTGCCGATGATGTCTGGATTGGTGCTAATGCCGTCATCCTGCCTGGTGTTTCCATCGGCACACATGCTGTTGTTGCTGCGGGTGCTGTCGTCACGAAGGATGTACCAGCCAACTGCATCGTCGGCGGTGTGCCGGCAAAGGTTATCAAGCAAATTTAAAGATTAAGTAATCAAATAGTTCCAAACAAGTCCAGAGAGAAGTCCTGTTGTGGCTTCTCTTCTTCTTTTTCGGTGTGCTCTTCCCGGAAATCAAACATCAGCTGGCGGGCATCGGCATTGTTACGGGTGTTCAGCCGATAGTAGCCGCGACGGCCTGTGCTCTCAATGAGCGACTGCGCTGACTTGCTGTTGCGCAACAGATATTGCTGCACATAACCGTGAATGTCGGCAAAGTCGGGCTGCGAGAAGAGCGTACAGTTCTGGTTATAGACGTGCCGGGCAATGGTCTGCACGCCTATTCCGCGCTCTCCTGCTTCAAGCAGAATGTTCAGTATCTGTTGGTCGTAGGACATGTTTTTGGTGAAGGGTGAAGGGTGACGGGTGGAGGGTGGAGGGTGGAGGGTCGAAGGTGGAGGGTTAAGACTAAAAAAGGCTGGTTAGTCAAAGTGCTACCAGCCTTCTTTGTATGTAATCTGTTACGATTAAGCCAACGTGATCTTAGCTTCAGACTCAACGATCTTACCCTCTTTAAAGAGCCAGCCCATACCGAGCAGAGTCTCCTCTTCGCTAATCTTTGCAGCCTTGGCAATTTCCTTAACGGTCAGTGCCTTACCAGCTGCTGCCAGTGCCTGATAAACATCTCCTGCCTTGAAACCAGCGTTCTCAGCGTTCAAAACGATTGCAGCCTTCTTAGGAGCAGCTGCCTTCTTTACTGTTGCTTTCTTCTCTACTGCCTCTGCCTTGGGAGCTGCAGCTTTCTTTACAGTTTTCTTTTCTGCCATAGTTTTTTAAATTTGTTTGAGTGTAGGGATTTTATTATCCTTTCATTTTTCGAGTGCAAAGTTAAAAACATTTAATGACATTAAATCACTGATATTTAGGCATTTTTATAAATGTCGGATTATTCTTGATGTAAGTCAATAGCCAACTGCAGCTCTTCCAGCTGTTTCGGGTCAAGCTCGCCCGGAGCATCCAACATGACGTCGCGCCCGCTGTTGTTCTTCGGGAACGCGATGCAGTCGCGGATGCTGTCAAGCCCGGCCATGATGCTCACGAAGCGGTCGAGTCCGAAGGCCAAGCCTGCATGAGGCGGTGCACCGTACTTGAAGGCATTGATCAGGAATCCGAACTGAGCCATGGCCCGCTCGGGTGTGAAGCCCAGAATCTGGAACATCTTTTCCTGCAGCTTGCCGTCGTGGATACGCAGCGAACCGCCACCCACCTCGATGCCGTTGCAGACGAAGTCGTAGGCCACGGCGCGCACTTTCTCAGGTGCGGTGTCCAGCAGGGGTATATCGTCGGGATTGGGAAGCGTGAACGGGTGGTGCGTAGCCATCAGGCGCTGCTCCTCGTCGCTCCACTCAAAGAGCGGGAAGTCCACAATCCACAGACACTCAAACCGGTTCTTGTCACGCAGCCCGAGACGGTCGCCCATCTCCAGACGCAGCGTGCAGAGCTGTGTGCGCGTCTTGTTGGCCTTGTCACCGCTGAGGATGAGCACCAGGTCACCGTCCTTGGCACCCGTCTTCTCCTTCAGCTGCTGCCACACTTCGGGCTCGTAGAAATTGTCGATGCTGCTCTTCACCGTGCCGTCGGCGTTGAACTTCTCGTAGAGCAAGCCCTTGGCACCCAGCTGCGGACGCTTCACGAAGTCGGTCAGCGGGTCCAGCTGCTTGCGCTTATAGTCGGCACAGGCGGGCTGGACGATTCCGCCATT
>JAFUSC010000142.1 GCA_017467705.1 Prevotella sp. | reverse complement strand
ATGACTCGGGCTACTCGTGCGAGGATGAACCGTTCAAGAAGCTGGTCAACCAAGGCATGATTCAGGGTCGCTCGAACTTCGTTTATCGCGTCAATGGTCCTGCAGGCGGCGACAATGCCGCCGCACACCCGACCTTTGTCAGCTATGGACTGAAGGATCAGTACCCCGATGTGACCCCGATTCACGTGGATGTGAACATTGTCAACAACGATGTGCTCGACACGGAAGCCTTCCGTCAGTGGCGACCGGAGTACAACAACGCCGAGTTCATACTGGAAGACGGGCAGTACCGCTGCGGCTGGGCCATTGAAAAGATGTCGAAGTCAATGTTCAACGTGGTCAATCCCGACATGATCGTGGAGAAATACGGTGCTGACACGCTCCGTCTTTACGAGATGTTCTTAGGCCCCGTGGAGCAGTCGAAGCCTTGGGACACCAACGGCATCGACGGTTGTCACCGCTTCCTCAAGAAGTTCTGGAACCTCGTCACGGCTCCGCGCAACAACGACACGCCCACCAAGGACATGCTGAAGAGCGTGCACAAGCTCACGAAGAAGGTCAGTCAGGACATGGAAGTGTTCTCTTACAACACCAGCATCTCTGCCTTCATGATCTGTGTGAACGAGCTGTCGCAGCTGAAGTGCCACAACTCACAGCTGTTCCGCCAGGTGGTGGTGCTCATCGCACCCTTTGCGCCCCACATTGCAGAGGAACTGTGGAGCATCCTGGGTGGTACTGGCTCGGTGTGCGACGCTGAATGGCCCACTTGGGACGAACAGTACCTCGTGGAAGACAGCGTCCGTCTGGGCGTAGCCTTCAACGGTAAGACCCGTTTCGACATGGAGTTCCCCGCCGACGCCGACAATGCAGCCATCGAACAGGCTGTGATGGCCGACGAACGCGCCCGGAAGTACATCGACGGCAAGCCCGTGAAGAAGGTCATCATCGTGCCCAAACGCATGGTGAATATTGTCATTGCCCCCTGAGTCAGGGGGCTTTCGAAGACATGACATTCAATCACAAACTGATACTTAACGAGTTCAAGGATTATTTCTTCATAACCCTTGGACTCGTGCTCTACACCATCTCGTTCACCGTCTTCCTGATGCCTTATCAGATTGTGGCAGGCGGTGTGACGGGTCTGTCGGCCATCATCTACTACGCCACGGGGTTCCATCTGGAGAACACTTACATCATCATCAACATTGCATTGCTGGTGGTTGCGCTGAAAATCCTGGGCTTCAAGTTCATGATGAAGACCATCTATGCCATCTTTGCGCTCTACTTCCTGCTGATGTTCGCACAGGCCATCATGCCTACACAGGAGAACGGCCTGCCTATTAAGCTGCTGGGCGAGGGTCAGGACTTCATGTCAATGATCATAGGCTGCGTCATCACCGGCATCGGACTGGCCACAGTGTTCCTCAACAACGGCTCAACGGGCGGCACAGACATCATTGCCGCCTCGATCAACAAGTATCACAACGTGTCGTTAGGCACCGTGCTCATCGTCGTGGACTTCCTCATCATCGGCTCTTGTATGTTCTTCCCGCAGTTCGGCAACTACATAGAACGGGCCCACAAGGTGATGTTCGGCTTCTGCGTCATGGCCCTTGAGAACTTCGTGTTGGACTACGTGATGAACGCACGGCGCCAGTCTGTGCAGTTCATGATATTCACCCAGAAGTGGCAGGAGATAGCCAATGCCATCGGAACACAGATGAACCACGGCGTAACCATACTCGACGGACACGGCTGGTACACGGGAAAGAAGATGAAGGTGCTCTGTATTCTGGCCAAGAAGAGTGAGAGTGTCAACATGTTCCGACTCATCAAACTGATTGACCCCAACGCCTTCGTCAGCCAGTCGAGCGTCATCGGCGTCTACGGTGAGGGCTTCGACGAGATGAAAGTGAGCATCAAGAACCAGAAAAAGAAGCTCGAAGACAATAAAAAGGTGCCGGCGGAAGTTAATAAAGAAGAAGCAGAGTAGCAACCAACGCATTTAGAGAACATGAAAATAGTCTTTGCAACAAACAACGAACACAAGCTCTCAGAGATTCGCAGCATACTGGCTGACAGCATGGAAGTGCTGTCGTTGGCCGACATCGGGTGCCACGTTGACATTCCCGAGACAGGCAACACGCTCGAAGAGAACGCCCTGCAGAAGGCGCAATACGTCTATGACCATTATCACCTGAGCGTGTTTGCTGACGACACGGGGCTTGAGGTGAATGCCTTGGGCGGCGCTCCGGGCGTTCACACCGCCCGCTATGCCGGCGGCGAGGGGCACGACAGCGAGGCCAACACGCGCAAGCTGCTCCGTGAACTCAGCGGTGTGGCCGACAGAAAGGCCCGCTTCCGCACCGCCATTGCACTCCTGCTGCTGCCGCAAGAGGGCGAACAGCCCGTGCAAAAGCTGTTCGAGGGCGTGGTGGAAGGTGAGATCACCACCGAGAAACGGGGTGAGAAAGGCTTTGGCTACGACCCCGTGTTCAAACCCGAAGGCTACGACGGCACGTTCGCCGAACTCGGCGTCGACGTGAAGAACCACATCAGTCACCGCGCCCGGGCCGTCAAGAAGCTGTGTGAGTATTTAAAAAGAAACCAATGAAAACGAAAACTGGATGCAGAATAGGGTGGGTGATAGGTTTATCATTTATCATTTTTCATTTTTCATTTAGCCCTGTAAGGGCGCAAATAGGCTCGTGGAAGACGTACATGGCCTACAGCGAGGTGCAGGACATACAGTCTTCAGGTGAAGAACTGTATGTGCAGGCCAGCAACGGACTCTACACGTACAACCTCGCCGACCAGTCTGTCACCACTTACGACAAGCTGAACGGGCTGAACGAGACCAACATCAAGCTCATCAAGTGGAACGCCACGACCAAGAAGCTGCTTATTGTCTACCAGAACCAGAACATGGACGTGATGGAAGAGGGTGGGGAAGTGACTAACCTGAGCGACCTCTACCAGAAGACAATGACCGCCGACAAAACCGTCAACAGCATCTTCATGCATCAGGAATATGCTTATCTGGCCTGCGCTTTCGGCATCGTGAAGGTCAACATGCAGCGCGTGGAGATCAGTGACAGCTATAACCTCAGTGCCAACATCAGCCGCGTCGCCCTGACCAACGGCAACATCTACGCCCGACAGCAGAACGGACAAGTGCTGACGGCATCCCTTTCGGCCAACCTGCTCGACCCCGCCACGTGGCAGAAGACCACCTCCTACGACGCATCGATATTCAACGACGACCGCACGGACTACAACCAATACCTGGAAACGGTGCAGACCCTGCAGCCCGGAGGACCCCGATTCAATGCCTTCGGCTTCATGCGCTTCCACAACGGCAAGATTTACAGCTCTAACGGGTCCATAGCCGTCACGAACAACACCAGTTGTATTCAGGTGTTCGATGGCGATGAGTGGACCAACTATGACACCGACCTTGAAAATCAGGTCGGTCATAAGCTCTTCCAGCTGTTCTCGCTCGACATTGACCCGGCTGATGAGAGCCACGTCTACGCCGGCGGACAGACGGGACTCTATGAGTTCAGGGACGGAAAGTTCGTCAAGGAATACAACAACGACAACGGAAGTCCGCTGGAAACAGCCTCCACCGTGGGCAACAACAATAAGAAATATGTCATGGTGACGACGGTCAAGTACGGCAGCGACGGCCACCTGTGGTGCTTCAACAGCATTGCGCCCACGAAATCGCTGCTCGAACTCATTGACGACAAGACGTGGAAAGACCATTACAAAAAAGAGTTCTTCGTCTACGAAGACCGCTCTCTGGAAGACATACGTGCCATGATGTTCGACTCACGCGGCCTGCTCTGGATGGTGAACAACATGCATCGCATGCCTTGCGTCATCAGCTACAACCCGCAGACCGACGAGGTGCGCCGTTATGACAACCGCGTCAATCAGGACGGTGTGTCGTTAGAGACCTACGTGAGCACCCCTAACAGCATTGCCGAGGACAAGGAAGGCAACATCTGGTTCGGAACGAACGGCGGTCCCTACTATCTGAGCAAGGAAACCATTGACAATAACAGCACAGACTACTGCTACACGCAAGTCAAGGTGCCCAGAAACGACGGAACGAACTACGCTGACTACCTGTTGAACGGCGTCAAGACCACGTGCATGGCCATAGATGCCGGCAACCGCAAATGGTTTGGAACGGAAACCGACGGCGTTTACGTCATCAGTGCCGACAATTTCACGCAGGTTCATCACTTCACAACGCAGAACAGCGGCCTGCTTGCCGACCACATCATGTCACTGGCCTTCAATAATGAGACGGGTGAGGTGTTCATCGGCACCGAAAACGGCCTGTGTTCCTACATGAGTGACAGCACAACACCGAACGAAGACATGAGCAGTGATGACGTCTATGCGTATCCAAACCCCGTCACTCCCGACTATAACGGACTGATAACCGTGACGGGACTGGCCTACGATGCGGATGTGAAGATACTGTCGAGCAACGGAAAACTCATTGCCGAAGGCCGCAGCACGGGCGGTAGCTTTACGTGGAACGGCCGTGACAAGGACAACAAACGTGTAGCCTCAGGCGTCTACATGGTAGCCACGGCAAAGGCCGACGGCAGCAAGGGCACTGTTTGCAAGATTGTCATGATGAAATAAGTAAACACACGCTGTGCCATGATGAAACGTATTCACCCGCTCATCCTGTTTGTTTTCATCACCATGCCGTTCGTCTTGTGGGGCAAACTGCAGATTCTTCCCACGTTCGACGACTGGAGCACGCTGTCATCGCCACACACTGACCCTGATTTCCTGCCTTACTTCATGCGTTACGGCAATGTCTGGCGGCCGTTTGATGCCCTGATGGGCTACATTGTCGGCCTGCAGCCACGGCTGTTTCCTGTGCTGAACCACATCATCATCTTCATCGGACACATCAGTTGTGCCCTGATGGTGTGGCTGCTTGGCGCAAAGGCTGGCTTCAACCGTACCGCACGCGCTGTGGCCACCACCTTCTTTTACCTGTCACCGTGCGTGCTTGGCACCGTTCTGGCATGCGACTCACTCAATCAAGTCTATTCACAACTGTGGGGAATGGTGGCCATCTGGTGCTATCTGCACTATGAGGACTGGCGGAAATATGTCCTGTGGACGCTTTTCGTCATGCTGGCCGCACTCTCTAAAGAGAACGGAATTGCATGGGCTGTGGTGCCGCCGGTGTTCGCTTACGGGTTCCACAGGATGGACAAGCAGACACTCCTGCGCCACTTCCTCATCGGAATAGCTATTGCAGCAGGTTATTTCATCGTGCGCATGATGATTCCGAAGACCGAGATTTTCAATCCCGACTATGAAACGTTCAACATCATGAAGAACGTGAAGGGACTGGTGATCTGGATAGGTTACACCTGGTTCTCGGCTGACTATATCAGTATTGTGCACGCACCGAGCCGCCATCTCGGGCTCTTTGCGGTCACCCTGCTGCTTTCACTGCCGTTTGTCTGGATGCTTTTCGTGCAGAAACGCGCATTATGGTGCCGCCGCACGTTCGTTGCACTGGTTGCGTGTGCCGTCATTTCAGTCTCTCCGAACCTGCTCATCTCACTCACGGTGATGAATGCCTATGCCTCGTTAGGCATGTTTGCCGTGCTGGTGGGCTTCATCGTCAATAAGTATACGGACACGAAAGCGCTGCTCATCACCTTTATTCTCTACATCATTTCAGCATTGATGGTGGGCTTTCATCATTGGAAATCGACGGTTGACAGCAGCCGGACAGGTCGTGACATGGCGCAGTCCGTGCTCCGTCAGTCTACCCGCGAGGCACAGAAAGCCTATTGCATTGTCGTGGATGACCAGTATCCGAAGTTCTCTTCTTTCTGCGAAGTGCCTGCCTATGCCTTCGGCTGGGGCGCTGCGGTGCGCCATGAAAATGCCTATCAATGGCCTGTAGAGCTCAACGACACCACCATTGAGCACACTTCAACCCCACAAACCATTCAGCAACTCACCCGAAAAGCATTTACCGAAGGCTACGACTGCGTATGGATCGTAGAAGGAACCAACGTGAAAGTGGTGGAGAAATGAAATTACAATACCAGCTGTCGGGCAAACTCATAAATGACAATGCCGGCTGTTACGGAGACGTTCATGGAGTGCTTGGTGCCCAGTTGGGGAATCTCTAAACAGCCGTCGCAGGCATCCACCACTTCCTGATGCACGCCTTTCACCTCATTACCCAGCACCACAGCATAGCGTTTCTGGCCGTCTGCACGGAAGTTCTGTAGCTTCGTGGAGTGTTCCACCTGCTCTACGGCCAGCACCTCATAGCCCTCTGCGTGCAGCATCTCAACCGCTTCGAGCGCCGTCGGAGCGTATTTCCAGCTGACAGCGTCCTCTGCTCCCAAGGCCGTCTTGTGTATCTCCGTGGCCGGAGGGGTCTGACAAATGCCGCAAAGCACGATGCTTTCCACCCGGAACGCATCACACGTGCGGAACACACTGCCGATGTTATACATGGAACGCACATCGTCTAACACCACCACCAACGGCAACTTCGCAGCCTCACGATACTCCTCCACCGTCAGCCGCTGCATCTCTACAGTACGAATCTTACGCATAATCTCTTGGGAAACAGATTCTCTATTTCAATGTTTTATGTTTCACGTTTTATGAAATGCAAAGATAAACCTTTCAGCTTAAAACACCAAACAATTACAAAGAATACTCGTTTTTTCATCTTTTTTTACGAAAAATTTGGTGTTATGCAGGGTGTTGCTTACCTTTGCAACATCAATCATTCACGACTAACAATACAAACAGCATGAACAGAAAACTCCACTTCATCCTGATTACGCTTTCACTTTGCTGCTGCACGGCGCTGCATGCCGCACCCACTTACGACGAGATGAAAGCACAGATCAGCAGCCAGTCACTGCCTTTAGTGAATCTGACGGTGAACATCAGTGACGTCAACAGGACAGACTACGTGCCGGCCAGCATCGAGATATGCGACTATCAACAACGCACGGACGCCAGACGGTGGTGAGCTATGCCTGCAAGGTGCGTTATCGCGGAGCCAGTTCACTGGCTTACGACAAGAAGTCTTTTGCCGTCAAACTGCTCGATGCTGACGGTAATGACCTGGATGCAAACATCTTTGGCATACGCGAAGAGAACAGCTGGATACTGGATGCCATGGCCATTGACCGCATCCGCATGCGTAACCGCGTCTGTTTCGACCTGTGGAACGAGGTGAGCAAGACGCCCTATGAAACCAACTTCGACAACCGCAACGGCACGAAGGGCCAGTTCGTAGAGGTGTTCATCAACGGTAACTACCACGGACTCTACTGCATGACGGACAAGATTGACCGTAAACTGTTAGGACTGAAGAAGATCAAGGTCAGTAAAACCAACGAACTGACGGTGCGCGGCGTGCTGTATAAGGGCAACACATGGGGTTCAGGCAGCAATCTGCTAAGCTACGACGATGCCGACACGAGCCAAGATGAATGGAACGCATGGGAAATGCAGTATCCTGACGACTACCCCTGCGAACAGACGTGGCAGCCATTGATGGACTTGATTGACTTCTGTTCGTCGGAAACAACACCCACAGCGTTCGAACAACAGTTCAATGACTACTTCTACATCGACAATCTGAGCGACTATGCCGTCTTCATTTTCGCCCTGCATGCGCGCGATACTCCTTATAAAAACACATTCCTGTCCACGGTCGACCTCACCGAAGGGCACCGCTACCTCGTCACGGTGTGGGACCTTGACACGTCACTGGGTGGCGAATGGAACGGTGATCATCAGGAAGAGACCGTGACAACAGACCGCCTGAACTACATAGGTCCGTTCAACAGACTGCAGCAGTATGACCTCGGCGGCTGGAAAACATTGCTCTCCGAGAAGTGGGAAACATGGAAAACGACGCTCTTCAGCGAGACAGCCCTGCAAGAGCGCATGAACAACTATGCCGGACTGTTCAAAACGTCAGGTGCCTGGCAGCGGGAATACGAGAAGTGGAACAATAACCCTGTGCCGCTCTGCGAGAACATCGACGATGAGCTGGCCTATGTCTATAACTGGTATCACCAGAACTACACAGCGCTGAGCCAGCAGTTGACGCCCACTGACCCCACTGCCATCAGTCAGCCACGCACAACAACCACCGCAACCACCGTTGTCTATAACCTCAACGGGCAGCCCGTCGGCCCACATCACCACGGCCTCACCATCACCCAAGGCCGCAAATACTTTCAACGCTGAAGCTATAAGTGTGACGGGTAAAAAATCCTTGCTGTTTTCTTTGTTTTTTCAGAAATAATCTTTATCTTTGCCAGCAGAAATAATTATAAAACAACCAATATGGCAAACGAAAGCATTGCTAAAGCATGGTTCGACATAGCAGAAGAAGATATCAGTGCTGCCGAATGGATGCACAAAGGCGGTAAGTGGCTATACGTAGCCTTCGAGTGTCATCAGGCATTAGAAAAACTGATTAAAGGCTACTGGTCTGTCGCCCGCGATGATGATCCACCTCTTTTGCACAACCACGAACGGTTGTTGATGGGTTGTGGTCTCTATAACAAACTTAGCGATGAACAGATGAAATTTCTTGAGCAGATGCATCCCATGTATATTGCAGGTCGCTATCCACAGTATAAAAAACAAGTGGCATCCACACTTAACGAACAGGCAAGCCAGTACTTTATAGAACAAACAAAGAAGTTTCAACAATGGATACTCCAAAGATACTTAGAAAAGACGAAGCCATTGAACTTGTGAGGCGATACAAAGAAGTAATTGCCCCACGTTTCGAAGATGATACGAAGGTCATGATGTTTGGCTCCTATTCAAAGGGACATCCCAACGAGTGGAGCGACATTGATGTAGCCGTTATTGTTCCAAAGATAGCTGAAGGAAAATGGCTTGAATGGTCCACAAGCCTATGGCACGACGTAAAACAAGTCAGCCTGCTTATAGAACCCGTACTACTTGAGCAAAATGAGCCTTCACCTCTCTATCGTGACGTAATGAAAACCGGAGTCGCTATATAATAACTATAAGATAATGATGTATCTAAGAAACATAAGCGAAGTTGGTGACCCGAACAACGGACATCGGTTATGGAACTATTTACAATGGAAGTTTTTGTTGCTTCTTCCAGCCTTTATCTTGACGGGATGTTCTTCATACATGAAATTAGATGAAGCGCATGGCCAATACATATATTATGAAAAGTCATATTTTACCTTCATTATTGACAAGAACGATTTGACTCATATAATTGAGAACGACGATTGGTTTAAACACCCTAATAATTATGCCGAGCAAGAGTCAATTATGGAAGAAATAAAGAAGCCAAATAATATCATGCTTAAAGAATTATACCCCGGGGATAGTACGTATGACGGAAATTTGGAGCTATATTTCTATATTTCTGACCATTTACCTGACTTATTTAAGAAAAAGAGAATAGTTGTTTATAACAATTATACCAAGCAATCCGAAAAATACCATTGGAAGGAAATAAATAGTTTTGTAGCAGGCGAAATGTCAGAATCCTTCCAAGTCTATTTACTCCGTAATGGTAATATAATATATCAATAGTGATAAATTATAATAGTAAAAAGAAAAAACACTAATCCCGAAGTATACCTTTCGGAATCAGCATTATCAAGGTTCATCATATACATTTCTTCGGAGCAGAACGCACTGTTTCGAGGTACAGCAGTGCCTTTTCTTGACCGTCCAGCTCGGGCTGCGCGATCGTCCAGCTGGAGGTGCGCGACTGCGCAGCCCGAGGTGGACGGTCCGAAATAAGCAGTATTGTACCGCAGAACAAACCGTTTGGTACCTCGAAACAAAGCATTTAGTACCACGAAATAAAGCGTTTAGTACCTCGAAACAGGCTGTTGATAACCTTGTTTATAACCCTGTGGATAACTTGTTTATTTGTGCACGAAAACCACAACTGAAGATGGCGGAGACGGATATCAACAACTTTATTCGAGGTTTTTACGTAAGTTTTCCACCAAAAATTGCAGAAAAAAGATATAAACTTATTAATTTTGCACCAGAATAGAGAATTGTGGATAAATGAGTGAGAGACCTCATAATCAGCAGTTAAGTATTAACAATGGGTGTGAACAACGCTCTGACATGGGTTTATAACTTACTATGCAAGAAAAAGCATAAAAAGTTTTCAACGAATGAACACCACATCATACTACTCATTTCATTTTTAAAAAAGAAAAATAAAAAAAAGATAATAATAATATGAAGTTGAAAAAAGAGTGGAAAGAGCAGGGATTCATCAACGAACCGGCTCCTGAGGGCACTGATCTGAAGGCGGCTATCCGCCAGATGTGCCAAGAGAAGAATGCCATCATATTGGCACACTACTACACCGTGGGCGACATACAGGACGTGGCCGACTTTGTGGGCGACTCGCTTGCACTGGCCCGCAAGGCTGCAGAGACTGACGCGGAGGTCATGGTGATGTGCGGCGTGCACTTCATGGCTGAGACGTGCAAGCTGTTGTCACCTGACAAGACGGTGCTCTGTCCCGACCTGAACGCCGGGTGCTCGCTGGCTGACTCGTGTAAGGCTGAGGATTTGCGGAAGTTCAAGGAAGAGCATCCGGGTTATCAGGTGGTGTCGTATGTGAACACGACGGCCGCAGTGAAGGCGCTGACCGATGTGGTGGTGACCAGCGGCAACGCGAAGAAGGTGGTTGACCAGCTTCCTCAGGACGCGAAGCTCATCTTCGGGCCTGACTATAACTTAGGAAACTACATCAACGAGGTGACGGGCCGCCAGATGTTGCTGTGGAACGGCGGTTGTCATGTGCATGAGCGTTTTTCGGTGAGCAAGATTGCAGAGCTGAAGGCGCAATATCCTGACGCCGTGGTGATGGCTCACTTGGAGTGTAAGGGTCCTGTGCTGGAGTTGGCTGACGTGAAGGGAAGCACGGCTGACATGCTGCGCTATGCACGGGAGAGTCGTGCCACGCAGTTTATCGTGGCTACAGAGGCAGGTATTCTGCACGAGATGCAGCGCACGTGTCCTGACAAGACGTTCATTCCCGTGCCGCCCGAAATCAGTGAGAGCGGGCTGGAGTGCTCATGCAATGAGTGTCAGTACATGAAAATGAACACCTTGCTCAAGATTTACAACACGCTGAAGTACGGATGGCCAGTCGTTGAAGTGGACCCAGCCATCGCCCAGGAAGCCGTGAAGCCTATTCAGCGCATGTTACTCCTCAGCTGAGAACTCGTCTTTTCCGACGCCGCAGATGGGGCATACCCAGTCTTCGGGGATGTCTTCAAAGGCTGTTCCGGGTTCGATACCATTGTCAGGGTCACCTACGGCAGGATCATAGACGTAGCCGCAAACGTCGCATACATACTTTTTCATAGACTGTTACCCCCTAAGTTAGGGGGAAGGGGGTCTGAACAAGCGTTTATCAGGACCGTTTTTAAGTGATTAATATGAAGGGTCTGCGCTTGTTCAGACCCGTAATGTCCTCGCTCAGCTTTGCTGCTTAGCTCAGCTAAGAATTTAGGGGACTTATGATGTGATTTATCCTTTCAACGATTGTTTCAGGTTTGATGTCGTGCAGGCAGGCGTAGTCACCGCGTTGGCAGGGCTTCTGTCCGAAGATGCTGCACGGGCGGCACGGCATGTCAAGCTGTACGATGTTCTCATCGGGCTGTCCGTAGCCCATGAAACCGGCGTAGGGATGCGTGGCTCCCCATACGCTGACCACGGGTGTGGCCGTCAGCGAGGCCAGATGCATGTTGGCCGAGTCCATGGAAAGCATCACGTCAAGATGACTCATCAGGATGAGCTCGTCGTGTAACGTCTCGGCATAAAGCCCCACGTTGATGCACTGCGGCACCTCGTGGCACCAGTGGGGAAACAGCTCCTCCTCGCGTGGACCGCGACCGAAGAGCAACAGGCGTGCCTTGGGGTGCTGCTCAGCCAGCTGGCGGATGACCTGCAACATCTGATCGGGCGGATACACCTTGCCTTCGTGTGCGGCAAAGGGTGCTATGCCAATCCATTGTTCGTCGTCTTCCTTCGTGTCGAAGATGGGCGGCAGCTGCATCAGACTGCCTTTGCCGTCGCCGAAGATGCTGCGGAACGTCAGTTTCACAGGGAAACCGAGGTCGCTGAACACCTGCAGATAATTGTCGAACGACGTGGGCAGCGGTTCCAGTTGTTTGTTGTTATGCTTGGTCAGAGCCCGCCGCTGCCGGCGGTTCTTGTCAATGTGCTCCACGCGGTAGCACGCCAAGTTGAAACGCATGCGCAGGAAGTCGGAGCGCAGCACGTTGTGCAGGTCGGCAATGTGGGTGAACTGCTTGGCCACCAGTCGGCGGTAGAGACGGTTGAGGCCCTTGATGCCGTGGTATTCTGTCTTCAGGTCAGCCTCCATGAAGTTGACGTTAGGTGCCAGATGGTCGAACAGTGGCCGTGCAAAAGGCCGGCTGAGCATGGTGATGCGCAGGTGGGGATATTGCTGAGCCAGCGACCAGACGACGGGAACCGTCATGGCTACATCGCCAAGTGCCGAGAAACGTATGATAAGTATATGGTCGTGCTTCATTGCGCTTCGCTAAATTCAACTTTCAATTTTCAATTTATAAAGCACCGGATTCGTGCTTGGGTCATTATACATCTTCATCTGTCGGTAGACCTTCATGAACTTGCGTCCGGCGCGAATGTCGTCGAGCAGCTGGTCAATGGCGGTGGAGAGGTCCACCTGTTGTTCCAGCAGCACGTCGAGCTTGGCCTGACAGAGTGCCTTGTGCTCAGGCGTTGCGTCGGTGCGGTTGACCTGTTCTTGCATGTGATAGATTTTCAGGGCGAGGATTGACAGGCGGTCGACGGCCCATGCCGGGCTCTCGGTGTTGATGCGTGCATCAGGCAGCACAATGACATCAGCATAGACGCCACGGAAGTAAGTGTCTATCTGTTCCACCAAGTCCGTGCGGTCTTGGTTCGAACGGTCGATGCGCCGCTTCAGGGCAAGCGCCTCTTCGGGGTTGATGTGCGGGTCACGGATGATGTCTTCCAGATGCCATTGCACGGTGTCAATCCAGCACTTCATGTAAAGATTATACTCTATGGTGCCCCGGTCGTACGGGTTTCGCATCGGTGTGTCAATGTTGTCCGTCAGGTGATAGTCACGGATTGCCTGACGAAAAATCTCGTTTGACTGTTCTGTAAATGTCATGACTGTTTCTTATTTTTGTTTGTTTCTATTTGCAAAGAAACGGAAAAATTTTGAATTAACCAACTAAACGGCGTTTTTTTCATATATTTTATAGACTTTTGCCTGCTTTTGCGTTTTTCCGTTTGTGTCAAAACGGGGTTTACTGTTTTTTGATGTGTTTGTTTTTCAGCCAGTTAACGCTTGTTTTGTGTGTCAATGATGGCGAAGCTATTGCAAGTTTATATTTTTTGCCTTACCTTTGCAGAAAACTTTTCAAACGAACCTGAAAACAATAAGAAATGAAAAAGGGATTACTGTTTATTTTGTTTGTTTCGATGGCTTTCACTTCTTGTCAGAAGACGATAGTCAAAGATGACATCTATGGAGTCTGGACTCTGCAGAATGAAGTGGAATTCAAAGCAGAGGCATGGGGATTGTTGGAAGTAAAGAATGACACCGATATATGGATTGACCCGTGTATCAGCAAAACGGACATATTATAGTTTGTGTCAGTTTAATGACTGATTGGCTTTCTGTTCCTGCCTGTCTGCACTACACGTCGTTAAAGAAAGACATGCAGTGGACCTATGATGGCGGACCGAGTTATGCATATGCAAAGATTGATTTAACTGAAGGAAAAGTAATTTATTTTATGACAAATGGCTATTAAAAGAGAAACCCGTCGAATTCAGGTTGAATACTATCAATGATTAATTTGTCCGCTGTTATGAAGAAAGCAATAATACAGGTGTGGCTTTCGTTCTGATGAAGAGGAGATGCAGTGGAATGAAATCTGCCGCAAACCGGTCAGCGACTCTACGGCTATTACCGACTGGAACGAATCACTGCGGCATCAGGCAGAATGGAATCGGGAGCGTGACTACGGTGCGCGTTATCTTTATCTGGTGAATCCGCAAGGCATGCTGACATGGCTTTACGCCCACCGCAACGACACGGCGAACTACATCTTGACCAGTCTCTTAACTAAATGTGCCAAAGAAAATTTCATCAAAGAGCACATGAATCAGCAAATCAAGAAGCATCCCAACCAGCAAGCACGGGCCTATCTGGAGAGTATTATTGGAAAAGAAACAGAACAAAAATCAGCTATAAACTAGGGGTATTTTGAGAAGAGGGTGTGTCAAATAGGCACATCCTCTTTTTTTTGCGCAAAGCCCCGACTTTCTCAAGCCAGGGCTTTGTTATGTCATAAAGTTTTTGTACCTTTACAACATGAAAAATAAGTCGTTGCAAAGGTACCACTTTCGT
>JAFUSC010000141.1 GCA_017467705.1 Prevotella sp. | reverse complement strand
TGACCAAGGCCACCATCCAGAACGAGGGCACGCTGTTGCCGTTCCTCGTGGAGAAGATGAAGAGCCTCGGCACGGCGGCTTGTCCTCCTTACCACATCGCCTTCGTCATCGGCGGCACGTCAGCCGAGAAGAACCTGCTGACGGTGAAGCTGGCCAGCATCAAGTACTACGACTCGCTGCCCACGACGGGCGACGAGACGGGACGCGCGTTCCGCGACGTCGAGCTGGAGAAGAAACTGCTCGACGAGGCTCACAAGATCGGACTCGGTGCACAGTTCGGCGGCAAGGCGCTGGCTCACGACATCCGCGTCGTCCGTCTGCCGCGCCACGGCGCTTCGTGTCCCATCGGCATGGGCGTGTCGTGCTCAGCTGACCGTAACATCAAGGCGAAGATCAACGCACAGGGCATCTGGTTAGAGAAGATGGACGCCAACCCCGCAGAGCTGATTCCCGCTGAGTTCGCCAAGGCCGGTGAGGGACAGAACAGCATCGAGATAGACCTGAACCAGGGCATTGACGCCGTGCGCAAGGAGCTGACCAAGTATCCCGTGTCCACGAGAGTGAACCTGAAGGGCACCATCATCGTGGCCCGCGACATAGCACACGCCAAGCTGAAGGCCCGTCTGGACGCCGGCGAAGGCATGCCGCAGTACTTCAAGGACTACCCCGTGCTCTATGCTGGTCCGGCCAAGACGCCCGAGGGCTACCCCTGCGGCTCCATGGGCCCGACGACGGCCAACCGCATGGACCCCTACGTGGACGAGTTCCAAGACAACGGCGCCTCACTGGTGATGATAGCCAAGGGCAACCGCAGCGACGTGGTGACCGAAGCCTGCAAGAAGCATGGCGGCTTCTATCTGGGCACCATCGGCGGCGTGGCTGCCGTGCTCTCGCAGTCGAGCATCAAGAGCATCGAGTGCGTGGAATATCCTGAGCTCGGCATGGAAGCCATCTGGAAGATTGAAGTGGAAGACTTCCCCGCCTTCATCCTCGTGGACGACAAGGGCAACGACTTCTTCAAACAGCTGAAGCCGTGGACGCCGTGCGGGAGACAATAGACAATAAACGTTAGACAATAAACAAGAAACGTTAGACAATAAACGTGAAACAACCAAACGACTAAACGACATGAAAACAAGTAAAGTATGCAGATTCGTTTCGGCCTGTCTGTTGCTCTGTCTGCCGCTGACAGCGACGGCACAAGACGACCTGCACATCATTCACGGCGACTGTCTGCCCACCAACGCCGACGCCGCCACTGACTGGGCTGCCCCCGGTGCACCGCGCCGCCTGCCGGCCATCAACACCGACTGGGACGCCAGTCGCACGTACAAGCAGTTGGTCATCCTCGTGGCACCCGCTGACAGGGACTTCCTGCAAGAAGATGCACAGGCGTACTACAACAGGCTGTTCAACGAAAGCGGCTACACCGAGCGCGCCGGCGTGGGCTGTGCGGCTGACTACTTCCGCGACCAGTCCGGCAGACTGCTGAACCTGCAGTTCGACGTTTACGGCCCTTACAAAGTGAGCACCGTAGCCTGTCCGAACCCCAGCAGCAAGTACTACGGCACCGACGCCATGAAGGAAGCCACGAACATGATGCTGGCCGAACAGACAGACATGGACTTCTCGCCCTACGACTGGAACGACAACGGCAGCGTCAATCAGGTGATCTATGTCTTCGCCGGCTACGGCGGCAACATCAGCGGACAGGGCGGCTACGTGTGGCCCAACACCAGTTCGTTTGCAACGATTACCACGGCTGACGGCAAGAAGATTTCAAACTACACGTGCAGCGCAGAGCTGTGGACGCGCGAAATCTACTGCGGCATCGGTACCATCTGCCACGAGTTCTCTCACAGTCTGGGCCTGCCCGACATCTACCCCGTCGGCAGTGCAAGCCTGCCCTACTCTACCGTAGACGAATGGGACCTCATGGACGGCGGCAACTTCACCAACTACGGATGGTGCCCGCCCAACTACACGCCGTTAGAGAAGATGCTGTTAGGCTGGCTGACGCCCGTAGAGCTGACCGAGGCCGCCAGCATCAACAACCTGAAGCCGGTGGCTGAGGGCGGCGAGGTCTACAAAATCGGGCACACTGACAGCGAATACCTGCTGCTGGAGAACCGCCAGTGGAGCGGATGGGACGCCGGACTGCCCGGCAAGGGACTCGTCATCTACCACGTCGACTACGCTGCCGGCAACTGGTCGGGCAACAGCGTCAACAGCGAGGCAGGCAAGCCACGCTTCAGTCTGGTGCATGCCGATAACCTCGACTATGACGGCTGGGTGGCACGCAAAGATGAGATGGGCTATAGCAACTATCAGAACAGCAACCACATGAATAAGTACCACCTCAGCACGTCGTCCTATCCGTGGTCGACCGACTCAACCGACTTCGTCAACCGTGAGCTGACCGACACATCCGTGCCGGCCGCCGTCATGTATCATGAGAACGCGCTGGGTTCCACCGAGCTGGGCAAGCCCATCACGAACATCAAGATGACCGACGACGGACTCATTTCGTTTGACTTCATGGGCGGCACGACAGGTCTCCACTCTTTGCCCTCCACCCTCCACCCTTCACCCTCCACCAGCATCTACGACCTCCAAGGGCGTCAGGTGACAAGTCCCGTGCGTGGTGAGCTATACATCATGAAGCGTGCTGACGGCACCGTCAGCAAACTACGCTACACGGACACCCGTTAAAAGAAGAACAGACCTGCACATCGGCAAATGGTCATCAGAAAAACAATTCTCCCGCTGGTGTTGCTGCTGGTCGCCGTCACGACAGCAGCAGCACCGGCTTTTCCTTGCTGGCAGTGGCTGCGGGCGCGCTCAGGCGAGCTAGTGGAGGTCATGCTGGTAGGCGACGAGTACATGCACTACTTCCTGACCCGCGACAGCCTTCGCATGCAGTACGACGAGCAGGGCCTGCTCGTGCCGCTGCGTGAACAGGACTACGCCGACATGCAGCATCGCGCCACACTCAGGAAACACTCAAATCTCAAATCTCAAACCTCAAATCTCAAATCTCAAATCTACTGCGGCACACGGCGGCAGCTTGTGCTGCTGGCTTCGTTCAGCGACCTCACATTCAAGGAAGAACAGCCCGTGCTGCTGTGGGATAACATCTTCAATCAGGAGAACTTCACGATGCCGCCCTTCCACGGCTCCGTGCACGACTACTTCTACGCACAGAGCTACGGGCAGTTTAACTTGCAGTTCGACCTTTACCACGTCACGCTTGCCAAGCCACATGGCGACTATCGCAGCATCGGCACCGACGACAGCAATGCCGGCCTGCTGCTGATGGACCTGCTGACCGCCATGAAGAACGAGGTGGCTGACTGGTCTGTCTACGACTGGGACGGCGACGGCTACGTGGAGCAAGTGCTGATGCTCTTCGCCGGACAAGCCCAGAACGACGGCGGCGACTCACAGACCATCTGGTCACACCAGTGGAGTCTGACGGGACAAGACCGTGAGCCTTACGCCGTCACCGACGCCAACGGCACCTACTACGCTGACAACTACGGCTGTTTCCCCGAACTCAGCGGCCGGAAAGACTATGGCTCGTTCGGCACGCTGTGTCATGAGTACGGCCACTGTCTCGGTCTGCCCGACTTCTATTACGGTACGAGGAAAGTCGTAGGGACATGGGACGTCATGGACTACGGCAACTATAACGACGGCGGATTCTGTCCCGTGGGCTACTCCGCTCATGAGCGCATGGTGTTAGGATGGCTTGACGTCACCGAACTGACGGAGCCTGCCGCCATTACCGACCTGAAGCCGCTCAGCCAGAACCAGCAGGCTTACATGATCCGTAACGACGGCTATGCCAACGAGTACTACATCATTGAGAACCGTCAGCCTACGGGCTGGGACAGCTCACTGCCCGGCAGCGGCGTCCTCATCTTCCACATCGACTACGATGAGGAGATATGGCGCACGGCTTCGCCCAACACCAACCGGGAGAAGCGTTACACCATTTTCCCCGCCAACAACAACACGACCGACTATAGCGGCTGGGCCTACCCCTATGAGCAGAACGACTCACTGACCAATCTATCAGTGCCCGCAGCCATGCTCACGCACCTCAATGCCGACGACAACTACTACATGAACCACCCCATCTACAATATCAGCATCACCGACGGAACAGCCTCGTTCGACTTCATGGGCGACAGCCCTTCCTCCATTCAATCACCACTTGTCTCTCCCCACTCCACTCATTCCGCTATTTATGACCTGCAAGGGCACTTCATGGGTTCTTCTTTCTATCTGTTGCCCAAAGGCATTTATGTTGTGAATGGGAAACTCATTATTAAATAAGGAGTATTAAAAGGAACATATCACTCTGTTACAATCACTGAACATAACGGAATAAATAGACAATGACAGAAAAAGCAAATAATTTTCATCAACAGTTGCTGTTGCCTGTTGGGACTCTGTTGCAAGGTGGCAAATATCGTATTGACAATTATCTTTCTTCGGGCGGATTTGGCAATACTTATGTGGCAACCATCACGGAATTTAATGAACAGATAGCCATCAAGGAGTTCTTTATAAAAGGTGTTTCAGAACGTGATGCAAATAATCTGTCAGTCAGCGTCAGTAATGAAGTGAATTTCACTTCATTCAATGAGCAGAAAGAGAAATTCAAGAAAGAGGCTCGCCGGTTACGCAAGCTAAGGAATGACCATATTGTTGCCGTTCACGATCTCTTTGAAGAAAACGGAACGGCCTATTACGTAATGGACTTCATCAACGGGGAATCTCTGTCGGCACAGATGAAACGTACTGGCAGACCTATACCCGAACAGGATTTGCAGTCATTGTTTATGCAGATGCTTGATGCTTTGGAAACAGTGCACGAACAGCATATATGGCATCTTGACATTAAGCCTGCCAATATCATGATAGACAAGAACGGTTATCTGCGATTAATAGACTTTGGAGCAAGCAAGCAATTACACAACACAGAAGGGAACTCTGTTTCGACATCGTCAGCTTTGGCTTACACTCCAGGATATGCCCCACTTGAGCAATGTGATCATAACCTTCAACAATTTGGACCATGGACAGACTTCTATGCCTTAGGTGCTACACTTTATAACCTGCTAACAGGCAAGACACCGCCAAGTCCGTCAGCCATTTTAACGGATGAAGATACGTTAGCCTTTCCTGAAAATATCAGTGTAAAAATGCAGGAGCTCATTAAATGGCTTATGGCACCAGCCTACAAGAAAAGACCACAGACGGTACAGGAAATCAGAGATTTCATGCAAGTTTATCATGGAACAGGCAGTCCTCATTCTTTTGAAGGAGAAGAAACTATTGTCATAAAGGAGAAAGAGACCGTACCTGCCACATCAGATATTTCATCAGGACATGCTGATGCTGATGACGAAGAAGAGGATAAAGAAAAATCAAGAAGTTATATTGTGCCACTTATTGTAGGCATTGTAATAGCTGGTATCATAGCAGGAGTCATTTTCATCAGTAATAGTAAAGAGAATCCTGTCTCTGTAACACCTGTTGACTCACTCACCAATAACCAATCACCAACAGCTAATAACCAATCACCCATTACCAACAACCATTCGTCTGCGACTCCTGATATAGAAAACAGAGAAATGGGAATAATTACAGTTAAGACTACGCCGAAAGGTGCTTCTGTCTACATAGATGGGAAAGTAAAAGGGAAGACTCCTTTATCCATTAGTAATCTCGCAGTGGGAACACATCACATCAAACTTACCTTAGAAGACTATCAATCTATAGAAGAAAAGTTCATCATCAAAGCCTCGGCGTCTTTGGAAATAAACAAAGTACTGAAAGAAGAACAGATAGAGCCTATCCATAAGACTCATGTAAAGTATAAGAGTATTGAAGATTTTGCCCTTACAAAGGAAAACAGGTCTGCTCTTAGAGCTGTTGCAAAATATGCTCTGGCACATCCTGATTTAAACGTATATATTATAGCCTATCTCATGCCGACGTCCAATTCCTATGCGAAGAATATGACCACATTGGGAAAACGGACAGAAGAAATTGCTAATTATCTAACATCCTTGGGGGTGGAACGAAAGAGAATGGTTATAGATATGAAAGATTCACCGATGTATAATTCATCCGAATTCACTAATACGACTCTTGTATCTGTAGAGCATTAAACTGAAGCCGACAAAAAGTCACAAACACATGACGATTTGTCGGCTTCAGTGCATCAGGCACGGAGTTTGTGCGAAGCTCTACAGAAACATAATAAAAAAGAAAGGAGCAAATCATGACATTAGAAAAATTTACCATCAAGGCGCAAGAGGCGGTTCAGGAAGCCGTCAACACCGCGCAGCGTGCCGGACAGCAGAGCATCGAACCCGTACACCTGCTGCGAGGCATCATGGAAAAAGGCAAGGATGTGGTCAACTACATCTTCCAGAAGCTGGGCATCAACAGCCAGCAGATCAGCATGCTGCTTGACCAAGAGCTGCAACACCTGCCGCGCGTGCAGGGAGGACAGCCCTACCTGAGCAACGACACCAACTCCATTCTGCTGAAGGCAGAAGACATCTCGAAGCAGCTGGGCGATGAGTTCGTTTCCATTGAGCCGATGCTGCTGGCTATGCTTGCCGTGAACTCCACGGCCAGCCGCATCCTGAAGGACGCCGGATGCACCGAGAAAGACCTGCGTGCTGCCATCAACGAGCTGCGCAAAGGCCAGAAAGTGCAGTCGCAGAGTGCCGACGACAACTACCAGTCACTGGACAAATATGCGAAGAACCTCGTTGACCTGGCCCGCAGCGGCAAGCTCGACCCCGTCATCGGCCGCGACGACGAGATACGGCGTGTGCTGCAAATCCTGAGCCGACGCACGAAGAACAACCCCATCCTGATTGGTGAACCGGGCACCGGTAAGACGGCCATCGTCGAAGGTCTGGCCGGCCGCATCGTGCGCGGCGACGTACCCGAGAACCTGAAGGACAAGCAGCTCTATTCACTCGACATGGGCGCACTGCTGGCTGGTGCCAAGTACAAGGGCGAGTTTGAGGAGCGCCTGAAGTCGGTCATCAACGAAGTGACGCAGAGCGACGGACGCATCATCCTCTTCATCGATGAGATTCACACGCTGGTGGGTGCCGGCGGCGGCGAGGGAGCCATGGATGCCGCCAACATCCTGAAGCCTGCGTTGGCCCGCGGTGAGCTGCGCGCCATCGGTGCCACGACGCTGAACGAGTATCAGAAATACTTTGAAAAGGACAAGGCACTGGAGCGTCGTTTCCAGACCGTCATGGTCGATGAGCCCGACGAGCTTTCAGCCATCAGCATCCTGCGTGGTCTGAAAGAGCGCTACGAGAACCATCACAAGGTGCGCATACAAGATGACGCCTGCATTGCCGCCGTCAAGCTGTCGGAGCGCTACATCTCTGAACGGTTCCTGCCCGACAAGGCCATTGACCTGATGGACGAGGCCGCCGCCAAGCTGCGCATGGAACGCGACTCGGTGCCTGAAGAGCTGGACGAGATTACGCGCAAGCTGGCACAGCTGGAAATTGAGCGTGAAGCCATTAAACGCGAAGGCGACGAACCGAAGATCCAGCAGCTCGACAAGGAAATTGCCGAACTGAAAGAGCAGGAGACGCAAATGCGGGCCAAGTGGGAAGGCGAACGGCAACTGGTGAACAAGATTCAGCAAGACAAGCAGGAAATAGAGAACCTGCGCTTTGAAGCCGAACGTGCCGAACGTGAAGGCGACTACGGTCGCGTGGCTGAAATCCGTTACTCGAAGATCAAGATATTGGAAGATGACATCAAGCAGATTCAGCAGCAGCTGGTCGACGCTCAGGACAACAACGCCATGGTGCGCGAAGAGGTCACTGCCGACGACATTGCCGAAGTGGTCAGCCGTTGGACGGGCATCCCCGTCACCCGCATGATGCAGAGCGAGCGCGAGAAGCTGCTGCATCTGGAGGAGGAGCTGCATCACCGTGTCATCGGTCAGGACGAGGCCATCACCGCCGTGAGCGACGCCGTGCGCCGCAGCCGTGCCGGACTGCAAGACCCCAAGCGCCCCATTGCCTCGTTCATCTTCCTCGGCACCACGGGTGTCGGTAAGACCGAACTGGCCAAGACGCTGGCCGAATACCTGTTCAACGACGAGACGATGATGACGCGCATCGACATGTCGGAGTATCAGGAGAAGCACACCGTCAGCCGTCTCATCGGCGCGCCTCCGGGCTACGTGGGTTACGACGAGGGTGGTCAGCTGACCGAGGCCGTGCGCCGCAAGCCTTATCAGGTGCTGCTCTTCGACGAGATAGAGAAAGCTCACCCCGACGTGTTCAACATTCTGCTGCAAGTGCTCGACGACGGTCGGCTGACTGACAACAAGGGCCGCACGGCAAACTTCAAGAACACCATCATCATCATGACCTCGAACGCCACGCGCGAACAGCTGCGGCTGACCATGCGTCCGGAGTTCCTGAACCGTATCGACGAGATCATCACCTTCCAACAGCTGACGAAGGAGCAGATTGCCGACGTGGTGCGTCTGCAAGTGCACAAGGTGCAGCAGATGCTGGAGCCGCAGGGACTGCAACTCGAAGTGACACCGCAGGCCATCAGTTGGCTGGCCGACGCAGGCTATGACCCTGACTACGGTGCCCGTCCCGTGAAGCGCGCCATCCAGCAGTACATACTGAACGACCTGTCACGTAAGATTCTGGCCGGCGACGTCAACCGCGACAAGCCCATCATCATCGACGATTTCGGCGAAGGGCTGGTGTTCAGAAACTGAAAACTTCTCAAATGGAAAATTGAGTATTGAGAATTGAAAATTGAGAAGTGAAAATAGAAAATTGAAAATGGAGAATAGAGAATGGAGAATTATGATTACAGCTGAGCGAATGGGCTAATCATAATACTCCATTTTCAATTCTAAATTATCCATTAAAAATAATTTTCCAACAAGTTCGTGGC
>JAFUSC010000012.1 GCA_017467705.1 Prevotella sp. | reverse complement strand
GAGAACAGAAAACTGAACGTAAAGCTGACAGTATCACCGAAATAGAATAAGGAAACCATGAATAAAAGATTATTTAGCGTACTGACTTTGTTGTCGGTTATCATTGCTACAAGCGCCCAGCAGCGTTATGAATACTGGATTGATCAAGAGGGGGCAACGAAGGTCTACGGCGACTACACGGACGTTAACGTCAATGTGGACGTGGCACAATATGCGGCAGGGCTGCACTTCTTCAATTTCCGCGCTGTTGATGCCGACAACTACGTGAGCGTGCTGCACCGCCAGCCGTTCTATCTGCCCGAGGCGGCAACGGACGTGGCGCTTGACATTGCGGAATATGAGTATTGGTTTGACGATGACACGGAGAACAAGACCGTGGGAACGGACTGTCAGGATGTCTACGTGTTCAGCATTGACATTGCAGGACTGGCCGAGGGCGAGCACACGTTCAACTTCCACGCCGCAGACTCCAAAGGCATCTGGGGACCGGTGCACACGGAGACGTTCACGATTGAAGAACTGACGGGTCTCGACGAGCTGCCGACAGGCGGTGCACGGTTTGACGTCTACAACCTGGCAGGCTTCAAGGTTCGCAGTCAGGCAACCAAGGAATCACTGACCGACCTGCCCAGAGGCATCTACCTCATCAACGGTAAGAAGGTCGTCATCATGTAAAAAGAACAAGGGCTCACTTCCACACGGAAATGAGCCCTTGCATTTTCAAGTTGATGAGCTAAAGGACGAGACGGAGTCCGATGTCGTTACTGCGGAACGTACGAACGAAGTCACCACGATGTGTTACGCGGCACAGTCTTTCCTCGCTGCTCCAGCTGCCCCCTCGGAAGATGCGGGTCGAGCCAGAAGATGAGCCTTGAGGGTTCGTCTGTTCTGTGGCATCATACTTTCCATAGCAGTCACTGCACCACTCCCAGACGTTTCCTGACATGTCATACAAGCCCAGCTCGTTTGCCCGTTTCGTACCTACGTCATGTTTCTTCTTATGGTTGGCATACCATCCCACCACGTCAAGACTGTCACTGCCTGCATACTTGTAACCATGCGACAGATTGCCACCACGGGCGGCGTATTCCCACTCAGCCTCCGTTGGCAGACGGTAGTTCTTGCCAGTCTTCTGGTTGAGTAAAGTAATAAACTGCTGGCAGTCTTCCCAGCTAACCCTCTCCACCGGGAGTTTATTTCCTTTGAAAGAAGAAGGATTGTTACCCATCACGGCCTGCCATAACTCTTGCGTTACCTCATACTTGCAGATGCTGAATGAAGACAGTGTCACCTGATGCATGGGTTGCTCATCATGATAGGCAAGCGAACATGCGTGGAAGGCACACAGGTCAGCACAAAAGTTGCAAGAACGGCGTAGAGAATGTGTTTCATACGTTATGAGCTTTTACTTATACTATGCAAAGGTATTCATTTTTTGTCAAACCGCCAAAGGTTTTACTTCCTAAAGTGCTCACGTTCGAAAATGCTCAAATAAATTTGGCATTTTGCTCACTTATTCGTACCTTTGTCGGTGTGAATGAGAACTCATTAACTAAAAAGCATACGACAATGAAGACAAGACATTTATTCCTCGCCGTGGCATCAGTGATGCTGACGGGCACGACCATGCCTGCACAGGCACAATCGCAAGGACTGACGAACCCCGTGTTTGACTTCGCCACTGACGGCGGTTATTACCAGACATGGGAGCTGATGCCCCTGAAGACCGACTTGGAGCGGGCCGGCCTGCACGGAAACGTGGTAAAAGTTGAAGAGACGTTGCAGGGGAGTGACATCAGCCGCAACTACAACGAACAGAAAAAGCAGACGGCCACCTTTAACCAGCAAGGAAACCTCATGCAGATCAGAGAACCCAGAACGTCATTCATGAATCCCAAGAAGAAACTGAATGATGCCGTCACGGACTATGAGTATGATGAGAACGGACGGCTGAAGAAATACACGTACAAGACGGACGCAGAATACAGTAATGGTGTCAGGCCGCAACAGCACGTGCACACCATCTACTACAACGCGCAGCAGAAGCCGGAGAAAGAGATTTACCGCGCCTTCAGCTATGAGGACGGAAAGTGGGGTGAGTTCAGCAGTTCACCAGACGAACCCAGCTGGACGCGCACGTACAACCAGAACGGCGAGCTGGCGGGCGGACTGGTGGCGCGGTCGTACCCCGCAACATTCAACGCACAGGGATTGCTCACGGAGCTGAAGCTGCAAAGCACCCCGTCAACCAAGTTCAAGTGGGACGAGCAGGGCCGTTGCGTCAGCGTCACCGCTTTCACGATTGACGGCATGGATGAAGAGGAATACTACGAGATCAACAAGGCCATCAGCTACAACGAGAAAGGTAACATTGCGAAGATAGTCTTTACCTACTATATCTGTAAAAGCAACTGGAAGCGCATCAAGAAGGAACGGACGGAGACCTACACCGTGAAGTACGTCTACGACGCTCAGGACAACTGGACGAAGGCTACCATCAACATGCTTCAGGGCAAGAAGAGCAAACTGTATGAAACCATCACCCGCGTCATTACCTACGGGGAATAGAAAAAGGAAACAAGAGATATGAGAATAGATATTATCACCGTACTGCCCGAGATGCTGGAGGGCTTTGTGCACGAGTCGATTCTGGCCCGTGCCGAGAAGAAGGGACTGGCCGAGATTCGGCTGCACAACCTGCGCGACTACACGCTGGACAAGTGGCGCCGTGTGGACGATTACCCCTACGGCGGCAGCGCCGGCATGGTGATGCAGTGCGAACCCATTGACCGCTGCATCACGGCGCTGAAGGCGGAGCGCGACTACGACGAGGTGATCTTCACGTCGCCCGACGGTGAGCGCTTCGACCAGCACATGGCCAACGAGCTGTCGCTGAAGGGCAACCTGATTATTCTGGCCGGGCATTACAAGGGCATCGACCAGCGTGTGCGCGACCACCTGATTACACGTGAGATTAGCATCGGCGACTTCGTGTTGACGGGCGGCGAGCTGGTGGCGGCGATGATTGCCGACGCCATCGTGCGCGTGGTGCCCGGCGTCATCGGCGATGAGCAGAGCGCCCTGAGCGATTGCTTTCAGGACGACCTGCTGGCGGCGCCCATCTACACACGTCCTGCTGACTACAAGGGATGGAAGGTGCCGGAGATTCTGCTGAGCGGCAACGAAGCGAAGATTCGCAACTGGGAACTGGAGCAGGCCATGGAGCGCACACGACGGCTCAGGCCGGACTTGTTAGGAATTGAAAATTGAAAGTTGAAAATTGAAAGTTGAAAATTGAAAGTTGAAAATTGAAAGTTGAAAGT
>JAFUSC010000140.1 GCA_017467705.1 Prevotella sp. | reverse complement strand
AAGTTTATCAAGGAGGTGCCCGACTTCCGCGAGACGTTCAACAAGGCCGTTGACAAGCAACTGCGCCTGAAAGCTACCGTCAACGACCACGGCGAGAAGCACATCGACTTGGTGAGCGGCCACGAAGAAGATAACATCATTCCCGAGACCTACATTGATTACGAGGAGCAGCCCACGGAGTATTCGCTCAACACGTTGCAGACCGTCGTGCGTGTGCATACACGTGTCAGCGACCTCTACAACAATCCCTACAACCAGCTTGAGGAACAGCTGCGGCTCTCGATTGAGAGCATCAAGGAGCGTCAGGAGTGGGAGCTTATCAACAATAAGAAGTTCGGACTGTTGGCAGCCACGAATCCTGCCTATCGCATTACGACGCGCTATGGAGCGCCGACCCCCGACGACCTGGACGAACTGCTGTCGTTGGTGTGGAAGGAACCGGCCTTCTTCATAGCCCATCCGCGGGCTATCGCAGCCTTCGAGCGCGAGTGTACGTGGCGCGGCGTGCCTCCCGTAACCACTGATCTCTTCGGCACGAAAGTCATCTTATGGCGCGGCGTGCCCCTCATTCCGAGCGACAAGGTGGAGGTGGAAGGCCAGTACCTGACAGGCCGCGGCGTTGGCACCACGAAGATTATCATTGTCCGTGTGGGGGAGAAGAATCAGGGCGTCATCGGTCTGCATCAGAGTGGCATACCCGGTGAGATTGCCCCGTCGTTGAGCGCACGACTGATGGGACTCGACAAGTTCGGCGTGGCTTCCTATCTGCTGACCAAGTACTTCTCGCTGGCTGCACTGACTGACGACGCCATCGCCGTGCTGGAGAACGTTGAGGTGGGCTACTACCACGACTATCAGCACAGGAACGCTGTGGCTAAGTAAAAGTGAAGAGTGAAGAACTTGCTACCGCACAAACGTGTGCGCAGCAACTATGAATTGTGAACTATGAACTATGAACTAATAAACGGCTACGGCATTGAGGACCCGACGTTCGAACTGCTGCGGCAGGTGGCGCGGAAATACTGTCCCGAGGAACTGCAAACTGAGCGTCAGGCCATACTGCCCGACGAACAGCTGAACTTGTCAGGCATTACGTTGCCAGACGGACAGTTGGGCTCTTCAAGCACCACGCTACCCCATGAGGATGGTTTCGGCATCGGTATTCCTGAGACGCAGAAGTTGCAAGAGCTGAACTACGAAGAGGCCGACACGCTGAACTCCGACCAGATTAAGGCCGACTTCCCCGTGCTCAACCAAAAGGTGAACGGCCACGATCTCGTTTGGCTCGACAATGGTGCCACCACGCAGAAGCCCCTGCAGGTCATCGACAAAATCTCGGATTACTACAAGACGTATAATTCAAACATCCATCGTGGTGCTCACACGTTGGCTGCCCGTGCTACTGATGCCTATGAGGAGGCACGCGAAAAAGTGCAACGCTTCATTAATGCTGCATCGTCAGAAGAGATCGTCTTCGTCCGTGGCACCACTGAGGGTATCAATCTTGTAGCGCAGTCCTTTGGCCGGCAGTACCTCACCGTAGGCGATGATGTCATCGTCTCTGAACTGGACCACCACGCCAACATAGTCCCTTGGCAGCGCGTCTGCCAAGAGCGGGGAGCCACGCTGAAGGCCATTCCCACCGACAAGAACGGTGATCTGATTCTCTCGGAGTTCGAACGGCTCATCACGCCGCGCACCCGTTTTGTCAGCGTCGGTCATGTCAACAATACCTTTGGCACCATTAACGACGTGCAGCGCATCATTGACATCGCCCACTCGCACGACATTCCCGTGCTCATCGACGGCGCACAGTCAATAGCCCATACGCCCGTTGACGTGCAGGCGCTCGGCGCTGATTTCTTTGTGTTCAGTGGTCATAAGATTTACGGTCCCAACGGCATCGGCGCGGTGTATGGCCGTAAGGACATGCTGGCCAAGATGCAGCCGTGGCAGGGTGGGGGTAACATGATCAAGGACGTCACCATTGAACGCACGGAGTACAACCTGCCGCCTGCGCGATTTGAGGCAGGAACGCCCAATGTGGCTGACGCCATCGGACTGGGGGCCGCCCTTGACTACGTTCGTCACTTGGGCATCCGTAACATAGAACACCACGAGCATCAGCTTACGGAGTACGCCCGTGAACAGCTGGCACAGATTCCCGGCCTGACGCTCATAGGCAATCCGAAGCAGCGCGTCTCTGTGGTCTCGTTCGTGCTCGACGGTATTCCCGTGCCCGAAGTGGGTACGCTGCTTGATAAGGAAGGCATTGCCGTGCGTGCCGGTCACCACTGCGCACAGCCCGCCCTGCGCGCCTTGGGCTACGAGATGTCAGTGCGTCCCACGTTCGCGCTTTATAACACCCGCGAGGACGTTGACAAACTGGTGATTGCCGTGAAGAAAATCATTGGAAACAGATGAAAATAAATTAGAAATTAGTAATTAGGAATTAGAAATTATGATTACCACACAAGGAGTTGGATATGCACGGAACAAGAACCTTTCAATCTTTAGAAGTAATCATAATTTCTAATTTCTAATTCCTAATTTCTAATTAAAAAGATAGTATGGAATACGAAACCAAGATACTGACCACCAAATATCAGAAGCCTGATGCTTACGGGGCATTGTCGATGCCGGTCTATTACACGGCAGCCTTTGAGTTTCCTTCGGCCAAGGCCATGAGCGATGCTTTTTGCGGGCGGAGCATGGCGCCCAGCTATGCCCGCATAGCTAACCCGACGACCACCTATCTGGAAGAACGGGTGCGGCAGCTGACCGGTGCGGTGAGCGTGACGGCACTGAACACGGGCATGGCCGCTATTCACTATGCGCTGACGGCTGTCAGTGCTTCGGGACTGAACGTCGTTGCCTCGAAACATCTCTTCGGCAACAGCGTCTCGCTCATCCGTGACACGCTGTCTGCCTTCGGCGTGGAACCGCGTTTTGTTGATTTCACTGACATCAGCGAAGTGGAAGCACAGATAGACTCTAAGACCTGTGCGCTGTTCTTTGAGATTATCACCAATCCGCAACTCTTCGTGGCAGACATCCGCGCCTTGGCTGACGTGGCCCACAGGCATGGGGTTCCCCTCATTGCCGATACGACCATCGTGCCCTTTTCCGTCTTTCGGGCAAAGGACTTCGGCATAGACATTGAGGTGGTGAGCAGCACGAAGTATATTTCAGGTGGCGGTACGGGACTCGGCGGGCTGCTGGTTGATTACGGCACGTTTGACTGGTCGCAGCATCCCAGCCAACTGCTTCAGGCCCGCAGCCGGCGTGTCGGCAAACGATTGGCTTTCACTGCCCGCGTCAAGACGGAGCTGGTGACGAATCTCGGCGCACTGATGACACCGCAGGCCGCCTACATGGAGACGTTGGGACTCGACACGCTTGACATCCGTTTCCGCCGTCAGGCCGAGACAGCGCTTTGGCTGGCACGGCAGTGCCGGCAGTTGGAGGAAATCAAACGGGTAAACTATACGGGACTGGAAGATAATCCCTACTATGAGTTGTCAAAACAGCAGTTCGGGCCGTTGCCGGGAGCTGTGTTCACCATCGACCTGGCATCGAAGGAAGCCTGCTTCAACTTCATTGATAAGCTGCAAGTCATTCGCCGTGCCACCAATCTCTTCGACCGTAAGTCGCTGGCCATTCATCCCGCTTCAACCATCTTCGGGCTGTTCACTGACGAACAGCGGCAGGCCATGTCGGTGCCTGACACCACGGTGCGTCTCAGCATCGGACTGGAGGCTGGCGAAGACCTCTTGCAGGACATCCGTCAGGCCGTTCAGATGTAGAACTCCGAAAGGTCAACCCAACCGGCACGCAGTGCATACTTAATGGCTTCGTGGGCCGTGTTGACGCCGAGTTTGCGGAAGATGTTTTTGCGGTGAGTCGTGATGGTGTGGATGCTCGAGAAGCGTTCCTCGGAAATCTCCTTGGTCGTCTTGCCCTGAGCAATGGCCTTGATGATTTCCATCTCCGTCGCCGTCAGCACGTCCACCTTTTCTTCCTCGCGTTGTTGACTCAGCAGTTCTTCCATAGCTCGCTGGCTGACATAGCGCTGGCCGTGGGCCGCTGACTGCAAGGCGTCACGGATGTCTTTTAGCGGACTGCCCTTGAACACGACGCTGAAGGCATGCGACGAATAGATGACCCGGCGCAGGAACTTCTCCGTCAGTTCGTCGCTGAGCAGAACCCACGCGGTCATGGCGAAGCGTTCGCTGACAATGAGCAACTGCTCCTCGTCAATGAAGTCGAAGAGGGTATAGTCTAACACCACAACGGAGAGCTCGTTTTCCTTCAGCAGTTGCATGAGCCCGGCCTTGTCGGTTGACCGGCGAATGGTGTTCTGTTCGTCCTTCCTGATCAGATTCTCGACCGCATAACGTGTGAGTTCTTGGTTGTCTGCTAAAATGTAGTTCATACGGAATATTAGTTTTTGCGTTGGTTTTGCGGCTACAAAGGTACGAATAATTCTTAATTTTTAATTCTTAATTCTTAATTTTTTTTCATACCTTTGCAGCCATGATGATGATTTTGACCGTCTTGGTCTACTTCCTGATACTGTTCGGCGTGAGTCGCTGGACGAGTCGTAAGGCTACGAACGATACTTTTTTCCGCGCAGAAAGGAAGTCACCGTGGTACATGGTGGCCTTCGGCATGGTGGGTGCCAGCATTTCGGGCGTTACGTTTGTCAGCGTGCCGGGCATGGTGTTGCACATGCAGATGACCTACATGCAGATGTGTCTGGGCTTCATCGTGGGTTATTTCGTCGTGGCCTTCGTCCTGCTACCTTTATATTACAGGCTGAACCTCATCAGCATCTACACCTATCTCGGTCAGCGGCTGGGGCCCCGGGCTTACCGGACGGGAGCGTGGTTCTTCCTGCTGTCGAAGATGTGCGGCGCTGCCGTGGCGTTCTATGTCGTGTGTGCGTTGATGACCGACAGCCTGACGGCTGACGGCGGCGGTCTATCTTTCCTGCTGACGGTTGTCGTCATGGTGGCGCTCATCTGGTTCTACACGCGGCGTGGCGGCATCAAGACGCTGGTGTGGACGGACACGTTGCAGACGGTCTGTCTGCTGGGTGCGCTGCTGTTGATGATATATAAGGTCATGACGGCGCTTGACATGACGGCGGCTGAGGCCGTCAGCGCGGTCAGCAGTCACCCCATGTCGCGCATCTTCGTGTTCGACGACTGGGCCTCGCGGCAGAACTTCTGGAAACAGTTTCTCAGTGGCGTGTTCGTGGTCATCGTCATGACGGGACTCGATCAGGACAAGATGCAGAAGAACCTGACGTGCAAGACGTTGCGCGAGGCACAGAAGGATATGTGTACTTACGGTTTCGCCTTCGTGCCGGTCAACCTGTT
>JAFUSC010000139.1 GCA_017467705.1 Prevotella sp. | reverse complement strand
GTTGCTATTCCCGAAGTGGGCGAAATCTACGACGGTGTTGTCCGCAGCATCATGCCTTATGGCTGTTTCGTTGAGATCATGCCGGGCAAGGACGGTCTGCTCCACATCTCGGAGATTGACTGGAAGCGTCTGGAGACCGTTGAGGAAGCTGGTATCAAGGAGGGCGACCACATTCAGGTGAAGCTCCTTGAGATTGACCCGAAGACAGGTAAGTACAAGCTCTCACACCGTGTGCTCATTGAGAAGCCCGAGGGTTACGTGGAGCGTCCTGCCCGCCGTGAGCGCCCTGAGCGTGGCGAGCGTCGTCCCCGTCCGGAGCGTGGTGAGCGTAGAGGCGACCGCGGTGAGCGCCGTGAGCGTCCTGAGCGCGGCGAGCGTCGCCCCCGTCAGGAGTTCAACAACGACGAGTATCATGATCCCGCAGAGAACCGTGAGCCGCGCGATTTCAGCGATGCGCTCGATCATCTGGACTTCTAAATAACCAAAAAGCACTCCCGCCTTGACAGCGGGAGCGCTTTTTTATATACGATTCTTTGGCCGTTTGTCATTATTTTCGTATCTTTGCACACAGATGCGACATCGCTTCAACTATTCACCTTTTAACAGACAGAATCAACCAATTAAAGACAGACGACCTATGAGACGTATCATCCTTACCACCTGCATGGTCATCGCATGTTTCACGGCACGGGCCGGCGGCATCATGACCAACACCAACTACCACATTGCTTTCGACCGTATGATGGCACGCGGCGCCACGTTCGACATTGACGCCATCTACAGCAACCCCGCCGGATTGGCATGGGGCTATGAAGGCTGGCAACTCTCACTCAACTTCCAGAAGCCTTGGCAGTACCGCGACATTCTGCTTACCACGTCCGGTGGCAGCCAGCTCTATCGCGGCAAGGCGTCGGCACCCATCGTGCCGGCCCTCTTCGCGTCCTACAAGCACGACCGTTGGGCGGTGTCAACCATGATCGGCATCGTGGGCAGCGGAGGCTTTGTGAAGTATGAAGAGGGCGTGCCGATGTTCAACGTCCTGCTCACCAGTATGCTGGCCGGCAACGGCATCACACCCGACACTTATTCCATTGACTCGGAGATGAAGGGAAAGCAGTATATCTATGGCGGACAGCTGAACTTCACCTATAAGCTGACTGATTACCTGTCGGCGGCCGTCGGCATGCGTGCCAACTACTACGACGGCTACTACCGTGGTCACGTCATTGCCGGTCAGCACGCTGCATTAGGTGAACTCGCCTCGTTGCAGTTAGACGTCGACCAACGCGGATGGGGCTTCACGCCGTTGGTGAGCGTCAACTTCCACAAGGGACCGCTGACGCTGGCTGCGCGTTATGAGTTCCGCACCAAGATCAACACCGAGAACGAGACCAACATGCTGGAGGCCGGACTTGGTCAGAGTTTGATGGCAGCCTTGTCAGCAACGCCCGAAGGACAGGCCAAGCTGCAAGGCATTGCCGCCACGTTGGACACTTACACCGCTCCTTATCAGGACGGTGTGGAGACCCGCTACGACATGCCGGCACTGCTCTCCGTTGCCGCTGGCTATGAGTTCACACCCCAGCTGCGTGCCACATTAGAATACCACTGGTTCGACGATACGCACGCCAAGATGGCCAACAACCGTCAGGACGAGTTACGCCACGGCACCCACGAAGTGCTCTGCGGCGTCGAGTATGACATCAATGACAAGTTTACCGTCAGCGCCGGTGCACAGCACACGGACTACGGACTCAGCGACAACTATCAGCTGAACACGTCGTTTGCCTGCGACAGCTGGTCCATCGGCCTCGGCGGCGCATGGCGCGTCAGCGACAAAGTGCGTCTCAACGCCGGTTACTTCATCAGTCTCTACACCGACTACGACAAGCAGGCCGCGTATGGCACGGAAACCTATTCCCGCACCAACAACGTCATCGGCCTCGGCCTCGACTTCAAGTTCTGACCCCGGCATAAATACCCCTTACATATGAAGGCGCCTTTTGTAGGTGAAGGCGCCTTTTGCGTATGAAGCTTTTTCCTGCGTGTGAAGGCGCCTTTTCCCTGCAGGTCCGGTATGCTGCGACATTGTCGCAGCCCCTTAATCATAATCTCCCCCTCACGCACGCGCATGTGCATGCGTGCGTACAATTATTATTATAATGAAGGGGGGGAAGAAAGCCTTTCGCCTGTCATGAAAAGCACCAGTCCTTAAACGCGCGAATTGAGGACAGTGGTGTCCTCAATTCTTTGTTACTCCAGCAGTCTCGCGCTTCTGACAATGCATTGTCGCTTCTGTGCCAGATCCGGATGCACATACAAATCCATCGTCGTGCTGAGGCTGGCATGGCCAAGAATGGCACTGACGGTCTTATAGTCGCAACGTTTTTCTATACAGCGAGTCGCAAAGCTGTGACGCAATCCGTGGAATTTCAACCGGGGAATGTCAAGCGAGTCAAGCAGGCGGTTGTAATAACGGCGGTAGGTGCGTGGCTCCGTGGGCGACGGCTTGTTGGTGAGCACGTAGTAATCCTCTTGTGCAAACCGTTTAAAAACTGCAAGGATTTCCTGTAGCTCCTTGTTGATGGGGATGAGCCGACGGGAACTGCTGGTCTTGGGCAGGCCTTCTACAAGATATGTCTTGTGTTCCTCACAGTCGTAAATGCGTCCCAGTGTCCTCTCCACACGGATAGTGCCGTTCTTCGTGTCGACATGCTGCCACCGTAAAGCGCACAGTTCACCAATACGCATGCCTGTGCAGAGTGATATCAGGATGCCAAGATTGCGGCAACAGAGGTTCTGCTGCAAATGCTTCATCAGCCGCCGTTGATGGATAAGTGACATAACAGGGATGGCCTCCACGCCATGAACGGCCGTCGGAAACCTGATACTCCATTCTGCATCATGGAACATCCCTTTACGGTGTCCATAGCGGACAATCATTTTCAGCACCAACAACAGGCTGCGCACACTGTTAGGCTTACGCCCCTGCTCCAGCAACTGAATGACGAACTGCTGTACCGTATCTTCACTGATGGATGTCATGTTGCCAAATCGTGGCAGCAAGTACTTTGACAACAGATGCTTGTAAACAGACATCGTAGTGTTTTTTACATAAAGATTCTTCTCTTTGAGCCAAGAATTAGCTACTACACAAAATTTTTCCATTATACATGATTTAGATGATACATTCATGCGAAAATAGAAAATAAATGTATAAGAGCGCAATGTAAATCATTGACTTTTGGGAAAAAATAAGTAAAAACTTGCTTATATGAAAAATGTTTTGTAATTTTGCAGCCGAAAATAGTAGCAATCAGTCAATTTTGATCTGCAAGTCCCCAAGGACTTCTACGTGGTGATGGTTGATGATTAGGGACATCACTGTCCTCAATTCGCGCGTTTAAGGACGGACATGCGAGGAGGATAAGGTGTACCCCTATGCCATCAACATCACATTTCCATGATGATGACACCTCTTACTGCAACAGCCCCCGTTCAGCAACAGCCTTCTCCCGTTCATCAGCTTCTGATAACGGCCGACGAGACTGTGCCTTGGTATGCCGTGCGACTGTTTCATCGCAACCTGTTGCAGGTCATGACGATGCTTGACCGTGAGCACATGACCTACTTCGTGCCGATGCACTACCGCGAGTATCTTGGCAGTGACGGCAAGCTGCATCGCCGACTTGTGCCCGTCATCAATAACCTGCTCTTCCTTAAGAAGACAGCTACGCAGAAGGAAATCGCACAGCTGTTTGACGCCAACAACATGCAGGCGCACATCCTGCCGAAGGAGCGTAACTGCGTCGAGGGCTACGAGATACCGACCCGCGAGATGCGCGAGCTCATCTACATCTGCGACCCTGACAAGGTGCTCTATGAAATCATTACGGCTGATGAGGCCGCCATGAAGCCCGGTGCACACGTCATGGTGACACACGGTCCCATGAAAGGCTACCACGGACGCCTTGTCCGCAAGCATCATAACTATTTCCTCCTGCGTCCCTACACAGGCTTCGCGGTCATGGTCAAGGTCACCAAGTGGTGCTGCAAGCCAGTACATGAGTCCGAGTCATAAATATTTCAGACGGTGAATCATTCGTTACTTCTTCAGCAGGCGTCAGCGTTACGCATGAAAGTCTATCGTGACATGCTGTTTCTTGACGGTGACCAGGTCGGTTACATGGAAAACCAGTATGACCTCTGGCAAGAAACCGCCCAGATGGTTGACGACCTGTTGCAG
>JAFUSC010000138.1 GCA_017467705.1 Prevotella sp. | reverse complement strand
TTATTTTTTTATTTTTTTATTCTTTTATTCTTCCTCACCTCTTGCGGTGAGGAGGGTGACAGCTTCCGCATCAAGGGCCGCTTCCGCAATTTCAATCAGGGCGAGTTCTACATCTACTGCATGGACGGTGTGCCGCGCATGGACACCATCCACGTCATGGACGGGCGTTTCGCCTATGAGACGCTCATCACCCAGCCCTCCACCTTCGTCCTGCGTTTCCCCAACAGCTCTGAGCAGGCCGTCTTTGCCGACCAAGGCGCCAAGGTGACCATTGAGGGCGATGCCTCGCACCTGAAGGAGATAGAAATCAAAGGCACTGACGACAATGAGATGCTGACCGACTGGCGCCTGCACGTGGCTAACCTCACACCGCCCGAGGTGAAGAAGGAGGCCGTCAGCTTCATCCGCGAGCATCCGGACTCACGCATCAGCAACTATCTGCTGACCCGTTACCTCGTGCTCAACGATGAGCCTGACTATAAAACCGCCTCGGAACTGGCTGCGCTGATGGTGAAACAGCAGCCTGACAACGGACAGCTCATCGTGCTGGAGAAGAAGCTGCGCACGGCGCGCAACAGCGTGGTGGGCGCTCAGCTGCCGGCTTTCACGGCAACGGCTACCGACGGACGCAAGGTCAGCCGGCAGACCATGAACGCCGACCTGAACATCATCAGTGCGTGGGCCATGTGGAGCCCGCAGAGTATGGCCGCCCAGCGCAAGCTGCGCCAGATGCAGAAACGTTACGGCACGCGCCTCAGTCTGCTGAGCATCAATCTGGATGCGCGCCCGGCTGACATCAAGTCGCCGTTGGAGCGCGACAGCATCACCTGGCCGCAGGTGGCTGACGGACAGCTCTGGGAGACACCGCTCGTCGGGCAACTCGGCATCAGCAGCGTGATGGGCAACATCATGTTCGACCGCAATGGCCGTGTGAAGGCCGTCAACGTACCCGTCGACCAACTGGAGCAGCGCCTGCGCGAACTGCTGAAATAAGCATCGCTCTATATATATTATAATGTACGCGCGCGCGTATACCCCTCGCTCGCGTCGGGAACTGCCGATTCTCACCGCGAGAACTGCCGATTCCCAAATTGTAAACTGCCGATTCTCAACGCGAGAATCGGCAGTTCTCAAAATGAGGGACGTCATAACCCCCTATAAAGCCCGTGTAATCCGTACACCCTATAGCGGGAAAAACAAAGAAAAACGAGGAAAAATGCATTTTTGCTGAAAAAAACATCTGTTTTTTTTTTTTGTTTAAAATTTTTTACTACTTTTGCAACGCCAAAATGGAAATAAAGAAACAATTACTAACTGAATAAAACCATTTATGAGACGTTTTGTTATGCTGATGACTGCGACGGTCATCATGCTTTTTGTTAGTGTGACAAAAACTAACGCCCAGCAAGTAGCCGTGAAGACAAATCTGCTTTACGACGCCACTGCTACCCCCAACCTCGGTGTGGAGATAGGCTTGAGCCCGCGCGAGACCTTTCAGGTGTTCTATGGGCTTCATCCGTGGAAGTTTGGCCACGGTGATGACCAGAAATACATCAAGCACTGGGTCGTCAATCCTGAGTACCGTTACTGGTTCTGCCACCGTTTCAACGGTTCGTTCGTCGGTCTGCACGGCTTCGGCGGACAGTTCGACGCAGCCAACGTGCACCTGCCCTTCGGCCTCTTTCCCGGTGTGCGCGATAACCGCTACGAAGGCTGGTACGTTGGTGCCGGCGTGAGCTACGGTTATCAGTGGGTGCTCTCGCGTCACTGGAACTTCGAGGCATCGGTTGGCGTCGGTGTGGCTTATCTGGACTATGACAAGTATGGCTGCGGCATCTGCGGGCGCAAGCTCGACGACGGACATAAGTGGTACGTCGGACCCACCAAGGCAGCACTGTCACTGCTTTACATGTTTTGAACATAACAACAACCCCATCACACATAGAACACAGTATGAAACGTACATTCATCATAGCCCTGCTCGTGGCACTGGTCACGACAGCCATGGCCCAGAAAACCATACAGCTGGTTGACACCAAGAAAGGAACCGACAACCAGCTGAGTGTGGAACGCTACGAAGTGAAGCGCACTGACAACAAGACCTACGTCTCCATGGACTTTGTGCTCGACCGCCTGCGCGTGCCCTCCAACCGTTACCGTGCCTTCACGCCCATCATCCGCTCAAAGGACGGACAGCAGAAGACGCGACTGAAGACCCTCATCGTCAGCGGACGCACGCAGGACATCGTCTTCGAGCGCGACGGCATAGACCCGCTCTATGCTGACAACTGCGTCAACATACGCCGGCAGAACGGCGAGGCGCAGCGCTATGCCTATGCCGATGCCATCGACGTGCAGCCCTGGCACAAGGGGGCCGACATACTCATGGAGTGCGACCTTTGCGGCTGCGGCGACACGCTGCGCTCGCAGCTGGCCTACCTCAGCACGCTGCCCAACGACCCCGTCTACAACATCGTCAACCTGACGCCCGACCCGTACAAGGCACCGCGCTCACTGCACGGCACGGCCTACATCACCTTCGTCGTAGACCGTTGGGAAATGAAACCCGACTACATGAACAACCGCCACGAGCTGCGCAAGATTACCGACACGCTCGACATCATGGTGGCCGACGAGCACATTCACGTCTCGCAAATCAAGATTCACGGCTGGGCTTCGCCTGAGAGCCCCTACGAGCACAACCGCATGCTGGCCACCAACCGCGCCAAGTCGCTCACCGACTACGTGCGCAACCTCTACGGTCTGCCTGCCAATGTGTTTGCAGCACCCGAAGCAACGCCCGAGAACTGGCAAGGACTGCGTGCCGCCGTTGAGGACATGGACTACGCCACGCTGCCGCATAAGCTGGAAATCATGAGCATCATTGATGATAACACCTTGGCACCCGACCCGAAGGAAGCCAAGATCAAGAAGCTCTATCCGCAGGAATACCGTTATCTGCTCAAGGAAATCTATCCGGGCCTGCGCCGTTCCGACTACGAGATACAGTTCCGCATCGACGACTTCACGCTCGCCGAGGCTTGCCAGATCATCAAGACCAAGCCCTATCAGCTCTCGCTCTACGAGATGTGGCAGGTGGCCAACACCTTCGAGCCTAACAGCGATGACTACATCCGCACGTTGCAGATAGCCGTCGACCAGTATCCCGACTCCGCTGTGGCCCACCTCAACCTGGCCAACGCCGCCCTCAACCGTCATGACCTGCTGAAGGCCGAGATGGAACTGGAGAAAGCCGGCGACAGCGCCGAGGCCCTCAACGCCCGCGCCGTGCTGCTGATGATGCGTGAGCAGTGGGACGAGGCCGAAGCCATGCTGCGCCGTGCCGAAGAGAAAGGCATAGACGTCACCGTCAACCGCCAGACCATCGCCGACCAACGGTGACCGCCCCGTTCAGCGGCCCCGTTCAGCGGCATTTGTAATGCCGCTGCCGTGGGTAAGTGCATTTGCAATGCACAAAGCGCCCCGTTCAGCGGCAACCCATCGTTCAGCGGCATTTGCAATGCCGTTGCCGCAGGTAAGTGCATTTGCAATGCACAAAGCGCTCTCAGGCGTAAGACATTGATCTTTGAAATACTGATACACAATCCAAGGGATACCGAAAATCTCCTGAAACATTTGGAGGTTTCCGAAAAACGTGTTATCTTTGCACTGTCAAACGAAACATTCAATGACAGCACGCAGGGAAAAAACGGAGGAATAATATATGGGCATGTATTTAGTCTTTACATTCATCACTATACCTTGTATGGTATTCCTGCTTTATTGCTTAACCCCGAAGGGTAAGCAGTGGTTGAAGCAGAACAACTTACTTTGACCCTTGGATTGTGGCACGGCTGCCCGGCGCACGGCGCAGAGCAGCAGGTGTGAATCAGCGGAAACGGAAACAATAGTGCGTTCCCTGACGGTCAAACGGCTGTCAGGGATTATCGTATTGAAAAAAACAAAAGAACAAAGAAACAAATAACAAACAATTTTTAATTAACAATTTTATTAACAAACAAAAAAACAAGTATGAAGAAATTAAGTTTTCTCGCGCTCGCAGTAGCTGGAATGTTATTTGCAGCGTGCTCGTCTGACAAGGACGTGGAGGGGGCTACAGACCAAGGCTTCGATGGCATTGGAAAGGGCTATTTTAAGATTAACCTCAATCTTCCGACCACTCCTGTCGTTTCTACTCGTGCATGGGAAGAAACAGGTTCAGGAACTTTAGACAATGGTGATCCCGTTGAGTATGGTGTTAAGTCTCTTATCTTGCTCCTCTTTGAAGGAACGTCAGAGGCAGACGCAACACTTAAGCAAGTGATCAGCCTTACTCCTGATCAGGAAAACCTGACTACGGATGACCCGAACCAAATCACTACAAAGCAAGAGTACATTGCAGAACTGGACGAGAAACCTGCAACAGGTAAGAGCCTCTTTGCCTTGGCTGTTGTAAACGGAAAAGGTAGCATTGAAATGGCTTCTGCTTCGGGTGTTTACATTGCTGGTTCTACAACAATCACAACTGGCTGCAAATTGTCTGACTTGCAGGACGCTTTGGCCACTTCTGCCAATGTCAGCAGCAACAGCTTTGTTTATGACGATGGTGGTACAAACTACTTCTTCATGACCAATGCCGTGCTGAGTAACGAGCAGGGTGGTACGGCTCTGCCAACAACTGCAACAGGTAATATGCACATTCTTGCTCCTGTGAATGCTTCTTATATCTATGCTACTTCTGATGCTGCCTCGTCAGGAAATGCTGCCACCGACATCTATGTTGAGCGTGGTGTGGCTAAGGTTACCTTGAATACTACAGCAGATGCCGATTATTTAAAGACAACAGCTTTGGTTGATAAGACAGGCAATCTGACTGCGGCTTTTGACGGATGGTGCCTTGATAACACGAATAAGTCTTCTTATATTGTCCGTCAGGTACCCACTGATGCCATTTGGAATCTGACAAGTGAAAAAACGCTTTCAGGTGACAAGTACCGCTTCATTGGTGGAAACAAGGTGGATGCTGTCTATGGTGCTTCTCCTACTGCTGGCTATCGTACTTACTGGGCTAAAGACCCCAACTACGACATTGCTTATGATGTAGATAACTTCTCTAAGGCTGCTTATGCAACAGACAAGAAGACTGCTGCTACAGCTCTGTACTGTTTGGAGAATACGTTTACTGTACCTTATCAGTCAACCCAGAACACCACGTGCGCGCTTCTTGGTATAAAGCTTGTCTCTTCAGGTGATTTCTATGTGATTGGTGCTGACCGTAAGACTCTTTATAGAGAGATTGATGTCAAGAACCGTGTGGTCGCTGAGCTGATGGCTACAACAGCTTTCTCTACTTGGTATGCAACAGCAGGTGGCGGTGCTACGCTTAATGGTTCTGACATTACGGTTAATTGGACCGCAGCAGGCTCAGGAAAGAAGACGGTTGAATCAGTTGAGATTCCCGGGACAAAAATTACTGTAGGTAGCAAAGCCGGTTCAGATTTCACTATGGGTAATAGTGAAGGAACAGTGGATGGCGTGAATCTTACTGGTATTATCACTACGCTGAATGATGCAATCGCAAATGTTGAATACTTCGCTGATGGTGTTGCTTATTACACCATTCGCATCCAGCACTTTGGTGACGAACTGACTCCTTGGAATAACGGTGAGTACACCACTGCTCCTAAAGAGTCTGGTATTGATGACATTTATCCTACGGATGTTAATCAGGCTGGTAACTATCTTGGCCGTTACGGCGTGGTACGTAACAACTGGTACGAGCTGCAAATTGGTGAAATCCTGAAGATTGGTAGCTCTACGGTTCCTGATCTCAGTTCCGACACTCATCCCGATGATGAACTGGAAGCATACATCAAGGCCCGCATCAATATCCTGTCTTGGGCTAAGCGTACACAGCCTTGGGACCTGAAGTAATTGACAATATCCCTATATCAAAGCATCCGCCCCGCAAGAGGGCGGGGCGGGTGCTTTACAAATAAACAGACAAAACAGAAACATTATAACATCGCTGACGAATATATAAAGTTATGAAACTGACAAAACTGTTACTGGCACTTGTATCTGTTGCACTGTTTGGCAGCTGCGACATGATGAAAGAGGATGAGGACACCACCAACTGCGGTCTCTTCGTCACCTTCAAGTACGACTATAACCTACAGCGCGCCGACATGTTCGGTGACCACGTCGGAGGCGTGACGCTGTATGTATTCGACAGCGACGGCAACTTCGTGCGTACCTACGAGGACAACAACATCCCCGCCATGGGCCACATGTTCGACGGAACGTTCACCCACAGCATGCAGATCATGGACCTGCCTGACGGCAAGTATCGCTTCATCGCACTGGCTAACCAGAAGAGCTATGAGGCGACACTCGCCACGCCGGGACCGAAATACCGCCGGGCTGAACTGGCCAAGGGCGACAAGAACGACCAGCTGACCGTCGTGCTCGACCGTCAGGACACCCGTGGCACCGCCGCTGCTCCCGCCCGTTCTGCTGCCGCTGCCCCCGTTCGCTATGTTGCGACCCCGTCGCAGCCTAAGTACGTCAGCAACGCAGCACCCATGGACACCCTGTGGCACGGCATGACGGGCACGGAGCCTGTCACCGTCAAGAACAACGGGCAGACCTTTGCACATATCTCCATGATGCGTGACACGAAGATGCTCACCGTCTCACTTCATAACCTTGATGAAGGTAAGCAGGCCGACATCGACACTGACGACTTTGACTACTTCATCGTCGACAACAACGGCCGTCTGGCTTATAACAACGACCTGCTGGCTGACGACGACCTCGTCTACACCCCGTTCCACAAGTGGAACACCGACGTGCGCGACGCCACGGGCACCGTCACGGAAAAGACAGCTCACGCCGGCATTACGTTCAACCGACTCTACTGGTATGAGCAGGCTGACAAGAACGCCCTGCTGATCATCCACAACAAGACCACTGACAAGCAGGTGGCTGCCATCAACCTCACCGACATGCTGGCACAGGGCCGTAATGCATACGACCTGTATGCCTACTCACGTCAGGAGTATCTTGACCGTTCTTACGACTACTACCTTGACTTCTTCCTCAAGGGTGACACGTGGCAGTATGCCGAGGTGCGCATCAACGTGCTCTCATGGGCTAAGCGCATACAGAACGTGGAGCTTAAGTAGTTCATAGTTCATAGTTCAAATCTCAAATCTCAAATCTCAAACCTCAAATAAATATGATGCTTCGTAGGTTGCTACATATCTTCATGGCTGCGGCTACTGTCATTGCTTTCACCGCCTGCAACAGCGATGACGGTCAGGAGGGTGCCGGCTTGCCTCCTTTCGGCAGTTGCTATTTAAACTTTGCCATCTCCATTGACAATGGCGAAACAAAGACCCGTGCCGATGTGCCTACGGGTGGAGAGAACGGCGACGGACGTGAAGCAGGCTTTGAACGTGAAAACACCATCACGGGCATCACCGTCATACTCTACAAAGACGCAGCAGGCATCAACACCGCAGGTGATCCCACACTCGACCTCGTGCGCTACTTCCCCGTCACGCTGAGCGGACGCGACGCGCAGGGGACGACTTACGCCGTTAAGACCGAAGAAGCCCGTTACGAGACGGGCCAGCAATTAATCAGTAACCACAAGCTCGACCTCACAGCAACTTATCATGTCATCGTCATTGCCAATGCCCCTGAGGTGGCAACAACACTCACGGAGGGGACGAGCAAGCTCAGCGACGTGCGCGATGTGACGCTCAGCACCCTCTACGTAGGCAATGCCACCATGGCGGCAGACTACTGTACTAACTTCGTCATGTCGTCAGAACAGGACAACACCATCAACTTCGGCAGCGTCACCGTCAAGAACCTCGACGGCACGGCTTATACACCCGGCAATGAGATGTACTACGACCTCACGTCACAGCCTGTCGTCATTGAGCGCATGGCTGCCCGCATTGACTTCTGGGCTAAGAACTCCAACGGCTACAAGACCAGTGTCGACAACGCTGCCTACACCACGCCCGGTTATGAGTACGACGTGACAGCCAGCACAGACAAGTTTGTCGTGACGGGCATCGTGCCCTTCAACCTTGTCAACGGCAACGCCACGTACGGCACGGAATACCTCATCAAACGCCTGCGCACGGCCATTGCCGATGCCACGACTACCAGCTACTTGGCCGATGAGGGAACAGACACTTGGGTGATTGACCCGAAAACGCTCACAGCCAAAGGCACGTCGGACGCTCCTGTGCTGACCAGTTCCTTGGAAAGTGTCTACACGCTGATTGGCGACGGCACAAAACTGGAGAACACGACGGATAATCCCTATTACCACTCCATAGCAGCCATGCACGGCAGCACCACGGGCAAGTCAACCATCGACTCGAAGGAAAACGTTGTCGTGGCCTATCCCATGGAGAACTGCTTGGAGCCGGCATCCAAGCTTTACTATCAGGCCACGGGCATTGCCGTCGTGGGCTACTACTACGTGAACGGCACCGGCACCGGCACACGCTACGTCTATCTGGCCTACCTGCGTCATCAGGGCAATGCCGAGTCGTACGACGTGCAGCCTTACACCACGCCGCTGGGCACTGATGCCGTCATGGGCAGCACGCCCGCCATGGCGTTCGGCGTCGTGCGCAACAACATCTACCGGGTCAACATTAACAGCATTGATAAGAAAGGCTCCGTGGAACTGGCCATCAAGGTCAAGAAGTGGGACCCCTTTACGCATGCATTTATTTATATGTGATAAGTGACAAGTGATAAGTGACAAGTGATGAAACGTTTTAGATATACATACCTCTTCATGCTGGCGGCGGTGCTTGCACTGGCAGCCTGCAGCAGTGACAGTGCTTTTGACGATTCAGTCAGGCAAGAGACGGACGGGCCCATACATGTCCATCTGCGTGTGTCGCAACCGGCTGACGTGGCCACCCGTGCATGGCAGGACAACGACAATGCCGCCGACGCAGAGATGATGAACGTCTGGACCGTCGTGGCTGTTGACAACAGCGATAACAAGGTGGTGGGCATCTTTGCCTGTAAGCCGACAGGTGACCCTGACCGCGAAATTGACGACCTCGTGGAGCTGCCTGCCGGGGGAAAGGAATACCGCTTCTACTCGTTTGCCAACATGTCGCCCAAGGTGGTGATGAGTCTGTTGGGCATCGGCGGAGACGGCAGCGCTTCTACGACGCGCGGCGGCGCAGGGAATACGTATGGTACAGGTAACGAGGCCGGGAATGACGGCGGAACCAACGGCGGTGTGACAGGTTCTGTCACAGCATACTCGGAACGTGATGACTTTGTCAACAATGGTAACAACTATGCACCCAATACGTTGTTCGATATCGCATATACTCCCGGGGCGACGGTGACGGCTGCCACTGCTGAAGCCAAGACTGTCAACGTGGCCGGTAATAACTTTAACATTGCTTCGTCTAACGGCTACGGCGCAACGGGCATCCCCATGAGCAACGTGCAGACGCTGACCGTCAACAACGGCGACAACGTCGAACTGGTTGTCGTGCGACTGATGGCGAAGTTTGAACTGCAAGTCTATAACGACAAGGACAGTGACGTCACCATCGAATCGTTCACGCTGACCGACGTGACGGCCAATGCCAACGACAACCTGAAGCTGTTGCCCTCATTGTCAACGACGGGCCATAACACGATGTCGGTCGTGACCCACGGCGACATCCAGCCCAACCTCGGCACGCACACCACGGGCGACCTGACGCTCTATCCCAATGCTGCGGTCAACGCCACGACCAACAGCACCACGGCAGGCACACCCGTGAAGTTCACCTTCTACGTCAACGAGAGCGAAACGCCCACCAACGAGTTTCATCATTTCTTCTTGAAAATCAAACTTGTCGACGAGGCGGAGGAGCGCTATGTGCTCATCGACAATAAAGGAAAAACGACGGCCGATGATAACAAATGGGACTACATCGCCCGCAACGACTATCGCATCATCCCCATTGTGCTGGATGACTATAAGCTCGACCTCATGCCCTACGACTTCCCCGCCATCGGCGTCTATCCCTGTTCGGTGAAAGAGGAAGACGGCATCTATACCATCAACTTCCACGATTACGGTCACTTCCACCTGATGCCCCTCGTCAAGAAAGTGAGCAGCACCACTGGCGAGGTTGTGCCCTTCACCGCCACCACCCCCGCCACCCCTTACGCTTCGACCACGTGGGGACTGGTAGAAAACAGCTTCGCTTCGTCGTGGGGCGCATGGACCGATGCCACGAAAACAACGGTTTACGATAATGAAGCTGTTGCAACGCCCTTCTACCGCAAGGGCACGGAGTCATACATCACCACCGACGTCGACGGCGACGAGGTGGGCGGTGTCCCCAAGTGGTACGCCAACACGTCAGCCCCCCGGTGGGACCCCGCTGGCGGCACCACCTATCGGCCCTTCATCTTCGGCTACATTGCCGACCCCGGGGGAGCGCTCAGCCCCGATCGCAAGGTCTATCATGAGTTCTCTGTCTACCTGTATAAGCAGGGCATGAGCACTCCCCGACAAATGACATACCGTCTTTACATGATACTTGACACCCAGCAGATGCTCCCAGCACCTGCAAAGCCTGCCCCTCGCCGGCAGCACTGGCCGCAGGTAGCCGGGCCGACAGGCAATGACAGCGAAACGTAAGTACTATCGGCTGTCAACGTAGGTTGACAGTAACCACTGTCAACCTTGTTTGACGGAAGTTCCGTCAACCCGTGACGGCGACGCCGTCAACCTGTGACGGTCGCACCGTCAGCACGTGACGGGAACGCCGTCAACAGGTGAAAACAATTCCGCCATCCTATTACGGCTCCGCGGAAGCATCCTGCCCCGCGCACAAAGGAAGAGTATAAACAACAAAAAAACGTGATATAGCCATGATGAGTGATGCAACATGCATGAAGCATTATGAATTAAAAGAAATGAAAACAAAGAGAAGTAACATACAGCCCCTCCCGTTGCACCAGCTGTTGCATCAGCCGTTGCACCCATCGTTGCATCAGCTGTTGTCCCAGCCGTTGCACCAATCGTTGCATCAGCTGTTGTCCCAGCCGTTGCATCGGATTTGCAATCCGATGCCATCGGGCAAGGGATTTGCAATCCCCATCACCCCGACGACCCTCACCCGCCGGGCGTTCTTCCTGTTGTGCGTGTTCCTCATGAGCATCAGCAGTGCATGGGGACAGACGTTTAATGGAACTTTAATATCAGGTGCAAAAACATATACAAAGTATATTAAGAATAATGTCAGTACTACAACTGTTGATATGACAGGCGATTTGTCTCAGATTGTTAGCGACCTGAACGAATTAAAAGGTTCATCAGCCTATACGGTAGACAATATTTATCAGCACATCTATATCAGATGGTGTATTAAAGATGCATCAGACAACATTGTAACATCAATTGTTGTAAATGGATATTCGATAGGGACTAACGATTGGCATATAACTTCAGAATACTTATACAACAACGCCCCATGGACTCCAACAAATGGTAATATGTTTTGGTTCTATACATATAATTATTTGTATCAGGACGCTGACTTCAAAGCTAAAATATTAAAACCTCAATTCACAATTAATTCAAGTAAAACATTTGCTGATTATGATGGGTATACTTTAGAATGTTATATAACAGATGATAATGATGGACTTACTTATGCGGAGCATCCTGAATGGACTCAAACAGGTTCAATAACTGCTGAGCCTGCTAACTTAAAAATAAAGTACACCTACGTATTTAATGCTACAGGTAAGAAAGATGACACTTTCAAGGGTTCCCTGAAAGCGACAGGTCAGACATTAACCGGTGGTGCTGTGGTCGGTAAGGCCGATGAAGTTGCAATTTCTGATACTTCTGCTCCGATTGACTTAGAGAACGTGTTGGCAGAAGTGTCAGGGGCAAAGTATGTCCGTGTCTTCCTGATGAAGGACGGTGATGCTGTGGATCCCACGGGTAAGCTAACCGTTACCGGTGGAATAGCAGGCCCTGAACTGGAGCATGGCTTTTATATCTCCAAGCCCGCAGGCTTGTCGTATGATGATGACCTTAAAAACAAAATCACGCTGACGCTGTCGGCAGGTGAGTTTGAGGACTATCAGGTGATGTGCGTGTTCTCCACCGACGAAGCCACGGAGTTACCTGCGAAGGAGCCAGACTGGGATTTGCAATACACCTACCTGTTTGAGTATCCCTTCAAGGGCGATGCAACGTCGGCCACAAAGGTGGAAAAAAACATTACAATGCTTGGAAGTGAATGGAGTGCACTCACTGAGGCATATCTGAAGTTTGACCTGACCAACAAGCAAGTGAAACTGACCAATAGTAGTGGAACAGTCCTTGGAACCGTCGCTGACATGAGTGATGCTGAATTTACGGCTTTATGGGACAACTATTCAAGCTATACGTTGGGGGGAAGTGATAATTTCTATGTCCGTTACGTGTTGGTTGATAAAGCGACGGGTATAGAGCAGAACTTCAAAGACCAGACTTTAGGCTCCACAACGTCTATCAGTGGAACCCAACTCTACTATCCCGTTAATCACAAGTATGGCCGTGTGTGGAGTACCAAGCTCAGTTCAGAGAAAGACCTGTCGAAGATCATGATGGTGAAGATATGGCCAGATGGGCAATTCAGCAGCTGGACTGATTATGATTTAGTGGTTTATATAGGAACCACGGGCGACGAGGAGGTTTCAGGTTCTGCGATTTCCATGGAACCGACAACACTCGCCATGAAGTACACCATACACTTTGAGAACCGCACCTTTCCTGCCACAAACATTGAAACGGTGACAACCATTAATAAAAACGTATTGTATGCCGGTGCCTTGAAAATTGAGCAGTATGGCAATAGTGCTTATACTTCAGTTGCTTCAGACCTCGGTGTTGCTTCTGACGGTTTAGGGGCTTTGTATTCCCGCTGGTATGTCACAGACCTTGACGGAAACATTGTCGGCGACTTAGCTGATTGGGGGTTCTCGGCAACAAAGACTTACACGAAGAATGATGATTACGGACATTATATCCTGAATTTTGAGGCTTACAATGCATCCGATTACGACCCAACATTTACTTATCCGTCGTCTTACACCGAGAGTCAGAAGGACTTTACGAAGTACAAGTTTGTTTGTGTGATGACGTTGGACAAAACGGGCATGGAGCCCAGCACCGCACCGCTGACCAATGAGCCTGCCACCATGCAGCTGAAGTACGTCTACTCATTCCTGTCACCAGAAGATTACTATGCTGACTTCCTTGCTGATAACATTGCCACGGTGAAGACCATCTATAAGAGTGCACTTTATACGAAAATTAAAGACGGTGGCGGTAATGTCACAGGCGGTCAGATTGCTCCGGAGCTTTTCTCAAATATCACGGGTGTGCTGACTGATTTAGGAGTGAGCAAGGCAAAACTGAAGAGCGACGGTTATGTCCGTTGGTATGTAACTGATGCCGCAGGCAACGTGCTTGGTGATTTAGCTGATTGGGGCTTCACAGCTACCAAGACTTACACCAAGAATCTTGTGTATGGACATTATATCCACCTGTCAGACTTGCCCGATTACGGAAATGCTCCTGGTTATGACCCGACTTTGACGCTTCCGTCAACGGGTTACGATTATGAGAATGATTATAAGAATCTGAGAGTGGTGTGCGTGCTGACTACCGACCTGACCGGAGAGAATCTGCCTGATGAAGAGCCTGCCACCATGCAGGTGAAGTATGTCTATAACCTGATTCTGACAGATACAGAGTTTGCTGCTCTGCCCTTCGTGCATTATAAAGGAATTACGGAGCGTCCGTGGGTGAAACCTGAAGGCAGTGCAGGTTCTCAGGCTCAGAAGTATTGGGACAACACCACTGGTGAGGCAAAGGACATTACGGATGACATTCGTCAGGGCGTACATACGTGGGAGTATAATGTTTATGTTCTGCCGGGTGAGACGCGTAAATTGATCCTTCCGTTTGAAAATTATGATACCCCGACAGGTAATAACCTGGAACCGCGCGGCTATATCCGCTGGTATGACTGGAAGACGGACACGAAGGTGAAGGACAAGACAACAGACAGCAGTAAGAAATTTACCTTTACAAAGGTGGGTACCAGTCTGACTCCTGCTGACCGGGGCTTGTTCGGCCTTTGTATCCCGGCCAGTCCTATTCACGGTAATGTCGGTGTGACATTTACTGCTGATGCTGACTTCTCTGAGGCTATTGACATTGCCTGCGACGTGAGTAAGTATTCTGACGGCATTACTACGGTTAGCGGCACTTCTTATCTGATTCATGAGCCGACCCTGAGCAACCGTTACATCTTCCATATCCATCCGGCCAGCGAGAGTGCCGCCAAGCAGACAGCTTCGAAGACGTTGTTGGACAATGCTGAGACAGCCATCAAAGCCGGCGCCGACAATGCTGCCATGCATGACCTGTTTGTCAGCAAGGAGAAAACCATGTTCCAATTAGCAGAAGATCAGGGCAAGGTCGTCGTGTCGTTAGGTGCGAGTAAGACGGGCTCATTTGCCCTGCGTTTCGATGAGCACAGCCTTGCTAACTATATATTAAATATAGGTACTACAGAAACTCCCAATTATGTGTCGGCAGATCAAGCGCAGTGGTTTGCTTATTTCGAGAACGATGAAGGCATCTGGAGAAAGAAGATAGGAAACATAGAGACAAACCGTATTACAACATTCACCTTTGCCCAGTTCAAGGGGGAATCAGTAGGGGACTATAAGAACCTGAAGGATGAGGCTGGCCCCAAGGTACTTGATGGCAAAAAATTCCACGTGGTGGGCTATGTCGGCAATGGAATCTTTGATGTGGCGGCAGGTACAGGCAACTTTGCCCCAGTGGTACACTATGAGTTGCATTTCATTGAAGCTCCTGCTGTTCCTGTGTCCGACCTGTCGTTGCCTGCTAACTTGGAACGTACCGATGAGTACATGAAGTATCATTACTTCTTAGCAGGTTCCGTAGACTTTGACGGCAATCCTGATACGAATGAGAACCTGACGGGACATGAGGCCGAGTATTATAGCACGGCCAATTGGTCAGACGCTCCATCAGGACCTTCGGATAACATGACTTACACCCCCTTCCCGTGGGATGACATTCAGTATGGCTTCAGCTATCCTCCATTGACCTCAACAATAAAGAATGGTATGGACACAGGTGTTTCGCCGGAACATGGTGATTACATCATCCTGAAATCTATAAACGCGACTATTGGGACGACAAAGATTTCGACTCAAATGGACACAGACCCCTACAAATTCTATTGGTGGGCAGAGGGAAGCCCTACACTTTACGACTATACCCACACCGTTACGGACAATGCAAAGTATGGTTCTTTCCTGTATACTGATGCATCCAATGAGTCACGCACCATTGCCACGATTCCTTTTGGGGCTGACCTTTGCGGAGGCTCTTCCATCTATTTCACGGCAGCAGTGGCAGATATGACTCATCAGGAAATTAAGCCCCAGTTGTTGATACGTATTGTGGGTATTGACAGTGATGGAAACCGCCAACGTGTGGTTGCGTTCCATACTTGTGATATTTTAACAACGGGTGCCACGAAGGGCGTCTGGAATCAAATCTATGGCATGTCAACGATACCGACAACCTTCGATGATAAAATCACCAAATTTGTAGCTGAGGTGATTAACTATGCTAACGACACCAATGGTGCAGACTTTGCCATTGACGAATTGAAGGTGTTTACCAACACGTCGAAGGTACAGCTGAAGCAGACGGGCAGTTCATGTGAGAACCCGACGGAGGGTAAACTGAAAGTATACATGGATGCTGAGGGCCTGCAGAATGTCTATGGTAAGAGTGATACGGAACAGACCGTTTACTGGCGCATCTGCCGTGAGGAAGACGGCTCGGTGGTGAAAGGCGTGGGCATGTACCCGCAGTATGACGGCACAGGTACCCTGATAGCTGATGATGGTACTTTCACTTATGGCGTGTCGAAGGTGGTGTCAAACTTTAATCCGGCAAGTGATGTGAAGACAGAAACTGCTCGTGAGAGTGATGCCTACGGATGGTATCTGGCCGCAGATAATACGATTTACTTCCAGATAGCCAATAGGAACTTCCCTGCTTTGGAAGAGGGTGGACACTATTATGTCTCCGTATATAATCCTCATGAAGCATTTGATGCTTCCAAGGAGAGCTACTGGGGCGGTTTGCATTTCGGTGCTACGAGCAAGTGCTCCGTGTTCAGTAACTTCTTTATTCCCCGGCGTCAATATGTGACGTACACTGACGGTGTAGGCGGCGCTGAGGGCGGTGACCTGCTTGTAGCCTGTGGCGGGGCATCAACCGTGACAGATGTGCAGATGATTCTAAAGGTGCCTGACATTGAAGAGGCGACCGGCTTTAAGAGCTTTACTGATTTACATTATGACTACGCTTTTGTTCCTCTGGCAACATGGAATTCAACGACCGCGACCTTCAGCTATGGCGGAACAGATTACAAGTATGAAGACCTGAAGACGGCTTGGGCTCATTACCGTGGCGTAAGTTCTGCCTATAAAGCTACAGTTGGGCTGGCTGCCGGCTATGCGTCTGTGAACAGCACGAACTACAATCTGCTGAGCTATGCTATTACAGAAGGCATCCTGAGCCTTGATTACACGCAGACGTTCACCCATACCTTCAGCACCACAGACTTTACCGTAACCTGTCTGCCTGTGGAGCAGAGCGTCACTATTTCAAGTGGCTCAACTGCTGTCTGCTCTCCCTTTGAGGTAACATTCAGCCTGAAAGGAAGCTCACCTGAGCTGGAGTTAGGCTTTAGCGATGTGGTTTATCCACCGACCTACACCAAGCGTGTGCTTCGTCTTGGCTTGGAGCAGCTGAAGCATCTCCGTGAGGGAGGCTATAAACTGCATATCCCCATCCGTCTGTATAAAGACAGAGACAAGTCAACAGCAAATACGCTGAGCTTTGACGGAGACTATCTGACCGTCTCGGCCGTTGACAAGATAACAGACCCGACAACGCCCCAGACAACAGACCCGACGCTGACGACGGTCGGTACCAGGTTTGCCAAGATTGTTAACCCGGATGACCCCAGTGCTGATGCTGTTGTGGATGCTGCCCACATGTATCTGACGCTCGACCTTTCGGGAACAAACTGTGCCATTGAATTCCATGAGGGATATGAATATGAGGTCGCAACTACTTATTTTGACACTCGTGATGCAGGTAATGCTGGACGCTGTCAGGATGACATCTATCTGGTGATTAAGGTGGTGCCTGAGTTCGTGACATGGAATCCTCGTGCCATTGATGCTACCTACTATAATGCCAACTGGAACAATGATGCCAACTGGCAACGCTCAACGCGGGCAGAGCTTTACAAGAGTGCTGATGGCACTCAGAACACTGCAACGACTGCGCAGGATGGCATTTACAAGAATAATGCAGACATCAACAGCGGCTTGACGACAGTGCCTAACACCTATGTGCCGATGAAGTTCAGCTACGTGACACTGCCTGCAGGCAGCCGTGCGCCGAGCCTTATCAACATGGATATTACAGCTTATCCCGGCTCTGACTATACGGGCGGAATACTTCTTGCCGGTGATCTGGGTACAGACACCAGCCCGAAGTACGGAACGAGTGATGCTACTGTCAATATCAAGTATGACATGCTGGTGCGTTACAGCTATGACAGCAGTGACCATCAGACGGAGTGTCAGGGACATTACAAGGCAGATGGTGTTACGTTAGTCGGAGCAGGCGATGCCAATATTTATGACTGCGAGAAGTTCTATGGTAACATTTGTAAGGAAATCTACTTCAAACCCAATGCAGAGCTGATAAACCAGCAGCGTCTGACTTATAAGAAAGCGTGGGTGGAGAAGGAAATGGAGCGCAACAAGTGGTACCTGCTTTCAGCTCCGCTGAAGGGAACGTATGCCGGTGACATGTTCCTGCCTGCTACTGCGATAACTGACTATAGCCTGCCAACGCCTTCAACCGTGACAGGCAGACAGGTGACGGAGGCTTTCCAACCCATCTCGTTCAACACGACAACCTATAGCCGCACTAACTATCCTGTCTATCAGCGCTCGTGGGACCACAGTGAGGACGGTGGTAAGATTTATACGGAGACAACTGATCCGCGGGCTACTCAGTATTCGGCAAACCTGAAGTTTGGCGATGCCGTCAGCACTGTTTTTGCACAGTGGACGCACACCTATAATGACATGGCAGTGAAGTACACCGACCTGCAGGGCTTCGCACTCCGTGCCCACAAGAAGGACGGGGCTGTCGGTGAGCAAGTGTTGTTCCGGCTGCCGAAGGCTAACGAGAGCTATACTTATTATGATTATAAGGATGCAGCAGGCACGGTGACGGCTACAACGACCAAGGGTGATGGTGTGTACGGACGTTTTGTGACTGATGACTATGACAACAAGGCCACGATGACCGCAATGCCCTTAGACGAGGAGAACGTAAATGCCTATAATGAATATTATCTGGTGGGTAATCCTTACGTGTCATCCATCGATATGGCAACGTTCTTTGCAAAGAATACACATCTGACTGGCGAATATTGGGCTGTGGATGGTAATCCTGCCGTTGGATTGTCAACAGGAAAGATTAAACCGATGACATCATTCTTTGTTAAGACCACTGACCGTAGCAAAGGTGTCAACTTCGACAACTCTATGATGATTGACGGCAATGTTCCTGATCTGGCTCCTTCACGTGACTTTGTCATGCTGAGTGCGGCTAATGGTCATGGCACGTCTGTTGCACAGGTGATGCTGAGCGAGGAGGCTGAGGCTGACTTCGTGGAGCGTGAAGACGTGGAGACGCTGTTTGACGCGAACCTGGAGGATGTGCCGATGGTCTACACCGTGGCTGACGGCAGGGCGGTGAGCATCAACCAGCTGCCGACGTTGGAGACGGTCTGCTTCGGTGTGACGTGCAGCAGCGACGAAGCGGTGGAGGTGACGTTAAGTCTGCCGCAGTCTCTCCCGACGCGAGGCGGAACCGACGGTGCCGCTGACGAGACGGACGAGCTGTATGTCTTCGACGCAGTGACGGGTGAGACGACGTCAGTCAGTGATGGCAGCACGGTCAGCGTGCAGCCGAACGACTACGGGCGTTACTTCCTGACGAGCAATGCTTCGCTGGGCAGCATGGACCGCGATGTGGATGACCAGATCATCATCAGTGTGCGCGGCGGTGTGGTGACGGTGACGTCTACAGAGGCACTGGGCACCGTGCGTGCCGTGACGCTGGGCGGACAGGTGAGCTACAACGAGACTGACTGCGGACCGCGCGCAGAGTTCCAACTGCACAAGGGCGTGTACGTCATTGAGGCAGGAGGCCGCGCGTTTAAGGTCATGGTGAGGTAATAAGTGACAAGTGACAAGTAATAAGTGACAAGTGGAAAGTGATAAGTTGAAAGCAGGAAGTGGTTTAGCTTCCTCGGTGATGATTGTGCTGCTGTTGTGCCTGACGTTTGCCGGGTGTAGCATGATTGGTGATGATGACGACGAGGTGGTGGAGCGTGTGCAGGTGGGTGACCGTGTGCCGTCGTTTTCTGTGGCGCTGACGCTTCCGTCAGCTGACGAGGGTGGGGGAGAGCCTGCCACGTTCTCGACGGCAGCGCTGACGGGTGAGACGGTCATCGTGTTCTTTAACACGTGGTGTTCTGATTGCCAGCGTGAGCTGCCGCGGCTGAATGAGTACTACTTGCAGCACCGCGGTGAGGCTGGCTTCCAGATGGTGGCCATCAGCCGGGCCGAAGAAGAGGATAAGGTTGCTGCTTTTTGGGCTGCCAACCAGTTGCAGATACCTTACTCTGCCCAAGCGGACCGACGTGTCTATGAGCTCTTTGCTACGTCGGTAATACCACGGATTTATTATGTTTCCCGGAAAGGGATTGTTACCAAGGTCTTTGTGGAACAGTGGAATCCTGAAGGCTGACAATAAAGATTCTGCGCCGTTCAGACAGGAAATCTGAACGGCGCAGAACGTTATAAGTGCCGCGAGCGGGACGTTGACGTCCGCTTTGGCGTCATTCTTGCAAAAGCAAGTGCCGCGAGCGGGACATTGACGTCCGCTTTGGCGTCATTCTTGCAAATGCAAGTGCCGCGAGCGGGACTCGAACCCGCACAGCCATTCCTGGCCAAGGGATTTTAAGTCCCTCGTGTCTACCATTCCACCATCGCGGCCCGTGGCTTTCGTGTAAACCGCTGCAAAGGTAAGAAAAAAAAGTGAAAAGCAAAGAGCGAAACGTGAAAAATTTGCTGTCGCACATGAAAAATAGTCTGCTTGCGTGGTAAAACGGCATCATTCTCGGCAGTTTCCGATGCGAGTTAGGGGTATACGTGCGCGCGTACCTTTTTATATATATGCGCGCGCGAGGCGTCAGTCGTTAGACGTGCGGCGGTAGATGGCGTATTGGTTCTGTCCGTAGGTGTGGCTGCTCAGCAGCTGGGCGCAGGCCGGAATCGTGGCAGCACGGGTGCCGCTGCCGAAGACCATGGGCGCCGTCTCTACGCGCAGCTCGTCCCACAGCTGGGCGTCGAAGAAAGACTGATGCGTCCGTGCACCGCCTTCGACGATGAGTGACTGTATGCCGTGCAGATAGAGGTCTTGCATGAGCTGTGGCAACGGTCGGTCGTGTGTCAGCACAATGCGTTTCGGGTCAGGACCGGTCCAGTGGCGCACGGTGAGCTGCGGGTGGTCGCGGTCGTAGGTGGTGCGGCCCACGAGTATGGCATCCTCCTCGGCGCGCAGCTGGTGTGACAGCCGTTGCGTCTCCACATTGGAAATCTGCACGGTCTTGTAGTCACGGTCAATGAAACCGTCGGCAGACTGCGCCCACTTCATGATGATGTAGGGGCGGTGCTCACGGTGGAACGTGAAGAAACGGCGGTTGAGCCATTCGCACTCGTCGGCCAGCACGCCCACGGTGACATCAATACCGGCCCGGCGCAGCTTCTCGATGCCGCGGCCCTGCACCTCGGCAAAGGGGTCGACGGTGCCGACGACGACGCGCCGCACGCCCTTGCGGATGATGAGGTCGGCGCAGGGGGGCGTCTTGCCGTAGTGCGAACAGGGTTCCAGTGACACGTAGATGGTGGCGTCCTTCAGCAGCGGCTCGTCCTCAGGCCGCACGGATGCAAAGGCGTTCACCTCGGCATGCCCCTCCCCACAGCGCACGTGATAGCCCTCACCGATGATGGTTTGAGATTTGAGATTTGAGGTTTGAGATTTGAGGTTTGAGGTTTGAGATTTGAGATTTGAGGTTTTTGGAGCAACGATAACAGCTCCCACCATGGGATTCGGGCGTGCCCCCATCAGTCCGTTGGCCGCCAGTTGCAGGCACCGCCGCATGTATAGTTCGTCTATCTGTTGTTGACTCATGGGTGCAAAGGTACAAAATAATTCTTAATTCTTAATTATTAATTCTTAATTATTTAGTACCTTTGCAACGATGAAACAAGAAAACGCATGGTCTTTCGCAGGGTTATGGCGGCGGTTGACGCCGCTCTATGACGACGGTGAAGCACGTGCTATTGTGCGCATGGTGCTGGAGGAACGGTTTGGCTTCAGCAGCACAGACATCTTCTTCGGCCGTGCGGAACAGCTGAACGCCACTGAGCAGCAGGAGTTGGAGCTGCTGATGGCACGGTTGGAACGGGCAGAGCCGGTGCAGTATGTGTTGGGTGAGGCGGAGTTCTGCAAACGGAAGTTCAGCGTCAACCGGCATGTGCTGATTCCCCGTCCGGAGACCCAATGGATGTGTGAATCTGTCAGCAGCTGGTGGGGGGTGACGCCGCGTGAGGGCCACATCCTCGACATCGGCACTGGGTCGGGCTGCATTGCCTGTACCATGGCCTTGGACCTTGTGCCCCGACCCGTGGAGGTGGTGGGCTGGGACTTGTCAGAAGAGGCGCTGCGCGTGGCCCGCATCAATGCTGCACGGTTGGGGGCTGACGTCACTTTCTTACAGCAGGACGCACTGAATCCGCCTGACGATGTGCAGCGATGGGACATCATAGTCAGTAATCCGCCCTATGTCTGTGAGCAGGAGCGGTCGCAGATGGCCAGCAATGTGCTGGACTATGAGCCGGCCATGGCACTGTTTGTGCCCGACGATGACCCGCTGCTGTTTTATCGGGCCATTGGCCGTTATGCCTTCCGTGCGCTGAAGACTGACGGTCAGCTGCTGATGGAAATCAATGCACAATTGGGCGATGCGACCGTGCAACTGTTCAGGGAGCAAGGCTACGCCGATGTGCAGCTCTATTGTGATGCGTATGAAAAGAACCGGTTTGTATTAGCAAGCAGATGAAACAGATAACCGAACAGGAAGCATTGCTGCGTTTGTCAGCCCTGTGTGCACAGGGTGAGCACTGCCAGTGGGAGATGCTGGAAAAGATGCGCCAATGGCAGGTGGATGATGAGGCGCAGGCCCGCATCATGCAACGGCTGGTGAAAGACCGTTACGTGGATGATGAGCGCTTTGCACGGGCGTTCGTCAAGGACAAGATACGTTATAACAAGTGGGGACGCCGCAAGGTGGAGCAGGCACTGTGGCAGAAGCATATTGACGACGACCTGCGGCGTCAAGTGCTTGACGAGGTGGACAGTGAGGAATATCTCAGCGTGCTGTGTCCACTGTTGCAGCAGAAGCAGAAAGAGCTGGAACGGACGACGCGCAGTCAGTCTTCTGCCCTCACCTCTCGCTCATCACTGATTACCCAGAAACTCATCCGCTTTGCCTTGGGGCGTGGCTTTACGTATGACCTCATACGTCAGTGCCTCGACGTGGCTGACGACGATTTTCCTGCCGATGCCGATGAAGATTAGTTTTCTGAGCCGTCTGACTGACCTCATTGCACCGCGGGCGTGTGTGGCCTGTGGCAATCGGCTCGCCGTGGGCGAAGACTGTCTGTGCTCCGTCTGCAATCTTCACCTGCCGCGCACGGGCTTTCACCGTCATGCAGAAGATAATCCCATGGCCCGCCTGCTGTGGGGACTGATGCCCGTGGAGCGCGCCACGGCCCTCTTCTATTATGCGCCGGGCACGCAGACGGCCCGCATCGTGGAGGCCCTGAAATACAATGACCAGCCTGAAGTAGGTGTTGCCATGGGGCGGCTGATGGGGAGCGAACTGGCTGAGAGTGGCTTTTTCAATGATGTTGATGTGCTGATTCCCGTGCCGTTGGCGCGCAGCCGACAGCGGCAACGCGGCTACAACCAGTGCCTGATGTTGGCCCGTGGCGTCAGTGAGGTGACAGGAATCAGCGTGGTGGAGGGGGTGATTGCCCGTGAGAAGTTTGAGCGTAGCCAGACACGCCTTGACCGTTGGGAACGCATGGAGAATGTTGACGGGCTCTTTGAACTGTGCGATGCCGATGCGTTGCGTGGCAAGCACGTGGTGCTTATTGACGATGTGCTGACCACGGGCGCCACCGTCTGCGCCTGTGCCCATGCCCTGCAACGGGTGGGGGGCCTGCGCATCAGTGTGCTCACGCTTGGTTTTGCAAAATCGTAAATCAAGGGCTAACCCGGCTAGATGTTCTAGCCATTCTAGTATATCTAGTTTATCTAGTCTTTTGCCAGCAGTGCCACGGCGTAGGCGCTGATGCCTTCTTCGCGTCCGGTGAAACCGAGCCGCTCAGTGGTAGTTGCTTTGATGGAAATGCAGTCGGGGTCGCAGCCGATGACGTCGGCCATGCATTGCTGCATCTGCGGAATGTGCGGGTTCATCTTCGGGCGTTCGGCGCAGATGGTCGCGTCGATGTTCACCAGATGATAGCCCTTCGTAGCTATCAGCTCTATGGTGCGACGCAGGATAATCTTGCTGTCCATGCCGAGCGTGTCGTCGCTGGTGTCAGGCCAATGATAGCCGATGTCGCGCATGTTAGCTGCCCCCAGCATGGCATCGCAGATAGCATGTATCAGCACGTCAGCATCGCTGTGGCCCAGCAGCCCTAAGGAATGTTCAATCTTAATGCCTCCTATCCATAGCTCACGACCTTCCACCAACCGATGAACGTCGTAGCCCATACCGATAACCCACCCCAACCCCTCCCGAGGGGAGGGGCTTGAATACTCTATCGGTGAGTCTTCTAATTGATCAGATATTTCCTCTAACACACCATCGATGTTGCCAATCACCTCTTCGTTGGAGAAACGTAATACAACAAAACCATCTTCATTCAATGCCTTTGTACGCTCTGCATCTTTTTCCGGCTGTTCTCCTTCAAGATGATAGCCACCATCAACCTCAATAATCAGTTTATTCTTGATACTGACGAAATCCGGTATATAGCCGAAGACAGGATGTTGACGACGAAAATGAACACCGAGCTGATTGTCCTTGAGATACTCCCACAAAACCATTTCTGCCTCGGTGGGATTCTTTCTAAGCTCACGTGCTCTTTCTATCAACAGCTGATATGTTGAAGCATCAGTAGTGTAATATCTGTATTTCATCTATATATTCTGGAGCCTTTTAGCTATCTAAGCCCCTCCCCTCGGGAGGGGTTGGGGTGGGTTCTTGGGGTTGTCGTTTATGAACTATTTAAACAGGTCCTTGATTCCGTCCATGTCGAAGGCCAGCGAGAAACGCAACGTCTGGTCGAGCGGGTTGCTCTTGGCGGTGGAGATGACGTAACCGACATCAAGTGAAAAGACGTTCATGCGGAAACCACCGCCGACGGTGAAGTACTTACGGTTACCCTTGTTCTCCGACTCGTGGTGATAACCTGCACGCAGCGAGAACTGGTCGTGGTAGACATACTCGGCACCGACGCTCCACTGCACCTCTTCCAGTTCCTCTTTGAAACCGCCCGGGGCATCGTTGAAGCTCTTGAAGATACCGCTGATGCTGCTCACGTCACTGTATTCCTCGATGACGCGCTGCTGATAGGTGGCGTTATCCTCGCCGTCCAACTGCTTGGGTACGGTGGGCACCAGCAGTTTGTTGGCATCGGCCGCAATGGAGAAACGGTTATACTCGTCAACAGGCACCATCAGCGAAGCACCGAGACGCATGTTGGCGGGCAGGAACTGCGAGCGGTCGTCACCGAAATAGGAAATCTTACTACCGATGTTGCTCAGGTTGAGACCCAATCCCAGTTGGCACTCACGCTGTCCCATGACAAAGTAGGTGTTGTAATAGAACGCCAGGTCAGCGGCAAAGGCCGATGCTGGCGAAGCATCCTCGGTGTAGTCATAGCGCAGGTCGCTGTATATCCAGCGCAGGGCTGCTGCCATGGAGAACTTCTCACTGAGCATGATGGAGTAGGCGGCGTCAATGGACATCTCGTAAGGCTTGACGGTCATGGCGTTGTCGTCCATCGACGTCATCACCTCACCCAACGAGAAGTAACGCACGGAACCGCTGACGGCTGAGTAGTCGCCGATGCGATAGTAGCCGGCCACGTAGGCCAGGTCAATGTCGCTCACCAGCTTGCGCAGCCACGGCGTGTAGTTCAGCGAGATGCCGGCACGGCTGATGCAGAACGGATACTTGGCCGGGTTCCAATACTGTGAATTGACGTCAGGGTCAGTGGCTGCACCGACGTCACCCATACCGGCGGCACGGGCATCGGGGGCTATCATCTGCGAGATGACGGCATGCTCTACGGCATTGAACTGGTTGAGCTTGTCCTGTGCCATGCCCGTCATGGACAACAGCAAGAGCGCAAGCGTAAGCCAACCTCTGAAAAACCTATATTTCTTCATCATACTACTCGTTTTTACTTATAAGGCATTTCTATTAATAACTCCATAAAATGCCTTTTATTGCATTGCGAGTGTATTTTTCTGGAGGAAGGAACGCACAGCCCGAAGCGATAGGCTCATGCCTCGCACTCTTTCAGCCTTGCCTTCTCAATCTCCACGTCCAGCTCCCTTACGGCAGCAAAGAAGGTTCTTAAGATGCTTGACAGGTATTCTTCCAGTTGGGGAATCTGTGGAGCGAATATAAAATTCTTTCTGACATGTACGGCCACCTCATCCGTTTCCTGATTCAGCGAGTGGAAGATGGTACATGAACTTCTGGAGTTGATTTCGTTAATCACCTTCTGTACTCGGGCAATCTCGTCAATGTCGAACATACTGATGCTGTGACACCACGGCCAGATCAGGTTGACAAACAGGCAGTCATTAACCACCTCCATGAAAAAAGTGATGCCTTGGTATTCAAACACAAGGGTAAGCTCATCTTTCTCCTGAAACCTACATCCCATTGTTTTCAACACCTGCTTGGCCAGCTCCCTTGTCGCCAGCTGGTCCAATGCCGTTGGCTGCTTTTGTGTATCCATCTCTGTTGATTTTGAATTGTCCGCTTCGTTCCGCAGCCTGATTGCCTCCATCTCCCTTTCGTCTTCCTTGTTCTCCCACCATTCCTTGAGCCAATGTACGATAGAGATGGCAGCAGCAATGCTTATAATGCTTAAAAATGTCGCCATGTTCGTTTTGTCTTTTAGGGTTATTCTTTTTTTGAGTACAAAGATACTCGGAATTCTTTTCACTACCAAACAAATTAAAACCGCAAGGCTTGCGGAGAAATCACAAATAAAGAAGCACAATTATCACTTTCTTTTGTTCGCTTCGTTCTCCTTGTCTATCAGTTCCCTGATAGCCCGGTCGTAGTCGCTTTCGTACTGCAACATCTCCATCTTGCGGTATTTCTCAAACTCAGCGATGGCCTTCTGCTTTGCTTCCTCGTGACTGATGGTGCCCTTACCTACCAACAACTGCCTTCCAGATAGTTTCATCAACTCATCCAGTTTCTCTATCCATTCCACCATTCTCATGGGCAGCTGTTGTAAAGCCTGAATCTCAGCAAAATCTAAGTACTGAGATACCAACAAGTTCAGATAAGTCAGTTCCTCTTCCGTCAGGTAGTTCTTGGCTATCTGCACATCCTCTTTCGTGATGTAGTTGCCCTTGAAGTTCGTCATTCCTACCATTGGCTTCTCTGCATCCACGCGCTCGTAGATCACTTCCGCCGCTGTATGCTGATGCGCCGCATAGTGCAATTTATTCTGCACCGTAGCGAAGAATTGACGGGTTAGATTCGCGTTAGGATCATAGTCGATGCTAGTGATGAAGATGTCCGTCACCTGCTGATACAGGTTGCGCTCACTACTGCGGATGTCGCGGATGCGCTGTAGCAGTTCCCTGAAGTAGCGGTTACGATTCCCCTTCAATCGTTCATCATCCAGTACGAATCCTTTCTGGATAAACTCACGCAGATGAGCCGTGGCCCATTGGCGGAAGCGAGTAGCCACCTGCGACTTCACACGATAGCCCACGGCAATAATCATATCCAGATTGTAGTGGCTTATCTGTCGTCTGACGCTACGAGACCCCTCTTGCCGAACTAACAAAAATTTTTTGTGAGTTCGTTTTGGGTCTTGCTCGTCCTCTTCGTAAATCTGCCCGATGTGATAGCTCACGTCCTGCTGCGACGCATCAAACAGTTCCATCATCTGTTCTTGCGTCAACCACACGTCCTCACCCTCGAACCTCACGTTCACCCGTGCGATTCCGTTATCGTCCTGATAAATCAAGAACGCATGATCCCTGTTCACTAATTCGTTATTCTCGTTCTTTGCCATATATCATTATAACGTTTTTATTCCGTCCTTATTTCACATCTTACTTCTTCCATTAGCCTTCAGTAATCTACTAATCTCGTCCTTCTCTCGTTCTTACCATACTCTAGGCATAATCATGGGTAAGCTAAGAAGTAGCTTAGAGCTGATAATTCGTGCAGTCGCTGTTCGTTGTTCTCTTGTCATATTCTCATTGTTTCAGGTGCCCTATAGAATTGTCAAATAACGAGTACAAAGTTACAACTTTTCCTTGAAAAAAAGCATTGTTGATGGAAAAATAACATTTATAGATGACAGATATGACGGATATGACAGAATATAATAAAATTTCTCGCGTACGTATATGCGCGCACGTACGCAGGAGACTTTTTTAGGTTTTTACTGTCACAAGCGTCATTTTTTTTGTTCATCTGACAAATCCAGACACTTCGATAGTTCTTCGGCTGGAGGGAGGACCTTTGTTAGATTATCTGGAGCATTTTTCCCCAATTGAAACGTGGCAACGCCCATGGGTTTCGTATAATCGCTGATGGCTACCTCAACAACCATGCGATCGTACTCACGGCACAATACAAGACCTATAGGAGGATTCTCGTGAGGTTTCCTGACATTTCTATCAAGAGCGGAGAGATAAAAGCTGAGTTGACCAAGGTGTGATGGCTGAAAACGAGTATCTTTCAATTCCACGGCGACCAAGGCGTTCAGTTGGCGATTGAAGAAGAGTAAATCTATAAATTTCTCTTCGTCGCCTATAATTACGCGAAATTGCTCACGGATAAACATAAAGTCTTGGCCAAAACGGAGAATAAAGTCACGAATGTTGGCAACAATCCTTTTGTTGAGTACAGGCTCATTTCGGTCTTCTGCCTCAGTATAGATGTCTTCCGCATTTATAAAGTCAAGCAGGTATTCCTCTTTAAAGGCTTTCATCACACGGACAGCCAGTCGTTGGTCAGGAATGGTTTCCGTGAAGTTGTTGGGCAGATGTGCATAATCTTTATAGAGGTTGTCTTTCAAATGGTCGCGGAGCACATATTTGTTCCAACAATGCAAGGCACATTGATGGATATAAAACGCACGTCCCTCAAATGATTTCTCCTTACGCAGAATCATCACGTGGTGGGTAAAGGGAACTTGAGTAAATTCCGTCCAATTCAATTCGTCAGCCATTGGCTGACGAATTTCACGAAGCATGAGGTTTTCGTCAATTTTAATGTCTGTTATAGCTGGTATTTGTAATCCTGCGGATAAATCGTCAGCCAATGGCTGACGATTTATATATGGGCGCCATTCCTCATAGAACGTACGCATATCTTTCAGGCTTGTTTCACTGTAGCCTTTAAGTCCCGGCATTTCTTTTTGTAGCTGACTGCTTATTTGCGCCAAGGCACTGGTACCCCAAAAGTGATTTCTGGAATTATCTGAGATATATCGTCCAATGCCGTAATACAACGATAGTACTTCACCATTCATTAAATGAAGTGCCCGTGCCTGACTACGTTGGATGGCTTCCTTAATGGTTTGGACAACAGAGGCATAGGTCAAGTCAAATTTATCTATCTCGTTTGTCATATCTTCACACTTTACATAAGCAGAAAAACCAAATGCAAAGATACAAAAAAATGAAGGCAAATCCAAATTTTCAGAGAACTATTTGCACGCAGTTGTGTTAAATTTTCCATGTCATGAGTAAACGATGGTTGTTTGGGTTTGAAACAATCATCGTTTGGGGGTGCAAACGATGTTTGTTTGCAAGTCAAACAACCTTTGTTTTCAAGTCAAACGACCATCGTCTGCGAAGTAAAGAAGCATTTTTTTAATGCATGCAATGTTGACAGAAAAACATTTTTACGGCTTGTGAAAATGTAGGCACACCAGGTAACGCCATTACTGAGCCCGGGTAATGTGGTTGCTGGGGCTGGGTAATGTGGTTACTGAGGCTGGGTAACGGGATTACCCGGCCTCGGTAATGTCTTACTTGCTGTTGATGACGATGATTTTTTTTTTTTGACAAATTTAACTTTTGAAAGTAAAAAACGGTGCGTATATTTGCTTTTTCAAAGTAAAATATGTAACTTTGCATGCAAAAGTGCGCGAAATGGATAGACTATTTAAGACTTATGGCCGTCTGCTGGCCGAAACGGATTTGGGTTTTACCAGATATCTCTATGAGAAGATAAACTGGGATAACAGGCTCATTGTGATTAAAGGGGCCAAGGGCGTCGGTAAAACGACAATGCTTCTGCAGCATATTCTGCGTACCTTTGAAGATAAACAGAAGGCTCTGTACGCATCTCTTGACCATATTTGGTTTGCCAGCCACACGGTTCTCGACTTGGCGGAGTATCACTATACACATGGTGGTACCCATCTGTTTCTGGACGAGGTGCACAAATACAAAGGATGGCAGCAGGAAATCAAGAATATCTACGATTCCTATCCCCAGCTGCATATCGTGGTGACGGGTTCTTCGATGCTGAAACTGGAGGAGTCGCTAATGGGTGATCTCTCGCGTCGACACAGGCAGTACACTCTTGAAGGTTTGTCGTTCAGGGAATACCTACAGTTAGAGCAGGTGGCCGAATTGCCGGTACTTTCGTTGGAGACCATCTTGAATGACCATTTCATGCAGGCATCACTCATCACATCCAAGGTGAAGGTGCTGCAGCATTTCGAGAAATATATTGAGACAGGCTATTATCCTTTCTACCGTGAAGAAGGCGACGGATTTTTCGATCGCTTACAACAGGTGATAGAAACCATTGTTACCAGTGAGATTCCCTCGGTAGGCAATATTGAGTACGACTCTGTTTATAAGGCTAAGCAGTTGTTGGCGGTATTGGCAGAGAGTTCACCTTATACGTTGAATATCTCCGGGCTCTGTGTTACGCTTCAAGCTTCGCGTAACAACGTACTGAAGCTTATCGACCTGATGGATAAGGCCGCATTGGTGCGCCGGCTTTATGGTGCCGACAGCGGTATGAACATGCTGACAAAGCCAGAAAAGGTATTGTTTTATAATACCAGCTTGATGCATTGCCTGACTCCACATGTAGAAAATGGGACTATGCGGGAGACTTTTTTTGCTTCACAGGTTGGAGTTGGTCACAAACTTTCAATGCCGAACCAAGGAGACTTGCTCGTGGACGGCAAATGGCTCTTCGAAGTGGGAGGAAAGAGTAAAGGCTTCAAACAGATAAAGGGCTTAGAAGACAGTTTTGTCGTCAGCGATGGCATTGACATCGGGCACGACAAGAAAATTCCCCTTTGGCTTTTCGGACTGCTCTATTGACAAGGGTCTCTACATGGAGCCTTTTCTTGTCTTACTTGCTGTTGATGACGATGATTTTCTTGGCTTTTGATGCGTAGTCGGAGCCGTCGCTGCTGATGCGGATGCGGTAGAGGTAGACGCCGGTGGAGATGCGGCTGCCGCTGCCTTGCGTCAGGTTCCAGTCGATGGTGTAGGTGTTGTCGGTGGGTACGCCGCTCTCTGCATGCTGCCAGATGTGGCGTCCACTCATGTCGAAGACGTCGAGGATGAAGTCCATCTGACTGCCTGTGCGGTCGTGTAGGATGCGGAACGAGGTGGTGGTGGTCGCGGGGTTGCGCGTGCACTCTACGTCGAAGAATACGGGTTCAAGACCTTCGGCCACTTCAAAATCGAGCTGTGCCGTGGTGGAGTTGTTCTGCGTGTCCCACGCACGGAACGTCAGGCGGTGCTTGCCATAGTCGAGTGCCGGGATGCTGTAGCCCACGGTGCCGTTGGTGAAGCTGCCGAAGTCGTACTGGAAGTAGTCATTGAGCACGTAAGTGCGTGCTGTCTCGCCGTCGATGATGAGTTCCAGGTCGTGTCCGATGCTGTTGCCTGTGGCGTTGATGCCGTCGTCGTCGCTGATGGTGGCTACGAAGTAGGGCGTGGTGTTCACCTTGCCGCCGTTGACGAAGGTGTCGGAGTTGAGGTAACAGTAAATCTTCGGCCCGACGGAGTCGCGTTTCACCATGTCAGCCGCACCGAGACGGAAGTGGTCACAGATGCCGTGGGCGCGCAGGTCGCCGCCGTTGTTCAGGGCGTAGACGTTGATGAGGCCGTTGTCTGCACTGTAGCTGATGTCCTGCGGCACGATGAACTGGAAAGCGAACATGCCGTTCTGTACGCTGTCACTGCCTTGATAGAGTGTTTTCGTGCGGTCGTGATAGACAAACGCCTGCGTTGCGCCCATGTCCTCGCTGGTGTCGTTGAGGTGACAGACAATCTCTTCTTCAGCGTCGCGCACGGTGGCGGTCATCACGCCGTTGAAGTCAGTCTGCCGGGTGCCGCCTTTCTCTATGTGGCCACGCACGGTGACCGTCGTTCCGGCTTTCAGCGTCAGGGCGTTCCCGCTGTTGACGTCGGCACCGTTGATGTCGTCGACCACGGCAGACAGCGTCGGCGTGGCCAGTTTCAGTGCCGGGTCGCCTAATAACACGAAGTGCAGCTTGTTGACCGTCTGATCCTGCTTGGACGTAATCAGTGCGTTCTTGGCGAGGCGTATGGCTTCGCCCACGGGAATATGGTTCAGCACCTCTTTCATGAAAGCCTGATTGAGTGAGCTGTTATAGTTGGCATAGACGGTGCGTGTGGTGCCAAGGAAGGCGATGGCACCGCCGTGGCGGTTGAACATGGCCGTCTCGCCAATGTTGTCTTCCTGTCCGTCGAAGGGCATGATGTCGCACGAAGCCGTCACCCACAGCGGCAGACGGTTGGACGAACCGTCGGCGAAGTCGTTGATGCGCAGCACGTATTCGTGCGAGAAGGCATTGGCAGCACCGTGACCGCTGTAGTTCATGATGAGCGCGCCCTGCTGCATCTGTTGCTTGAGGAGCCGTGTGACGTCGGGATAGCGGTTACCGGTGGCCGTGGTGGTGCGTGTGTAGGCATCCCACATGACGCGCTTGACCTGATAGCCCGGATGCTGTTTCTCCACGAGCTGTGCAATGATGTCGGCGTCTTCCATGTGCATGTTGTTATTACCGTCGTCGCCCATGATGCATATCTCGTTCTGCCAGCTGCCGGCATAGCGGTTGTTGACGTAGTCCTCCAGTTTGTCCATCAGGATTTTCGCCTCTGCCTCTGTGCGCACGGGGAACCGGCCCACGGCCACGTCGGCACGGTCGCTGTTGACCAAGTCGCCGCCCTCGCCGTCGTCGAGCATGCAGAAATAGTCGTCGGTCACGTAGCTTTGCGTGGCGCTGATGGAGTTCTCGCTCTCGTGGCAAAGCAGGAAGTCGTCAGGCGAATAGTTCTTCCAGTCGGAAGACAGCATGCGGTTGTCCCATGCTCCGTCGCCGAAGAGCACGAGGAAGCGCGGCATGTCGGCGTCAGACGCGGCCCGTTCGTAGAGCATGCGCAGATAACGACGGCAGGCGTTGGCGTCAGGTGTGCCGCTGGAGAACTCATTGTAGAGCTCGTCGGCGGGAATGATGCGTACGCGCAGGCTGTCCTTGGCCACGTGCAACGCCTGCAGACGCTCGGCCTGAGCCTGTAGTTTGCGGCTGGCCGGAATGACGATGATCATGTCGGCCGCCTCGTCAGCGTGGTGATTCTGATTGGCTATGGTGCCCACCACCTCGGCTGTCACCGTGGGCAGTGATGCCATGTCTGCACCGGTGGGCCGCTGGTCGGCGTGCAGGCTGATGTAGTCGAGCCGCATTTCGCCGCCGCTGGTCTGCGTGATGCGCACTTTGTTCGTGGCTTGCAGGTTGCTCACCGTGAAGGTCTGTGTGGTGACGTTGGCGTGCGAGTAAGTGGAACACTTATCCATGGTCAGTGTTCCGCAGGTTTCGCCGTTGAGGGCTACGGTTGCTTTCGTCTGTTTCTGTGTGTCGTAAGCCGACAGCACCACGGTCAGCGTGCCGCTGGTGGCACCTGCCGGCAGCGTGAGCGTGTATTCCTTGGCCTGTCCTATGGTGTAAAGCTGGGCGTCGTAGAGGTTACGGCCTGAGTGATACCATGCGTAGTTGTCGGTCTCGTAGAGCGTGTTGTCGGCCTCGCCGGAGTCCAGATAGAGCTGCCGCAGAGCCTGTTCGTCCATGGTCAGCGGCTCACCGTCGCTCTCGGTGAGGAAGTAATAGCCGTATTGTGAGTAGGGATTGCGCACGCGCGTGCTGCCATTCCACGACACGGGCCCCTGTGCCCAGAACACCCTGCGTCCGTTGACGGTGCAGGTGGGCACCTCTTGCAAGTCGTCGGTCTCAGCTATGTAGCTGCTGTAGAGCTTTTCCGGTTGCAGGGCGCCGCCGTAGCCGTAGACTTTTACGCGGTTGATATTGCTGAATCCAGCTGTGCGAATGAGGTCGTCGGTCAGCGGACAGAGCCCCGACGCCGGCACACGGATCTTCACCCAATGGCCCGAAGCCAGCACAGAGGCAGCTGCCATCCCATTAGCACGGAAGGGAGCTCTTGCACTTGGTGTATCCAAGCCCCTCCCCTCGGGAGGGGTTGGGGTGGGTGTTACCTTTATCTGGAAGCTGACGAGCTTCTGGTAACGGCCGTCGCGGAAGACCAACGGCACGAAGGTGACATTCAGCCGGGCGCGTTTGCGGTCAATGCTCACGTTCTGTTCAATGGCGGGCAGGGCCGGCAACGGCTGTCCGCTGATGGCCTCATAACGCTTGATGTCAGCACGGGTCATGGTGATAAATTCCGGATAGGCTATCTCTGCCTGATAGATGGAGTCGGCATAGTCAGTCGGCAGTTCAAAGTCGCATGTGAATCGGGGCAGCAGCGTGTCAATCTTCACGTCCTTGGCCGTGAGATTGTAGAAACGCTGTGTCTGTGCCTGCATGCTGACGCTCAGCAACAGGAGCAACAGCACGG